>DAOSWK010000134.1:0-3059 GCA_035593545.1 Oscillospiraceae bacterium | reverse complement strand
GCTGATAGAGCGCGGAAAAGACGCCCGAGACCTTCTGCATATTTTCCTTATATGCAACCACTGCGAAGCCCGGTTTTGCGGTCACGGTACGGATAAAGGTTTTGGATACGAGCCAGTAGGCAAGCAAAAACGGCAGAACCAGACACGCCGCCGAAAACAGCAGCAGCCGCAGATCTCCGTCCGCGATCGCTTTGCCGATCCAGTAGAGGATAGAGACCCCTCCGAGCCGCTCGGCGACGGCGGTGCCGTTCTGCGCCAGCTTGGTAATCATGTTCTGCATTTGGCCCACAAGAACGAAATATGCGCCGAGGAACGCCAGCGAAAAGGCCGTGGAGAGCAGCGTCTTTCTCCGGATTCTGCGGGTCAGGAGCGAAAGCAGCCACGCGAAAAGGATGGACAGCGCCAGAGAAAACAGCGGCAGCAATAGGCTGATCACGACAAACGCAAGGATGCCGGCCGCATGAACCGGGCAGGACTGCGCCCACGCGATGCCCGCCGAAATCGCCGTAATCAGGTCGAATGCCAGATTGATCAGCAAAAGGGTCAGCATCCTGCTGGCCAAAATGGCCGACGGAGGAATCGGCATCGAGAGAAGCAGCTCGTTGTCCTTCGCCTCATAGAGCTGCGCTTTCGCCGCAAAGATGCTCCCGATGAACATCAGCGCAAAATTGGTCACCGCAAACATGGAAAAATACGTCCAGCCGAGCCCCG
The DNA here is from genome assembly GCA_035593545.1 of Oscillospiraceae bacterium. GTDB lineage: Bacteria > Bacillota > Clostridia > Oscillospirales > Ruminococcaceae > UMGS1668. The sequence goes on along the minus strand of DAOSWK010000134.1, from coordinate 2,348 downwards.
CCTCATAATAAGGGCGGCTGATGATGGAAAAATAGCCGTAAAACATGAAGGCGTATGCTCCTGCCGCATAAAGAATCAGCAGCGCAAAACCGATCGTCTTGGCCTTCGTCTGTTTTTGTTTATAGCGCGACGCGCCGGTGAGCCAGCTGCGCATCGCGGCAAAGCGGACCCGCATCAGTGCGTTAAGCATGGTCTCCCTCCAGTTCCAAGAATACATCCTCCAGCGAGGTGTTCCCTTTCACTTCCTCCATGCTCCCGCTGACGACAAGTTTCCCCTGCCGGATGATGGCGACCTTGTCGCAGAGCTTCTCGGCCACCTCCAGCACATGCGTCGAGAAAAAGATGGAGCCGCCTGCGTCGCAGTGCGTGCGCATCATCTCCTTGAGCAGATGGGAGGCGATCGGATCCAGCCCGACGAACGGCTCGTCCATGATGATGAGCTTCGGCGCATGCAGCCATGCGGCGACGATCGCGAGCTTTTGCTTCATACCGTGGGAATACGCGGAGATCGGCTGGGCAAGATCGCCTGTCAGATCGAATTTGCCGGCATATTCATGAACGCGTTCCTTCCGCTCGGCGGCATCCACGCCGTAGACGTCGGCGATGAAATTCAAATACTGAATTCCGGAAAGATAATCGTACAGATCCGGGTTGTCCGGAATGTAGGCAAGAAGCTTTTTGCAGGCAATCGGCTCCTCCTTGATGGAGTGTCCGTCGATCAGGATCTCTCCGGCGTCGAACTGTAAAATGCCGCAGCAGGCCTTGATGGTCGTCGTCTTGCCGGCGCCGTTATGCCCGATAAAACCGTAAATTTCTCCCGGCGCAATCGAGAGCGTGAGGTCGTCCACCGCGATTTTATTTCCGAATTTCTTGGTCAGATGTTCAATTTTCAGCATGTTTTCTCTCCTGAATTATTGAATTGTCCGTTTCGGCGCCGTCCATTCCCCTTTTGGGCATCCGATGCCGAAACAGAAAGTCCCATTCATTTTTTGCCGTCCTTTCGCCCTGTATGAACAGATTTCCGAGATGCCCGGACGAAAGAAACGGAACAGCTTTCGCTTGTTAGTATACTACCGATCTTCGGAAGTATCAACGAACGGTCCGGGGTTCCTGATCGGCCCGAAAATCCGTCGCCGATCGAAAAAGCGGCCGCTCGAAATTCTTTCCGTCGGCCCGGCATCGATTTATCGAACAACATAGATAAGATACCGCCGGAAATGAGTTTCGCAAAAAGCTGTCTGCCCCAGAAAAATGCGGATAATCATATGAAAGCCGGGAAGGTCCGGCGACCCGGCATCGGTTCACTCAAACAGCATGTCCTCCACATAGCGGTCCATAAAAAAGGCATTCGAAGAGAGGTCGACGGTCTCGGCGGCGGCTGCGATTTCCTCCGCGCGCCGGCGCTCCGCATCTGAGAGCAACATCATGGAGGCGCCGGAGCCGGCCGCGTTGCCGACCGCCCTCGCCCTTTTTTCACAGCCTGCCGGAAGAAGGCCGGTCGCAGCCGCGTTCTTAACAGACAGGAAGCTGCCGAAGCCACCGGCCAGCAGGATTTCCGACAGTTCTTCCGTTCGGAGGCCGGAATGATGCAGAAGCGTCTCCGCCCCCGCGCAGACCGCCGCTTTCGCAAGCTGATATTTCCGCAGATCCTTCTGCGTGAGCACGATTTTATCTTTGAGCACGACGGCGGGAACCCCTTCCGCCTCTGTGAGCACGCCGAGCGATTCCGCCTGTTCCTCGTCGATCCTTCCGGTCTCATCCAGAATGCCGGCGGCAAGCATGGCGGCGGCGGCGTCGATCAGCCCGGAGCCGCAGAGCCCGCACGGCGCGGCGTCGGCGATCGTGCGAACGGAAAAACCGCCGTTCTGAAACTCGACGCCGGAGACAGCGCCCGGAACCGCCTGTGTGCCGCAGTAGATGCCAGCGCCCTCGAACGCCGGGCCCGCCGCGGTGGAACAGACGCGGATCCTTTCCCCTTTTGCCAGCGCCATCTCGCCGTTTGTGCCGATATCCATCAGCAGAAGCGGCGCTTTCGCCTCATCCAGTCGGGAAGCCAGCATCGCCGCCGTAATATCCGCCCCGACAAACGCCGAGACACACCGGCCAAGATAGACCTCTGCCTCTTCCAAAAGGCCCGCGAGGCCGAGCGAAGAGGAGGAGACCATCTCCCCGAACAGGCTTTCCGGCAGAAACGGCGAGGCGCAGAGCCGTGAAGCGTCCCCTTCCGTCAGCAGGCAGAGCATGACCGTATTCCCGACAATGACAGCTTTTCTGATCCATTCTCCTGAGAGACCGGCTTCCTCCCCGATCCGGTCCGCGAGCGCGCAGACGGCGGTGCGGACGGCCGC
>DAOSWK010000034.1:0-15800 GCA_035593545.1 Oscillospiraceae bacterium | reverse complement strand
CCGCCGCCGATGCTGAAGGTGCCGATCGAGCCCTGATCGTAATAGCGGTAAGCGCCGTGCTCATTGAGCACGTCATAATAAGTCCACGAGGCCGTGACAAACACCGCCGCGGCCAGCACGCCGGAGAGAACCGCCTCCGCCGTTTTCCCATAGGCATGGCGGAAGGCGAGCACCGCCGCGCAGGAGACGCCCGCGAGCATCAGCCCGGCGATCCCGAGATAGCGCCACGGGAACTGGATATTGGAGACCACCAGCGCCGCAAGATCCCCCATGCGGGAGATCCGATCCCATGGAAAATAAATCGTGCAGAGAAAACAGGCGATCCCGGAGAGCAGCAGCAGAACGGCGCCCTTCTTCCGGTCGGCTGCCGGAACGCCCTTCTTTTTGACCACACAGCTCCAGAGAAAGGCGGCCGCGCCGATCATCAGCGCCGCGCCGAGGCAGAGCGGCATCTCGCCGGGCATGCCGCCGACGCCGGACTGGCTGTTTCCGCTGCCGTTCTGGAAGAGCGAGAACATCTGCGCCGGATAGACGCCGTCGGTCTGAATCAGATTGTCGAGGCGGGAGGCGCTGTTGAAGACAAAGGCGTCCTCCCGGTAACTGAGAAACGGTACCGCATAAGAGGCGCAGAGCAGAATGGCGGCGAGAACCGTCTTACAAAGGGCGAAGAAGCGCTCCGCCCGGAATACGCGCTTATAAAACAGGAGGAGACCAAGAACCAAAAATGTGCCGGCCGTGACGCAGGAGATCACATGGCTGTAACCGATACCGGCGACGGCGAGCGCGGGTGCGACCCATGCTTTCCGATAGCCGGGGCTCTTCGTATCGCCGAACAGAAGCTCGTACATGCCCGCCAGCAGCACCGGCAGGAACATCATCGCGCAGAATTCGCCGACCGCGCTGCGCACATAGAGATCGGTTAACCGATAGGCGGAAAGCGTATAGAGCGCCGAGCCGAGCAGCCCCGCGTTCTCATCCCGAAAGATTTTTTTGAAGCTCCAGTAGGCGAGCAGGCAGGTCGCCGCGTTGACAAAGAACAAGAAAGCATTATACGCACCCTGCACGGTGAAGCCCGCAATCCTTAAAAACGCCGGCACATACAGGAACAGGTCTCCGTAAAAAACCGAGGTTGCGTAGCCGTAGCCGTCGAGCCAGTAGGGTTGGATCCTGACCGGGAACTGCCCGGAGAGAAGCCCCTCCCGCAGGCCCTCGATCCGCATCAGATGAAAACGGATGTCGTGCCCCTGCATCACATAGTCCGCGCCGAGCGGCACCGACGCCGCAAGGATGACCGCCGCAAGGATCATCAGTCGCTTGCCCTGTTCCTCCGTCAGGCCGTTTTTCTTCCAAAGGAGCCAGAGCAGCGCGGCGCCGTCCAGAAGAAGGAAGGCGCAGAGCCACTTGAACGCGCGGTACAAACCGGCCTGCGGGCACTCCGAGATCGTAAATCCTTTTATCACGAAGGTCCCCGTTCCGTCATAATCGGTTTGCAGTTCAAAATTGTCGATATCGGCGGAGAGCCAGATCCGGAAGGTGACCGATTCCTCGCCCGGCGCGAGAAAAATGACGTCTTCCTTCAGGGCGCCGTAGGGAATATCCGCGGCGAAGGCGTTACAGGTGTTGCCGTCGGTATCCGCGTAATAACGAAGCGTGATATCGTAGGTGCCGGAAGAGAGCGGAAGATACGGTCCATAGGTGAAATTGCCGCTCTCCTCATAGCCGAAGGTGCCGTCGACCCAGACGCCGCCCCAATATTCCGAATAGATTCCTCTCGTCATCGAAAGAGCATCCGCTTCCACCTCACGGAAATAGAGCTCCCGGCCGGAGAGCTGCCTGCCGAACGCGCAGAGCAGCAGGATGATCCCCTCCGCCGCAAGCAGCAGCGCGAAGCGCCTTCTGTTTTCCGCAATGATTTTTTTCATGATGGCCTCCGGATATTTAATGTACATATGATATATAATTTTTGCCATTTTTTCAAGGGAAGAACCGCTCTTTTCGCAGAAAGCACACTTTCCGCCGGAAAAGGACGCTTTTCTTTCAGAAAGCGGCGACGTTCTTTTAAAAAGTGCGCCGATCTTTGGAAATGTATGCCTCCTTTTGGGAAAATGCGCTTCCCCTTGACTTGAAAGCCGCCGGAGCATATAATTTCCACGGGTATTCCCCAAGGACAATAAGAAAGAAGACGAAACATGAGATTCGTATTGGCCGTTTTTTTCTGTCGGATACTCTACCTTGCCGGCAGAATGGTTCATAAGGGCACCGCAAAGCCGGGCGAGTGGGCGCTTCGGCTCTGTCCGGACGCTCTCGCACGGCTGCGGTTCGACGGAAAAGTGATCTGCGTCACCGGAACAAACGGCAAGACCACCACTTCCAACCTGATCACCCACATTTTTCGGGAGACCGGACACACCGCCATCAACAATGCCAAAGGTTCCAACATGCTCGGCGGCGTTGCGACGCTGCTGCTCAACCACTGCACGCTCGGCGGCCGAGTAAAAGCCGACTATGTCGTGCTCGAGGTCGACGAGCGATACATGCGTTTTCTCGTCAAGTCCGTCCATCCGGACTTCTTCCTCGTCAACAACCTGCTCCGCGACCAGATCGCCCGCAACTGCTGCCCGGAGATCGTATTCGATAAAATCAAGATGGCCGTCGTTCCGGGCACCACGCTGATCCTCAACGCGAACGACCCGATCTCCCAGCGCCTTCCCGACGGAGCCGACGGTTCCATCGGAGCCGACAACCCGATTATCTTCTTCGGCATGGACCGCACCTCCCGTTCCACCGAGACCTGCCAAAACGGCACCGACGACGGAAAAGTCTGCCCGAAGTGCTTCCATCCGCTCGAATATGAGTACCGCCACTACAACCACCTCGGCAAATTCCGCTGCCCGAACTGCGGATTTGCCACCCCGGAGGCGGATTTCCTCGGCACGGATTTCGACTTCGACGACTTCAGCTATACGCTCCGGGGCACGAGAGTGAAAGCGACCTACGGCGCCACCTATTATCTTTTCAACACGATCGCCGCCATTGCCGTTGCCACCAGCGCGGGGATCCCCTTTGAGGAAGCGGTAAAAGCGGTCGGCACGTTTACCGTCCACGCCACCCGCTATCAGGAATTCCCCGTCCAAGGCAGAAGGACGCAGCTCATCCTGACCAAACAGAATCCGGCCTCCATCGACCAGTCCGTGGACTACGTCGTGGAACAGAAGGGTGAACGCACCGCCATCATCTTCGCCAGCAACATGCTGCACTCCCATAACAAGGACGTCCTTTATATGTACGATGTCGGCTTTGAACGCATGGCCGGCACCGTCGATCACATCATCTGCGTCGGAAACCGCTGCTGGGACCTTGCCGTCCGTCTAAAGGTCGCCGGCGTGGAGATGAGCCGCGTGACCGTTGCGGATACGCTGGAGAAAATCCCGGCCGCCGTCGACGCGACCGCCGGCGACATCTATATTCTCTCCGCCTACGCTCTCGAAAACGAGACGAAGTTTCTGGAGGTGCTGAAATCGTTATGAAGCATGTGAATATCTTGCATCTTTACTCCAAAACCCTCGACCTCATCGGGGACTTCAAAAACCTCGATGCCCTGTGTATGCGGATCCGGGAATGCGGCTGCAATTATTCAGTTTCCTGTGTGGAATATGGTGAAAAAATTTCACTTGAGGGCTATAATTTTATCTATATCGGACATGGGAAATGCCGAAATCTGTCCGCGGTGAGCGAACACATCATCCAGTACCGTGAAGAATTTGTCCGAGCTTTCGAAGCCGGAACGATCTTTCTCGTCACCGGAAGCGCACGGCTGCTCTTCGGAAAAAGCTTTGAGACGCTGGACGGCAAGACCCATGAGGCGCTCGGCCTCTTCGACTATACCGGAAAAGAATTCGACGGGCTCATCGTGCACGACGAGCTGCTCCACCCGGTCTTTGCGCCGGAGGAAACCGTCTTCGGCTGCGTGAACCGCTCGGAAAATCTTTATTTTGAAGGGGAAAATCCTTCTCCGCTTTTCACGGTCGAGATGGGTTATTCCGACAACGAAAAAATCGGAGGCGTCGAAGGAACGCTTTGCAAAAACTTTTTCGGCACTTGGAGCCTCGGCCCCGTTTTGATTCGGAACCCCGTCATGATGCGGGAGATCCTGCGGCGCCTGCTCGGAGAGGATTACCTTGAGGGCGATTACTCCCTCGAACAGGAGGCTCTCGACCGGGTGCTGCTCGAGGTCCGCGAGTCCGTGAAGTAAGGACAATTGTATTTATATGGAAGCCATCGTTTTCCTTCCGGAAAGCGGCGGCTTTTTTTGAATATTGAAAAAAAGAAAAATATTTTGCAGGGGATATTTCCTTCTATTCATTTTTCCGAGCATTTTTCGGCTTCGGAAAAAGTGTATATTTATTCGCTTTATTTTTGTATATTTTTCGTTTTTCGGAAGGGAATTCCGCCTCCTCCGAGCGCGGCTTTTTCGCCCTCCCAAAAAGCGTTTCCCCGCAATCCATATTATAAAGGTAGTATTTCTCTTAAAAAGCCTCCTTCCTTTTCTGTTTTTGCTCGGAAGAATGGCCCGGAACATGGTCGCAGTATTCGGCATATTTATGCTGAATGTTCTTGACAAACGGGAAAGATGGGTTTAAAATACAAAACATCACAATGAACTTTTGCCCTGCAAAACCTTCATTGCCGAAATATTAAGAGAGGTGTAAAAAAATGAAAAAACTGCTTGCTATGCTGCTGGCGCTGATCATGATGTTCAGCCTTGCAGCCTGCGGTGGTTCTACCGAGGAGGAATCCGAGAGTGAAGCTCCCTCTTCCGAGGCGGAATCCGGCGGTGAAGAAACCGCTTCCGACCGTTTCCTGAATGTCCATGTGGCCGCTGCCATCACTTCCATTGACCCGCTTCAGACTGGTTCCGGCGATGACTTCGAGGTTATCGGCCATCTGATCGACGGTCTGATCCTCCTGCAGGGCGACGGTTCTCTGGCTCCGGGTCTTGCCGAGAGCTGGGAAGTTTCCGAAGACCAGCTGACCTGGACCTTCCATCTTCGTGATGCCAATTGGTCCAACGTCAACGGCGTCTATGCCCCTGTCACCGCTTCCGACTTTGTCTTTGCCTGGCAGAGAATGGTCGATCCGAACAATGCAGCCGAGTATGCGTTCATCTTTGGTGACGCGGCCGGCATCGTCAACGCTTCCGAAATCGTCGCCGGCGAGAAGGATCCTTCCGAGCTCGGCGTCGAAGCTGTCGACGATAAGACTCTGGTTGTCCATCTGAAAGCCCCCTGCGGCTTCTTCGAGACCCTGATGTATTTCCCGGCATTCTTCCCGGCAAGTCAGGCTTTCGTTGAGGAGTGCGGCGATCTGTACGCCACCGCTCCGGAGTATTTCCTCTCCTGCGGCCCGTACGTTGCGACGGATTATTCCGTTGCCGCCACCGCTTTCACCCTGACCAAGAATGAAGATTACTGGGATGTCGACGGCGTTATCTGCGCCGGCATCAACTACAAGGTCATCCTGGACTATCAGGAAGCTTACCTTGCTTACCAGAACGGCGAACTTGACGTTGCGAAGCTCTCCTCCGAGATGGTCGAGCTGGTCGCCGACGATCCGGAGTATCAGCCGGTCATGACCGGTTATCTCTGGTACGTCACGCCGAACATCAGCGCCGACAACGGCCTTGAGAATGAAAATATCCGCAAGGCTCTCGCCCTCTCCTATGACCGTGAACATATCGCCGACTACATCCTGAAAGACGGCTCCATCCCGGCTTACTGGTATATCCCGTATGGCCTTTCCACCGGCCCTGACGGCCTCGATTATCGGAAATCCGTCAACCAGACCGAGACCGGCGACGCGGAGACCGAATATCAGTACAACACGATGGATATCGCCGCCGCTCAGGAAGCCTGGGCCGCCGGACTTGCCGAACTGGGCGTCAGCTCCCTCTCCTACACCATCGTAGTTGAGGACCTTGAGACCGCCCTCTATGTGGCTCAGTTCTTGAAAGAGCAGTGGGAGACCAACCTGCCCGGCCTCGAGATCACCATCGCTTCCATGCCGAAAAAAGAGCGTTCCGACCTGATGAAAAACCATAACTTTGATATCGGCATCTCCCGTTGGGGACCCGACTACGCCGACCCGATGACCTACATGACGCTGTGGCTCTCCACTTCCAATTCCTATAACTACGGACTCTGGAGCAATTCGGACTTCGACGCTCTGATCAACGGCGTTACCAACGGCGATTATGATACTCAGGAACGCTGGGACGTCTTCAAACAGGCTGAGAAGCTGGTTGCCGACGATTACGTCATCTTCCCGCTGTATCAGAACTGCGACGCCACCTTGATCAAATCCAACGTCACCGGCGTTGAATTCCACACGGTTGGCCTGAACCGCGTCTTTATCCGCACCGTGATTTCCTGATTCTGCGGAGCAGCCGGTTCCTTTCGGCACAAAATTTATGCATACAGTGGCTTTCCGAAGAGAGCCACTGTATGCTTTTATAAGAGGAGGGGTCATCCTCAGTGAAAAAATATCTTTTTAAGCGCCTGATCATGTCCGTGATCACGCTGCTGATCCTGCTGCTGCTTCTTTTTTCGATGCTCAAGCTCATGCCGGGCTCTCCGTTCAACGACGAAAAGCTCACCCAGCAGCAGATTGAAACGATGAAAGAAAAATACGGCCTGAACGATCCGCTCTACATGCAGTATTTTCGCTATGTATTCAACATGTGCCGCGGCGATTTCGGCGTATCTTACAACATTTCAAAGAATGTCCCGATCACCGAACTGCTGAAAACGAGGCTGCCCACCAGTCTGCGGATCGGTTTCCAGGCGGTTGCCATCGGCTCCCTAATCGGGTTGTTCCTCGGAATTGCGGCCGCCCTGCGGCATAACTCCATCATCGACACCATCGCAACCATTCTTTCCGTGCTGGGCGTCAGTTTACCGTCCTATGTATTTGCGTTAGGCCTCGCCTATTTTGTGGGTTTCCGTTTAGGATGGTTGCCGCTGCTTTACTCCACCGAAAATCCGTTCGAGTCCTCGATCATGCCGACGATCTCGCTTGCGATGTTCAGTTTGGCCAATATCGCGAGGTTTACCCGGACGGAGATTCTTGAAGTGATGCGCAGCGATTATATCCTTCTGGCAAGAAGCAAAGGCGTCAACGGCATACAGCTGATCGTCAATCATATTCTGCGCAACGCTTTGATTCCAATCATCACCGTCCTCGGGCCGTTGTTCGTCAACCAGATGACCGGCTCGCTGGTCGTGGAAAAAATCTTCTCCATCCCCGGCATCGGAGAACTGATGGTCCGCTCCATTCAGTCCAACGACTATAACGTCACCATTGTTCTCTCCTTTGTTTACAGCGTCATGTACATCGGCGTCATGCTGATCGTCGACCTGATGTACGGCATCATCGACCCGAGAATCCGGCTTTCAAAGGAGGATAATCATGAGCAATCCTGAACTTGATGCGAATATCCTCCAAAATGGAACCGGCCCTGACATGAACAATCTTCCGGCCGACGCCTTCGAGCTGAAGCACAACGATATTCACGCACATATCGATACAAACTTCGCTTCCCAGAACTTCTGGCTGGATGCCTATAAACGCTTCGTCAAAAATAAGGGCGCCGTGATCGGCCTCCTTCTGATTGTGGTCATCATCTTTTTCGCCATCGTCGGCCCATGGATGACGCCGTATACATACAATCAGCAGACCATCCAGGAACAAAACCTCGCTCCAAGAATCAAAGGCCTCGAATGGCTCGGCTTCAACGGGACAGAATCGATCATCACCTCCAGCGGCACTGTCGAGAAAAACGGTTATGAGGCAAACGGTTGGGACGACGTTTACTACTGGTTCGGTTCCGACAACCTCGGGCGCGACATCTTTACGCGCGTCTGGGAAGGCACCCGCATCTCCCTTTTGGTCGCGCTCGTCGCCGTGACCGTCGATATTGTGTTCGGACTCTCCTACGGCCTCATCTCCGGCTACTTCGGCGGCAAGGCGGACATGATCATGCAGAGGATCGCGGAGCTGCTCAACTCCATCCCGAACCTTGTCATCGTCACGCTGATGATCCTCATCATGAGCCCGGGGCTCGGCGCCATCATCGTGGCTATCTCCCTGATCGGATGGATCCCGATGGCCCGTATCGCCCGTGCTCAGATGCTCAAGCTCAAAGAGCAGGAATATGTGCTTGCCTCCCGCTCTCTCGGCGCAAGTCCGCTCCACCTGATCTTCAGCACCATCATGCCGAACATCATCGGTCAGGTCATTACGCAGACCATGTTCTCCATCCCGAATGCGATCTTCACCGAGGCGTTCCTCGCTTTCGTCGGCCTCGGCATCCCGGCGCCGCTCGCCTCGCTCGGCACGATGATCAACGACGCCTATAAATTTGCTACGACACACACCTATATGATTATCTTTCCGCTGATGATCCTGTCGCTGCTGATGCTCTGCTGCAACCTCGTTGCAGACGGCCTCCGCGACGCGCTCGATCCGCAGCAGAAGGAAATGTGAGGGGGCGCCGATATGGAAAAGAAAGATGTGATTCTCTCCGTTCGGAACCTCGATGTTTCGTTCAAAACCACCGCCGGCGACATTCATGCCCTGCGCGGCGTGGATTTCGACGTGCCGAGAGGCAAGACCATCGCCATCGTCGGCGAATCCGGCTCCGGAAAATCCGTCACCGTCAAGACGGCGATCGGCATCCTCGACAGCAACGGCCGCATTAACGCCGGCTCCGCCGAATTCAACTACGCCCGCGAAAACGGCGAGGTGATCGACCTCGACCTGCTCAAGCTCCCACAGAAAGAGATGCGCCGGCATATCAACGGCAAGCGCATCGCCATGGTCTTTCAGGACCCTATGACCTCTCTCAACCCGACGATGACCATCGGCAGCCAGATCATGGAGAGCTTGATTCTTCACTACAACACCCCGAAGGCGGAAGCGGAAAAACGCGCGATCGAGCTGCTCGACATGGTCGGCATCCTCGACCCGGAGAAGCGGATCAAAAACTATCCGCACCAGCTCTCCGGCGGCATGCGTCAGCGCGTCGTCATCGCCATCGCCCTCTCCTGTAACCCGGACCTGCTGATCTGCGACGAGCCGACCACCGCGCTCGACGTCACGATTCAGGCGAAGATCCTTGAGCTGATTAAGGATGTCCAAGAAAAGCTCGGCATCTCCGTCATCTACATCACCCACGACCTCGGCGTCGTCGCAAAGGTCGCCGATTTCGTCTACGTCATGTATGCCGGAAAAATTGTCGAAAAAGGCATGATTGACGAGATTTACTACGATCCACGCCATCCGTACACATGGGGACTGCTCTCCGCTCTTCCGGATCTGGATACGCATGACGAGCGCCTCTATACGATCCCCGGAAGTCCGCCGAACCTGCTCCATGAGGTTGCCGGAGACGCATTTGCTCCGAGAAACGAATTCGCGCTCCGCATCGACGATTACGCCGAGCCCCCCATGTTCAAGATCAGCGACACGCACTACGCCGCCACATGGCTGCTCGATCCGAGAGCCCCGAAGGTTGAGATGCCGCCGGAACTCCGCGCGAGAATCGACAGAATGCTGAAGGAGGAGGTGCGGAAGCATGATTGACTACACCAAGGAGCCCCTCCTGAAGGTAGAAAACCTGAAACAGTACTTCCCGATTAGCAAAAAATTCGTTGTCAAGGCCGTCGACGACGTCTCCTTTGAAATTTATGCCGGCGAAACTTATGGCCTTGTCGGCGAATCCGGCTCCGGAAAGACGACGATCGGCCGCTCGATCATCCGCCTCTACGACCCCACCGCCGGAAAAATTCTCTTCGACGGAAAAAATATCTCCGGAAAGATGGATCGGGAGACCAACCATCTGCTCCGCACCGAGATGCAGATGATCTTTCAGGATCCGATGGCCTGCCTCAATCCGAGGAAAAAGGTCGCCGACATCATCGGGGAGGGCCTCGACATCAACCACCTTTGCAAAAACGAGGAGGAACGCAACGCAAAAATTGCCCGCATCCTCGAAAAGGTCGGCCTCGCGCCGGAGCATGCCGTGCGCTACCCGCATCAGTTCTCCGGCGGACAGAGACAGCGTGTCGGCATCGCCCGCGCCCTGATTATGAACCCGAAACTGATCATCGCCGACGAGTGCATCTCCGCGCTCGATGTCTCCATCCAAGCGCAGGTCGTCAACCTGATGCGCGATATTCAAGCGGAGACCGGCTCCTCCTATTTGTTCATCGCCCATGACCTCTCGATGGTCAAATATATCTCCAACCGCATCGGCGTGCTGCATCTTGGCCATCTGGTCGAGACCGGCACGACGGACGAGATCTTTGCCAACCCGATTCACCCGTATACGCAGAGCCTGCTCTCTGCGATCCCGCATCCGAACCCCAGAATCGAGCGGGAACGCGTTGCCCAGACTTACAACTACTATACGAGCGGCATCGACTACCTCTCCGGAAAACTCCGGACCGTGGAGGGCACTCATAGAGTCCTCGCCACCCCGGAGGAATTCGAGGCATGGACCTCCACCCATTTTGAGTACCACGAATAAGACCGGTTCATCGTCCCCGGAGCACCCCTGCTCCGGGGATTTTTCCGGACGGGCGGGGGGAACGGCCGATTAATCGGTCGAAATCGAGAAACGCTATAACGATTTCCCCGGACGAGTGAGGATGGAAGAATCCGGCGGACTCTCGCTTCGTTTGCCGGAGCACTCCCCCGGATGGAGAGCGGGCAGGCGGATATGTTTTACCCGCTCGGCCAAAACCCGTTTCCCCCGAACCGGGAACGACGTCACGACATCTGACAAAAAGAAGGGATTTTTATGAGCACACACTCCGAAACCGCAGAGGCGTTTTTTGCGGAAGGCTACAACTGCGCGCAGTCGGTCTTTGCGGCGTTTTGTGACCGGACCGGCCTGTCGCAGGAGACGGCGCTGGCGCTCGCCTCCTCGTTCGGCGGCGGCATGGGCAGGCTCCGCGAGGTCTGCGGGGCCGTCACCGGCATGTTCATGGCGGCTGGGCTGCTCTACGGCAGGTTTGAACCCGGCGATTCCGAGGCAAAGACCTGTCATAATCAAAGAATTCAGGAACTGGCCGCGCGCTTCCGCGAGGCAAACGGCTCGATTCTTTGCCGGGAACTGCTCGGCATCGACGCGGACGGCAGCCCCGTCCCTACGCCCCGGAACAAAACTTTTTTTGAGGAACGCCCTTGCAAGAACCTTGTCGGCTATGCGGCCGGACTGCTGGACGCCTACCTCGAAGAACATCCGCCGGAAAAATAAGGCGCAAGAAAACCCTTCGGAGAAAACGCTCCGAAGGGTTTTTATTTTTTATCTTAGATTTCTGCGGCGCCGGCCCCGATCCGTCCATAGCCCGATTTTTTTCACCCCATATCGGCAGAGACGCGGCTTGTCTCCATGGATCCTGCAAGAGCCGGCCTTTTCCCGGACTTTTTCAGGCGTTCTTCTCCTTTTTCGCCGCAGTGGCGGAAAGTGGGCAAAAGAGAAAAACGGGCGTCCTTCGTCTCTCCGAAAAGCTCGCGTGACTCGCCCAAGAGCCGCTTTTTCGGCACCTTCTCAGGCGGCTTTCTCTTTTTTCGCCGCAGTGGCGGAGAACGAATAGAAGAAAATTGCAAAAATCTGCGCGCCGGCGGAGACCGCAATCAGCGCAGGCAGCGACACATCATATAGGACGCCGCAGAGCCAACTCCCGAGAAACCAAAAGAGCCCGAACGCGCATTCAAAGATCCCGTATCCGGCGGCGCGGTTTTGTTTCGGGACCATGTCGGTGACCGCAGCCTTGAAAATAGATTCCTGCGCGCCCATGCCGATGCCCCAGAGCACCGCGCCGAGGATCGTCATCGACAGGGAATGGAAGCCGAATACGAACAGTGCGAATGGCGCGGACAGGGCCGTAGAGATGGTTAGCGCGCGGAAGCCGGCCTTATCGTACATGCGGCCGAAAAACAGCGCCGCCACTGCGTCGGCCAGCATCGCCCCGGCATACAGCAGGGGCACCTGCTCCGCGTCGATCAGACCGTTGTTATACACATGCATCGAGATCAGCGAGAAATCCACAAAACCGAAAGCAAACAGGCCGATGGCCGCGAGATAGAGCAGAAACGACGGACGGAAGCGAAATTTTTGAGTTTCTTCCGTTGTCTTTTCAAAATCTTCCGGAGTGGGGAACTTCTTTCTCGCGTAAAACAGCAGCCCGAGCGTCACCAGCGCCGGAATCAGCAGCAGCGAAAAGCCGAAACGGCAGCTCTCATATTCGGAGGAATCGGCTTTCAGCGCCATGGCCGCGGAGAGCATCAGCGGCCCGAGGAAGGCGCCGATCTGGTCGAGCGCCTCTTGAATGGCAAAGCTCCGCCCGACGCCCTCCGACGACGCGGCAAAGGACATAATCGTATTTTTGGCAGGCTTCTTGATGGCCTTGCCGGTGCGCTCCACAATCAGCAGCGCGCATGCCCAGATCCAGCCGTCCTCCCGGACCAATGCGAGCGCCGGCACCGCCAACATATCTATTCCATAACCGAGAATCGTGAGATCCCAGTATTTTTTTGTTTTATCGGTGATCAAACCGAACACAAAGCGCAGCGAATAGCCGACCAGCTCCCCGAGGCCGGAAACAAATCCGATCGTCGCGGCCGAAGCGCCGAGTAGCGACAGGTAGGCGCCGCGGATGCCGGAGGCGCTCTCGTGCGTCATATCGGAAAACATGCTGATGATGCCCATCAAAAGGATGAACGTCATCGCCGGGGTGAGCTGTGCGAGCTTTTTTTTCATGAAAAGGCTTCCTTTCCAAAAAAGGTTTTTGAAAGTGGAACGGCAGGGGTCAATCGAAAATTTCTACCGCAAAAAATCAAGAGTAACCGCCGAGGCCGGGCTCTCCTGCGCCGAATCGCCTGCGGACCCCGTTGTCGTTTTGAGGATCCGGACCGGGCTCTCCTACGTCGGATCGGCCTTCTACGGCACCGGAAAGCGCCTCAGCTTCCCGAAATCTCGCCATTTGTACCGCCGGAGCCTC
This sequence comes from Oscillospiraceae bacterium, assembly GCA_035593545.1. Classification (GTDB taxonomy): domain Bacteria; phylum Bacillota; class Clostridia; order Oscillospirales; family Ruminococcaceae; genus UMGS1668. The sequence continues at coordinate 2,736 of DAOSWK010000034.1, read as the reverse complement.
AAACGGACAAAACAGCGCCGCCGGCCGCGGGAACTCCCCGTGCGCGGGACGCTGTTTTCCTATTCCTTTTTACTGTGCTCAGAGCAGAAAGTTTTCTTTGCTTTTTTCCTTGATGATATAGACCGGGCGGCGTTTGACCTCCAAGAAGGTCCGGCCGAGATACTGGCCGAGGACGCCGAGGCACAGCAGGTTGAGCCCGCCGCAGAAGCCGATCAGTTCCGCGAGATACCAATACGGGTTTCCGCCCAGAATCAGTGTGAGCACCGCCCCGAGCACGGAAACTCCGGTGAGCACCGCCCCGAGCACGAACGGAAGATCCAGCGGCGCCGTGGAAAACGCCGTGATGCCGCTGATCGAGTAGCGCACAAGCTTCCAGAACGACCACTTCGTCGTTCCGGCGGCGCGCTCGATATTCTCATAGGCGAACCACTTCGTCCGGAAGCCCACCCAGCCGAAAATACCCTTGCTGAAGCGTCCGGTCTCGCCGAGCGAAAGCACCGCATCGGTCATTTTCCGGTTCATCAGGCGGTAATCACGGGCGCCGTCGGTGATCTCCGCGTCGGAGATGCGGTGCATCAGCTTATAAAACGTGCGGGCGCAGAAACTGCGGAGTTTCGGCTCTCCGGCACGGGTGACGCGCCTCGTTGCCGCGCAGTCGTATCCGCCCTGTGTGACGGCTTCGTACATCTTCGGCAGCAGCGCCGGAGGATCCTGAAGATCGGCATCCATCAGGGCAGTGAAATTTCCGGTCGATTCGGTAAGCCCGGCCAGAATGGCGGCCTCCTTGCCGAAATTCCGTGAAAAAGAGACATATTTGACACGCTCGTCGGCGGCGGCGAACCTGCGCAGCAGATCTAATGTGCCGTCCTTGGAACCATCGTCCACGAAAATCAGCTCGAAGCCGACGCCGTATTCTTCCCGCATGGAGCGCATGACCGGACAGATCGCCTCATAAAAGAGCGGAAGTGCCTCCTCCTCGTTCCAGCAGGGCACGACGACGGAAATCTTCATGCCTCATGCTTCCTTTCCCTGTCATCAAGTAGATTCGTTATGGTTTTACCGCGAGGGTCGCCCAGAATGTCGGAATGCCGTATTCATGGAGCGGCCCGGAGCCGTTGGTGTCTTCGTAAAGATCTCGGAGGGAGAAACCGGCCTCAAGCTGCCCGCGGATCTGTTCCTCCAGCGTGTGGGAAAACTGAACGCCGTCGTTTTGCCGCCGCAGTTCCTCCATCAGCGCGGGATCTTTGAGCGGATTGAACGGCAGTCGGTAGCGGACAGTCAGGTCCTCCTCATCGTTAAAAAGAAAATTGATGCCGTTGTCGAGGCCGGCCATCAGGCATCCGCCCTTTTTGAGCACGCGGAAGCATTCCCGCCAGAGCGGCTTTACTTCCTCAATATAGCAGTTCGCGACCGGATGGAAGATGAGATCAAAGCTCTCATCCTCAAAAGGCAGCGGCTTCGTCATGTCGGCGCGGACCGCCTCCACGGAATAATTTTCCCGTTCGGCGACCATGCGCTCGCTTTCGATCTGGCGCGGCGAGTAATCGAGCACGGTGCACACCGCTCCCAGCGCCGCGAAGACCGGTGCTTGCTGACCGCCGCCGGAGGCAAGCCCCAGTACGCGGGTTCCCTTCATCTCCGGGAACCACTCCGCCGGCACCGGCTTTACCGGCGTCAGTTTCACGGACCAGCGCCCTTCCCTCGCGGCAAGAAACTCTTCATGGCCGATCGGAACGCCCCATTCCCAGCCGTCCTTCACCCAGCGATCAATCGTCTCCGCGTTGATCTCCGAATATCCCATGCGGCGCCCTCCTTTCGGCAATTATCCACATTATAACATTGTCCCTCCGGCAATGCAAATACGAACAAACGTTTGCAAGATGGATGAAATTATGCTATGATGGAGGCAGTTTTTTTGAAGGGAGGCGCCGCATGGAAGAAAAAAGTATGGATGGGCGCGCGTTTGAACGGTACGTCGCGGAACTTTTTCGCGGCATGGGGTATGCCGTCGACAGAACGGACATCACCGGCGATTTCGGCGCCGACCTGATCCTCGAGCGCGGCGGCCGGAAAACCGTCGTGCAGTGCAAGGACTGGAACGGAAAGGCCGGCGTCGCGGCGATCCAGCAGATCACCGGCGCAAGGGCCTACTACGGCGCGGACGAGATGATTACGGCCGCACGCGGAGGCTTCACCCGCGCCGCGGAGAAGCTCGCGGAATCGAACGGCGTGCGTCTGCTCGACGGGAACGATTTAAAGGAACTGGCGGCGAGTCTGCCGGGTGTCTCGGAGCGCTTTCCGGCCGCGGCGGCTTCCGACATCGGATACAGCCCCTATATCCTCTCCTTCTGCCGCGCCTTCTGCCCGGCGGATGCAAAGGGCTTTTCTCCCTACCAAAAGAGTTTCGTCCCGGAAGTGTTGAAAAATGCATTCCGTCAGGAATTGACCGAGGGCGACGCCGAGGCACTGGACGCCCAGCTCCGGGGTCTCGGCATCCTTGATTCGGAAAGCCGGGTTCGCATGACGCTTTCCGAGTCGGCGGCCGCTCTCAGAAAAGAAAAGCGGCGCTTCCTGCGCAAAAAGCTGCTGACCTATCTTGCGCGGATCCTCTGCGGAAGCGTACTCCTTGCGGCGGCTGGCTTCTGGGCCGACCAAAGCGGATATTCGCTGCTTCTCTACGCCTGCATCCTGCTCTGGGCGGTGTTTTTCCTCGATCTGAGCGTCAATTTCTTTCGG
>DAOSWK010000133.1:0-3106 GCA_035593545.1 Oscillospiraceae bacterium | reverse complement strand
GCAAAGTAGGAGTGGATCGCGTTGAGGACGTTCCGCTTTTTGAGGCACCACTGCGGGGCGATCAGGTCCGATTCTCCGCATTCTCCGGTCAGGCGATGGACAACCATCTCCGGCGGGATCGCCCGCACGCAGGCGGCAAGGGTGCGAACGTACTCCTCCGGCGCCATCACCTCAAATTGGCCGGCCTCGTAATCCGCCGCGAGATCCGTGCCCCGCATCACATGCAGCAGTTGGAACTTGATGCCGTCGGCGCCGCTCCGTCCGATATACGCCGCCGTCTCGATCATCATCTCCGGCGTCTCGCCCGGCAGACCCAGAATCATATGCGTGATGACCGTCAGGCCTGCGGCTTTGAGGCGGCGTACCGCATCGTCGTAGACCTCCAGCGGATAGCCTCTGCGGATGTAGACCGCCGTCGCCGGATGAATTGTCTGCAGGCCGAGCTCCACCCAAACCGGCTTAATTTTATTGAGCTCCCCGAGCAGGGAGACCGTCTCCTCCGGCAGGCAGTCCGGCCTCGTTGCGACGGAAAGAATCAGAATATCGGGATGGGCAACGGCCTCGGTGAAGATCCGGCGCAGCTTCTCCAAAGGCGCATACGTATTGGTATAGCTCTGAAAATAGGCGATATAGCCCGGATTCTCCGCCTTGCCGGCGACCTGCGCCTTCGCGCGCTCGATCTGCGCGGCGATGTCGCCGGTATAGGGCTCGGCAAAATCGCCGGAGCCGCCAAGACAGAAGATGCAGCCCCGCGTCCCGAGCGTGCCGTCCCTGTTCGGGCAGGTCATGCCGCCCTCCAGCGAGAGCTTCCATACCCGCCGGCCGTATTGTTTTTTGAGTTCTTCGCTCAGGGCCCGATACCAGTACATGGAATCTCTCCTTTTAAAAAATCTTCCGGGCGGCTTCCCGGCCATCGAAAGCTGGGGACGGCATCGCCCGCCGCCGGCATAAATCGAAGAAACAATCGTTTTAAAACGAGCCTGTATCCGAACAAAATCCGCGTCCGACTCCCGTAAGAAAATCACTTTTCGGTCCGAAAAGCCTGAGCCGACCGGCATTTTGTGAAGAGATTTTCTCTGCTTTCGACGAAAAAAACGATCTGGACGGCATTTTTTCGCATAAAAAGGCGGTTTTTCCATTCCCGAAAAAAATGTTTTTGATTCTTCTTGACTTTAAAGCTTAAAAGTGTTAAACTGCCCTCATTACATTCATGAAGGAGGCGGCGTTTATGGAAAAGCCCGCTGTCAGTTCCAGATTCTTTTTGAGGCTCATGTTCTATCTCGCCGGATTGTTTTTGATCGCATCCGGTATCGTCCTCTCGCTCAATTCCCGGTTCGGTATTTCGCCGGTCAGTTCTCTGCCGAAGATGCTCAATCGGATCAGTCTCGCCTACGATACCCTGCCGGATCTTCCGCTCTCTGTCTGTCTGCCGCTGACCTTCTGTATTTATATCGTTTTGCAGATTCTGATTCTCCGGAAAGATTATAAATGGATCAATCTCTGCCAGATCATTTTCTCCTGGGCAATCGGATGGTTCGTCTCCGTGGCGCAGATCGTTTTCGGCTCGATCACGGCCGAAAGCATCCTCGGCCGCGCGCTGATGCTCGCCGTGAGCATCGTGCTCATCGGAATCGGCGTATCGCTTTATGTCGACGCAAAGCTACTGCCGATGCCCTCGGAGGGGCTGGCGCTCGCCATCTCGCAGAAATCCGGCGGCCGCCTCAAGTTCCATAATGTAAAAGTCGCGGTGGACTGCTCCATCGTCGGGTCGGCCATTCTGGTGGGTATCCTGTTCCTCGGCGGATTCTCCGGCTTCTGGCACACGATCGTATTGGATGAGGGCATCATCCACATCGGCACCGTGCTCTCCGCCATGTTGGTCGGCAAAGTGGTCGGCGTCGCGCAGAAATTCGTCAAGCCGTTTATGGATAAGACCTGCTTCCCGCAGAAGGTGTGACGTTCCCGATTGGGAAAGCGCCCTCCGCCGCAGAAAGGCGCGGATCATTGTTTTAAAATCAGCGCGCTCCGTTTTCCGAAAAAAGGGAAAACGGGGCGTTTTTTTGAATTCCCGCCATGCCCGGAACCAAGTTCACCTTTTGTCCCGGCACACGGCACAGGACACGGGAACGGAGATTAGCCGCCGCTACGCCCATCCGCAGAGTTTTGCCATTTAAAGCATCTCCACTTATCCCGGCGCGTGACGCAAGGCAAGGGAACGGAGACTGGCCGCTACATGTTCAAGACTTTTCCGCCGGACCGGTCACATATGCCAAGTGGGTTTCCTCCGATGCAAAAGTTTTATGGGAAAACCTGCCGCGTCCTTTCGATCCGGCAGTTACGCCCGGCCGCAGAGCTTCGCCAGCCGAAGCATCTTTTCCGAGAGTTCCGGCGTCAGCATGCCGGGCAGGAACCGCCAGCGCCAGTTGCCGCCGAGGGTGGAGGGCGTATTGATGCGGGCTTCGCTGCCGAGGGCGAGCCAGTCCTGCATCGGGATCACCGCTATATCGGCAGCCGAACCGAGACAGGCGCGAAGGACCGCCTCCCGAAGAGGTTCCCCTTCCGGCACGCCGAGATAGTCCCTTGCGTAGGCGAGCGCCTCCGGGGAAAGCGCGCGCTCCCACCCCAGCAGCGTGTCGTTGTCGTGCGTACCGGGATAGACCACGCAGTTTTGCGGAAACCTGTGCGGCAGGTAGGCGCTCGGTTCCCGGGAATCAAAGGCGAACTGTACTACTTTCATGCCCGGAAAACCGCTCTCTTTTAACAGATCCCGGACGTCCTCCGTGAGAAACCCGAGATCCTCGGCAATGACGAGAAACTCCGGCGGCAGGGCCTCCTTAATGGCCCGAATAAAGTCCGGGCCGGGGCCTTTCTCCCAGACACCGTGTTCCGCGGTCCTGTCCTGCGCCGGCACGGAATAATAACCGGCGAATCCGCGGAAATGATCGATGCGGATGCCGTCGTAAAGCTCCGCGGCGGCCCGCATCCGGCGTTCCCACCAGACAAATCCCGTTTTTCTATGATATTCCCACTCATACAGCGGATTGCCCCAGAGCTGCCCGGTCGGGGAAAAGGCATCCGGCGGCACGCCCGCCACCCGCGTCATGCG
>DAOSWK010000033.1:0-16608 GCA_035593545.1 Oscillospiraceae bacterium | reverse complement strand
CGCGTAAAAATCACATTCTCCGGCGGAGCGCCGAAGAATTCGCCTGCCGCAGACCGGGCCCGGTACACCTCGCGGGCGGTGTCCATCGACATCGGATAACCGCTCCTCCCCGGATTGGCTCCAAAATTTCGAAAAGAACCGCTCACCGCGCGCAGAACCTCCGGCGGCTTCGGAAAAGTCGTCGCGGCATTGTCAAAATATAGCATCAGCGCTCCACCTCCTTCGTTCCGGATACCCGGATCCCTTTATTCCAAAGCAACTCAAGCATTTTCTCCCGGTCTCCGGTCGCGCGCACCACGTAGCCGCAGCCGACCGGATTGATTCCGGGATCGCGGAATACCATGGCACGCTGACCTGCCTGCTGAAGAATGTTTTCCGCTTTCATTGCCGTCGTCACCGAACTAATTAAATAATAGGTTTCTTTCAAAATCATCACCGCCGTCCATTTCTGGATCTCCGTACTCAGTTTCAGTATATGCCGAAAAAAATGTGCTGATAAAAAAACGGGAACCCTCGAAAAGGTTCCCGCTTTCCCGCTGTTTTTGGTTTTAACCGGCGCTTTCCGTCCCGGAGCTCTCTTCCTCCACGGAGGCGTTGACCGCATCGGCATACGCGACGTTGGCCTCATGCTCCTCCAAGGTGGCGGCATAATAGAAATTGCCGAGATCGTCGGTGACGAAGAAATAATAATTGGTGCTTGCCGGATAGAGCGCGGCCTCAATGGCGTCAAGACCCGGGTTGCAGATCGGCCCGACCGGCAGACCGAGACAGTAGTAGGTGTCGTAGGCCTCATGGTAGGCGTCCTGCTGCTCGGAGCTCGTGATCTTCTCATCCCCGAAAATCTCATCCCGGTAGTAGAAATAAGTCACATCCGATTCCAGATTCGGATAATCGGACGGATCGGCAAGGCGGTTGTGGAAGACCGAGGAGATCGTCTCCATATCCGTGCGCGCGCCGGCCTCCGCCTGAATGATCGACGCGAGCGTAATCGTATCCTCGAGCGACAGGCCGAGTTCCTGCATACGGTCGTAATATGAGGACGTGACCTTATTGTTGAAATTGCTGACCATCTTCATCACGACGCTGGAGGGTTTTTCGTCGAGATAGAAATTGTAGGTGTCGGGGAACAGGTAGCCTTCCCATTTATGGTAGATCAGCGGATCGGTGCCCATCTGGGACTCGAAGTCGTAGCCGTATTCGCCGCTATCCACGACATCCATGAACTCATCCGCATCGCAGACGCCCTTCTCCTCCAGCAGTTCGGCGATCTCCCGCGCCGTCATGCCCTCATAGATCGTGACACTGACTTCCTGTACCTCGTATTCGCTGGCACGGAGCGCGAGAAAAATCTGGTCGTAGCCGAGATTGGAATTCAGCGTATAGGTTCCCGCGTACAGGCGGTTCTGCATATTCTTTACACGAGCGTACACTTCAAACGCAAACGGCTCGTCGATCACGCCCTTCTCGGTGAGCAGATCCGCGATTTCGGAGAGCGTCGCGCCATCCGGAATGGTGACCTCGATCTCTTGACTCTTTTTTTCAAAACCGACGAGATCATTGATGCTGGTGATGGCGAAAATCGAAAGATAGACGGAAGCCGCCAGCACCCCCGCCACCCAAAGAACCGTAATGAGCCCCGACAGACCCGTACTGCGGCGGCGTCTCCTGCCGGATCCTCCCGGTCTCGCGGCGCTTTTTCCCGCCGTTTCCCGCGAAGGAACGGCCTGCCTCCCTTCCGGATTTTTGGGCGGCTCCTTCTGTTCCGGAGCGGCTCGTCCGGAGATACGCTGCGCGGAAGCTCCATTTTGATTGGAAGCCCCGCTTTTCAAGGAATCGGTATTTCCTGCGGGCGCCGCACCGCCGTCGTCTTCCGGCGGCGGAGGAGGAAACAGGTTCCCGCCGGCATTCTGTTCCTGCCCGGAAGATTCCCTTGAATTTCTTATGCCGCCATGCGCCGTATCTTCGGCAAAAAATGCCGAGAAATCGTCAAGTCCGCCGGCGGAGTCGCGGTCCTCCTCCGAGCCGTTTTCATCCGTCTCTTCAAAGAAGCGGTCAAAATTCCTCTTATCTTCGCTCATAAAGACCTCCGTCCCCGGTTTGGATGGAACCATCCTGCGGCCGGTTTCATAATATGTAACATACCGGCGCCGGCGGCGTATTCCATGGCCGCGCCCGTATAAGATCATTCTCGTGAGGTGAATATCATGTTCGGAAATAACAACTGCTGCTGGTGGATTATCATCCTGATCGTCCTCTTTAGCTGTTGCGGAGGCAATAGTTGCGGATGCAACAACGGTTGCGGTTGCGGCTGCAACAATGGTTGCGGCGGCTGTGACAACGGATGCGGATGCAACAACAACTGCTGCTGACGCAATGCTCCATAACCGGCTGCCCTGCGGATAACGCAGGGCTTTTCTTGTTTCAGAAGGATGCCTGCAGCGCTGCGGCGGCTTTTTCGCCCAGCGCTGCTTCCACAAGCAGGAAGGCAAACTCCGAGGCGGCACCGGGTCCATCCGCGGTGATCAGATTCCCGTCGCGCTCCGTACGCATTCCGGTATAGCGCCCCTCGGATACTTCAAACCCCGGATAACAGGTCCAGCGTTTCCCATGGAGCGCGCCCGTACCCGCCAGAACGACGCCCGGCGCCGCGCAGATGGCCCCGATGATTTTGTTCCCGGCAAGGGCGGCTTCCACCGCATGGGCTACGGCCGCGGAATTTTTGAGGTTCCGCGCGCCGGGCATCCCGCCGGGCAGCACGATCATCTCCGCATCGGACAGGCCCGCGGCATTTTCCAAAATATCGGCTTCCACCGTGAGGCCATGCGCGCCATGAATGATCTTTCCGCCGACGCCGACCGTCTTTACCGTCAGGCCGGCACGCTTCAGAATGTCATAGGTGGCGACGGCTTCCGTCTCCTCGAACCCATCCGCAAGATAAAGACAGACCATGCTTGTCCCTCCTCCGCTTCTGCCGCAAGGGCGCGGTAAACATCCAATCCGCTTCCGGATCTCAATTTTCCATTCTATATTTTCGAATATAATAATATCGTTTCCCTAAAATACGGAAATTCACCGCTGTTCCGACAGGATTCCGGGATTTTTCAGCGGAATTCATCGGTGCGCGGGCGGCCGCAGGACATCTTGCCCTCCGGGCACGGCCCGGCGACACAGGGCGGCCCCGCTTTCGCAAACAGCGTCGGCGCGACCTCTTTGCACAGGCGCAGCATCTCGTCCGCAACGGCGCGGATCTCCCACTGAGCGCGGTTGCAGCAGCGGAGCCGGAAAAAATTCCGCAGGCTGCGCGCGTTCATCGTCACGATCATCTTGGTGTCGCAGGCGTTGGGCAATACGAAACGCGCGTCCTCGATGGCCTGTTTTTCCGCCTGTTTATGGGCCTTTTCCTCGTCGATGCCGGAAGCGGTCAAGCCCTCGGCGATCTTTTTTTCGAGGATCGCGGCGAGGCGCTCATAGCTCTCCGAAGCGGCGTTCATCGCCTTTTGAAATTCTTCGGCGGCCTCCGGATCCGCGGCGATCGACGGCGGAAGGATATATTCAAAGGAATCCTTCCGGACATAGCGCTGGCTCTGGACGCTGTAAGAGGCAATGCGGTGGCGCGTCATCTGCGCCAAAAACACGCGGGAGACGCCCTCTATGGTGAAGGTGAAGCTGACGTGCTCGAGCGGGCTTTCGTGGCCCATCTCGGCCAGCATATTCACCAGCTTCTCCGCGCGCTCCCTGCTCATATCCTCAAACAGCACGTCCGCTCCGATATTGCTGTAACAGAGCCTTGCCGCGGCGGCAACGGTCTTCTCCGGGTCCGGCGTATGGGAAAGCAGTTTCACGCTCGGCATGACCCCGCCTCCTTTTACAAAATTTCTTTGAAATATAGTGTAACACAGAAAAGAAATTCACGCAATCCTGAGCCAAAATGGAAAAAGCGGAGGTCGTAAGGCCCCCGCTTGGTGGATGTTCCGCCCTTTATTTGACGGTGAAACTCATATTGATCCCGTCGAGGTATTTTCCGTCCTGATCGAGGAATGTGATCGTCGCCTGAAAAGTTCCCTCTTTCAGCGCCTCCAGTTCAAAACTGCCGTTGGCGTCGAGGCGGCGAACCTCCGCGCTTGCGACCGTCTCGTCGCTGATCACCAGAAAAGCGTTGACGCATTCATCCGCGATCGCCACCGGGATCGAGATCGTATCGCCGACAAGATAGGTGGTCGGGATGTCGTTGATGTTGCCATCGATGCCGTAATTTGCAATATGAAAGACCCAGTCGCCTTTTTTGACCTCGCCGACGTAGCCCTTGATGTCGTCCACATAGAGAACTTCGTCGCCCATCGTGACGTAGTAGGAGTGGCCGGCCTGAAAGCTCTGGGAGGTCAGGCAGATCAGATAGCTACGGAGGTTGTCGGTGTCGTTCTGATAATAGATGTCCTCGGTGGTGCGGATGTCATAATCCTGAAAGACGGTATCGTCTTCATTATAAATCGTAATATTACCGAGGACCGTCTCGGTCGTCGGAGAGTTGGTGATGATCTGGATGCTGTTGCTGCCGGCGGCGAATTTCATGGAGTCGTTCTCGCTCTTCGGATAAAAATAGACCTCGAACTCCTCCGGCGTGACGTATTGCTTCTTGGCCATCGCGGAGCATCCGGACCCCAGCACAACAATTAGGACTGCGGAAATCAACGTAAAGAACAGCTTTTTCGACATATTTTTCATACATCCTTTCGGCTTTCGACTATGGTAAGTATTATAATATGAATTTGCCGCAAAATCAAACAGTATTTGCAGCCGTCTAAAAATTTGACAAATTATTCATATTCCACATGGACAAAGATTCCTTTCGCGGCGTCCGTTCGATAAAAATTATGCCCATGCAGCTTTCGCCCTGAAGGAATTCTCTGTTCCGCACGGCATATTTTCTTTCGCGGCGCATCCGATTCCTCCCATTTTTCGCATTCGAAAAGAAAACCGATGAAAAAAGAACGACGCTTTTTGGAAACCAAAATTCAGAAAAAGTCAAGTTCAAATTTGATTTAAAGTAATAAAGCGTAAAATTGTTCAGGATTTGCTCAAAATTCAAATGAAATTTTGTATAAATATGTGTAATATTTAATTTATTAAAAAATTATGTTGCATTTTTTATCTATTAGGAATATAATCTCTTCAATTCTTCCTATTTTTCAGCCATTTGTTCAGGAGGAAGGTGCTGGAAGGTGCAGAACTTTTCCGTAAAAAATTCATGGAGGGAAATGAAAATGAAAAAAGTATTGGCAATCGTCCTCGTCGTTGCCATGATGTTCGGTATGACGGCATGTTCCGGATCCGGCAGCGACACCATTAAAATCGGCGTTATCGCACCGCTGACCGGCGACGTAGCTGTCTACGGCAACGCGGTCAACGATGCCGTAAAGCTTTACACCGACAAAGTCAATACCGAAGGCGGCATTGGCGGCAAACAGATTGAGCTTGTCGTATACGACGATAAAGGCGATGCCACCGAGGCTGTTAACGCCTATAACAAGCTCGTCTCTTCCGATCAGGTACTCGCCATCATCGGCGACGTCACCAGCACCCCGACCATCGCCGTTGCGCAGGCGTCCGTTGCCGACAATATCCCGATTATTACCGGCACCGCCACCCACCTCGATGTAACCTCTTTTGGAACCAACATGTTCCGCGCTTGCTTCATCGATGACCTTCAGGCCCGCACCATGGCCAACCTCGCCGTTGCCCAAGGCGTCACCAAAGCCGCCGTCATTTATAATGCGAGCGACTCCTATTCCACCGGCCTCCACGACTCCTTCCTCACTTACTGCGACTCTCTCGGCGTTGAGATCGTTGCGGATGAGGCCTATGCGAAAGGTGACGTCGACTTCAACGCGCAGCTGACCAACATCGCCGCCGCCGACCCCGAAGTCATCTTCATTCCGGAGTATTACAACACGTTCTATCTGATCGCCAGCCAAGCCCGCGCCATGGGCATCACCGCCACTTTCTACGGTGTTGACGGTACCGACGGCGTCCTTGAAATCGACGGCGCCGACACTTCCGTCTTTGACGGCATGTATTTCTCCAACCACTACACCACCGACGATCCTTCCGAAGTCGTGCAGAACTTCATCGCCGACTATCAGGAAGCTTACGACCAGACCCCGAACGCCCTCGCCGCCCTTGGCTATGATGCCGCGATGATTCTCTATGATGCAATCGAACGCGCGGGTGTCTACGAGCCGAGCGCAGAGAACTGGCAGGCCATCATCGATGCCCTTTATCAGACCGACATGCAGTGCGTCACCGGCCACATCACCTATGATGAAGGAAACGGCACGCCGAACAAGTCCACAAAGGTCATCACCATTGAAGACGGAGTTTATCACTTCTACGGCGAATATTGATCCCATTTTATTTTCACCGGGAACGGCGGGACGCCCGCCGTTCCCTTTACTTTTAGGCAAAGGACTGATACGATGACTTTTCTCACCCAAATCCTGAACGGTATCCAGATCGGCAGCATCTACGCCCTCGTGGCCCTTGGGTACACGATGGTCTATGGCATCATCAAGCTGATCAACTTTGCGCATGGCGATATTATTATGGTAGGAGCCTACGTAACGTGGTACCTGATTGCCAAATTGTATGTGTCCGAATGGACCGCCATCATCGTGGCGGTTGTCGTCTGCACCGTGCTCGGTATGGTGATCGAAAAGGTGGCATATAAACCGCTGCGCAAATCCGCCCGGATCTCCTTGCTGATCACCGCAATCGGCATCAGCTTCCTTTTGGAGAACGTGGCTCAGCTCATCTTTACCGCCAACCCCAGGATGTTCACCAACCTGTTTCCCGGCAATATGAATCTCGGAGGCCTGACCATCCCCAACAACACGGCCGTCACGATTCTTGTCTCCGTTGTGCTGATGGTCGGTTTGACGCTGCTTGTCGATAAGACCAAGATCGGCAAAGCCATGCGTGCCGTTTCCGAGGATAACGATACCGCACAGCTCATGGGCATCAACGTCAACAACACCATCAGCTTCACCTTTGGCCTCGGTTCCGCGCTGGCGGCGCTGGCGGCCGTTCTTTACTGCTGCTCCTACACGCAGATCAACCCGACGATGGGCTCCATGCTTGGCCTGAAGGCTTTCGTGGCGGCGGTGCTCGGCGGCATCGGCAGCATCCCCGGCGCCATGGTCGGCGGCTTTGTGATCGGCATCGCCGAATCCCTGACCAAGGGATACATAGCCTCCAGCTATGCCGACGCCATCGTCTTCGGGATCCTGATCGTGGTTCTGTTGATCAAGCCGACCGGCTTCTTCGGACGCACGATGAACGAAAAGGTTTAAGGAGGGCGGCAGAATGGAAAAATTTCTTGCTAAAATGAAAAACCGCTATCTCCTGAATACGCTTCTCGTCGCGGCAATTTACGGCGTTATCATGCTGATTATTCAGCTCGGCGTTCTGAACCGCTATCAGGCCAACATGCTGATTCCGGTCTGCTATAACATCATCTTGGCCGTCAGCCTCAACCTCTCGGCCGGCTATCTCGGCCAGTTGCCTCTGGGCCACGCCGGATTCATGTCCGTCGGCGGCTACACGGCCGCGCTGATCACCCTTGCGCTCGACCTGCCGGCCGCCATTGAGTTCCCGATCGCCCTGATCGCGGGCGGCCTCGTCGCCGCCGTGTTCGGCTTTGTGATCGGTCTGCCGGCTCTGCGCCTGCGCGGCGACTACCTCGCCATCATCACCCTCGGCTTCGGCGAGATCATCCGCGTGGTCATCACGAATCTCGGCTTCACCGGCGGCGCGTTCGGCCTCTCCGGCATCCAGAAGCACACCACGCTCACTGTCGCCTTTCTCTGCACGGTCATCACGGTTTTTGCCGTTCATACATTGATGAAATCCCGTCACGGCCGCGCGATCCTCTCCATCCGCGAGAATGAGATCGCCGCCGAGTGCTCGGGCATCCCGACCACCTACTACAAGACCATGACGTTCACGATCTCCGCCTTCTTCGCCGGAGTCGCCGGAGGACTGTATGCCCATTATCTGTGCATCCTCGATCCGTCGAATTTCGGCTTTATGAAATCCGTTGAGATTCTGATCATGGTCGTGCTCGGCGGACTCGGCTCCATGATCGGCTCCATCACCGCGGCGTTCGGCCTGACTCTGCTGCCGGAACTGCTGCGCGATTTTTCCGACTACCGCATGGTCGTCTACTCCCTGCTGCTGGTCGTCGTCATGATCTTCAAACCCTCCGGCCTCTTCGGGACCTATGATTTCTCGATGAGCCGGCTCCTGACCGATTTCAGCAAGGGCAACCTGTTCAAAAAGAAACCTCGTGATCATCAGGTCCCGGTAGCCGATGAGCTGAAAGGCGCGGAGATTGCGCCCGACACCTCCATCAGCGCCGACCCGGATATTCCTCCGGAACCTGCGGAAACAGATGGAAAGGAGGAACTGTAATGTCCGGTCAATCCATTCTTGATATTGAAAAACTGGGAATCGATTTCGGCGGCCTGCATGCGCTGGACGGCTTCAGCCTCCACATCGAGCCGGGTGAGATCGTCGGTCTGATCGGCCCGAACGGCGCCGGAAAAACTACGGTCTTCAACCTGCTGACCAGCGTCTACGCCCCGACCCGAGGCAAAATTGAGCTTCAGGGCGAGGACACAAAGGGCAAAAAGACCCATCAGGTTGCGAAACAGGGCATCGCCCGTACCTTCCAGAACATCCGTCTGTTCACTCATCTTTCCGTTCTGGACAACGTCTTGATCGGCATGCACAACAACATGAACTACTCCATGTTCGAGGCCGTCTTCCGCCTTCCGCGCTACTGGAAGGAGGAGGCCGCCGCAAAGGAGAAGGCTCTTGAGCTTCTGGACGTCTTCGACATGCGCGACATTGCAAACGAGGAAGCCGGAAGTCTGCCCTACGGCGCCCAGAGAAGAATCGAGATCGTGCGCGCGCTTGCCACGAATCCGCAGGTCCTTCTGTTGGATGAGCCGGCGGCCGGCATGAACCCCTCCGAGACGGAGGAACTGATGGAAAACATCCGCCGCATCCGCGACAAATTCGGCATCGCCATCTTTTTGATCGAACACGACATGAGTCTCGTCATGGGCATCTGCGAGCGCATTTTGGTCCTCAACTACGGACTGGTGATCGCGGAGGGCACGCCGGAGGAGATCAAGGGCAATCCGACCGTCATCGAGGCTTACCTCGGACAGCAGCGCAGTGAATGAGGGGGTGCAGAATATGAGCGCATTTCTTACGGTAAACGATATCAACGTCTATTACGGAGCGATCCACGCCATTAAAGGCATCTCCTTCCGCGTCAACGAAGGTGAAATCGTCACCCTGATCGGCGCGAACGGCGCTGGAAAAAGCACCACGCTGAAGACCATCTCCGGCGTGCTCCGCTCCAAAACCGGCTCCATTGAGTTCTGCGGAAAAGACATCGGCAGCATCCCCGCCCACAAGCTGATCTTTGAAGGAATCGCACAGGTGCCGGAAGGGCGTCACATTTTTCAGCAACTGACCGTCACCGAAAACTTAGAGATGGGCGCTTACAGCCGCCCGAATTCCGAGATCAAGGACGGCATCGAACACGTCTTTAACCGTTTCCCGCGTCTGCGCGAGCGGTATAAACAGGTCGCCGGAACGCTCTCCGGCGGTGAGCAGCAGATGCTCGCCATGGGCCGGGCTCTGATGAGCCACCCGAAGCTGCTGATGCTCGACGAACCTTCGATGGGACTTTCCCCGCTGCTCGTCAACGAGATCTTCGACATCATCAAGGAGCTCAACGAGACCGGCACGACGATCCTGCTGGTTGAGCAGAACGCAAAGATGGCGCTTTCCATCGCGGACCGCGCCTACGTTCTGGAGACCGGATACATCCGCAAGGAGGGCAGCGCCAAGGAACTGCTTTCCGACGAGGATGTCAAAAAGGCATACCTCGGCGGCTGATCCCCTGTATAGCAAAAAAAGCCCGGCGGGCCTGTGCTCAAACCGGGCTTTCCTTATGTAAATTGATTGACGGAAGGCGGTGAATCCGGTGACGGAACCATCCCCCTACCGCTGGCAGGACGGCCTCCGCGACGGCCTGCCGATCGGATTGGGATATCTGTCGGTCTCCTTCGGATTCGGCATTTCGGCCGTTTCCCTCGGGCTCCCGGCAATTTCTGCGATTCTCACTTCTCTGACAAACCTGACCTCCGCGGGCCAGATGGCCGGCATCGCCATTATCGCCTCCGGCGGCTCGCTGATGGAAATGGCGGCGGCCCAGTTTGTCATCAACTTGCGCTATGCGCTGATGAGCTTTTCCCTGACGCAAAAAGTTGACGACAGTTTCACGCTGCTGCAGCGGATGATCCTGTCGTTTCTCATCACGGACGAGATCTTTGCGGTCTCCTCCACAAAGGAGAAACAAATCGGCGCGCGCTATTTTTACGGACTCGGCCTCCTGCCGATTCTCGGATGGGTTCTCGGCACGGCGCTCGGCGCTTTTGCGGGCATGGTGCTGCCGCAGGATTTGACCGCCGCCCTCGGCATCATGATCTACGGCATGTTCCTCGCCATCCTGATTCCGCCGGCGAAAAAAGAGCGCGGCGTGCTCGCGGCGGTCGTCATCTCCGCCGCCATGAGCTGCTGTATCCGCTACATCGGGGCGCTTTCTTTCCTCTCGAGCGGCTTCTCCATCATCCTCTGTGCGGTTACGGCTTCGGCCGCCGCCGCCCTTCTGAGGCCCGTGGAGGTGGACGACGAATGACGAAGGACTTGTTTCTTTATATCGGCGTGATGGCGCTCATCACCTACCTGATCCGGATGTTGCCGCTCGCGGTTTTTCGGAAGAAGATCCGCTCGCGCTTCATTCTGAGCTTTCTGCATTACGTCCCCTATGCCGTGCTCGGAGCCATGACGATCCCGGGCATCTTCTACTCGACCGGCAGCGCGGTCACGGCCTTCGCGGGCTTTACGGTGGCCTCCATCATGGCGTACAAAAATTACGCGCTGCTGCCGATCGCCTGCGCCGCCTGCGCCGCCGCATGGCTCACCGGGCTCGTCTTCTGACGGTTTTTACATGAAATCGAGGTCTCCGGGAACTCACCCGAGGGCCTTTATCTTTTAAGTACCCGCCCCTCATCTCTTGCTCCGCCAAAATCCGCTTCCCTGCTCCGCAAATGGGGCCGTCGCTTTACCTTTGACTTTCCGCGCGGTCGGAGTCCGCAGAGAGGGAAATTTCCTCTGAAAGCGGGAGAATACGGGCCTTCCGAGACGGATTTCCTTTCTTCAGGCTGCTTTTGCGGCGCCGCGCGGAGTTTTTCATAAAATTTCCCGGAAATTCCGCCGGACTTCCGGTTGACAAGCGCTTCCCGCGGAAGGATAATAATTTCTGATAACAGAAAGGCGAGAGGAGCGGATCAGGCATGGCGGTAAGGAGCGAATGGAACGCGCTGGAGATTGTCCGGGCGATGGTCGCCTCCCGCGTGAAACCGGGAGACTTCTGTATCGACGCCACTTCCGGAAACGGCTACGACACGGCCTTCCTCTGCGGCCTCGTCGGGCCGGAGGGCAAAGTGCTCGCCTTCGACATTCAAGAGCAGGCGGTTGCGGCCACCCGGAAGCTCGCCGAAGAACAGGGCTTCGCGGATCGTGTGGAGGCCGTGCTCGCGAGCCACAGCGAAATGGACCGCTATGCCGAGCCGGAGAGCGCCTCCTGCATTCTTTTTAACTTCGGCTGGCTGCCCGGCGGCGACCACAATGTGATCACCCGCACGGAGACGAGCATCCCCGCGATTCAGAAGTCGCTCACGATCCTCCGGCCGGGAGGACTGCTGAGTCTCTGCATCTACTACGGACGGAACAACGGCTTCGCGGAACGGGACGCGATTCTCGAGTACCTTTCAGGCATCGACTGCCGCGTTTATACGGTGATTCGGTACGATTTTCTGAACCGGCCGAACAACCCGCCCTTCCCGATATTTGTGTTTAAGGAGGACTAACCTGTGAACCGGACGGAACAGTTTCTTGAAAAATATAAAGAACTTGAAAACGCCGCCGTCGGCCTCTACGGATTTGCGGAGGACGGAAAAGCGATCGCGAACCTGACGGAGATGCCGGAATTCCGGAACATCCGCATGGAACTCTCCTACTGCCGCGAGGTGCGGAATCTGCTGCAGCACCGCGTGCGTCTCGGCAGCGAATACGCCGTGGAACCGAGCGAGGCGATGATTCAGCTCCTCGGCGATACCGTCGAAAAAGTGAAGAATCCTCTGCGCTGCCGGGATATTGCCATCCCTTGCTCAAAGCTCCTGTGCAGCCGGCCGGAGGCCTTTGTGCTCCCCGCGATGAAAGAGATGCGCCGGCGCGGCTTTACGCACCTTCCGATCATCGAGGGCGGCAAGGTGGCCGGCATTTTCAGCGAGAGCCGCGTCTTCTTTTACTGCACCGACCACGAGGCCGTCGGCATCCCGCAGGACCTGCGCTTCGAGGACATCCGCTCCTACCTCTCCTTCGACCTGCATCACTCCGAAATCTACGCATGGATGCCGTGGGACGCCTTCGTCTCCGAGGCGGAGAGCCTCTACGAGGATGCGTATATGAAAGGCAAGCGCCTCGGCATGTATTTTCTCACTCAAAACGGGAAACCGGAGGAAAAGCTCCTCGGCATCGTGACGCCGAACGACATTCTCGGAAACTGAGTTTCAAAAACCGGGGCGGCATCATCGCTCCGGTTTTTTGCCCTGTTCACAGATTATTCAGTGAATCTCCAAGCGACGTTAAAGGAATTATCACGGACTCAACACAAAATCATTATATGATCCGTATCAGAAACCAGAAAGGATGTGTGTCTGTGAGCAGGATTCTGATTGTCGACGACGAACTCCGCGTTCGCGATTTGATCAAAAAATACGCAAAATTTGAGGGATATGAGGTCTCCGAGGCCGCAAACGGTCTTGAGGCGCTCGAACTCTGCAAAAGTCACGACTTCGACCTCGTCATCATGGACATCATGATGCCGGAACTCGACGGCCTCTCCGCCTGCCGCGAGATCCGCAAATTCAGCGTTGTGCCGATCATCATGCTCTCCGCACGCGGTGAGGAATACGACAAAATTCACGGATTCGAGTACGGCGTCGACGACTATGTCGTGAAGCCGTTCTCGCCGCGCGAATTGATGATGCGCGTGGCCGCCGTCCTCAAACGCAGCGGCGCGCCTGCTCCGGAGCCGAAAGAACTTTATACGCACGGCGGGCTCTCCGTGGACTTCACCGGCCGGATCGTCACCGTGGACGGGGAGCGGGTGGAGATGTCGCCACGGGAATACAGCCTGTTCTTCTTCCTTGTACGGAACCGCGGCATCGCACTTTCCCGGGAAAAGCTGATCAACGAGGTCTGGGGCTATGATTTCTTCGGGGACGACCGCACCATCGATACCCATATCAAACAGCTCCGCAAGATCCTCGGCCCATACGCCCGCTGCATCACAACCCTGAGAGGAGTCGGATACCGCTTTGAAGAATGACCGGCTTTCGATCCGCTGGAGAATGTTTCTCTATTTTACCGGATTCGCGTTTGTTCTGCTCTGTCTGCTGTGGCTCGTGCAGACCGTCTTTCTGGAAGATATTTATAGCTCCATGAAAGAGCGCACCGTCCATACGCAGGCGGACGTGATCGCTTCCAATATCGACAACGAGGAACTGGAAAGTCTCGTCGTCGGCATCTCGCAGGAATACTCCATCTCGGCCTATATCATCGATGAGGATGGACTGGTTCTTTATTCCGCGCAGCGGATGCCCGGCATCTCCGCAGGCAGGGCGACAAAGGACATGTATGATCTGTGGGAACTGGCCGCGGAAAACGACGGGACCTATATCGAAGAGATTGAAACCAGCGGCTTAATCAATGACAGCGGCAGAGAACTGCCGTACGACCCCGGCCATTTCAGCGGCTCGGTGCCGCGTGCCGAGCAGTTTGAAAAGGACGGCATCGTCTGCGCGAAAATCGCGGAGACAAGCAGCGGCGGCGAGATGCTCGTGGTGCTCAGCGCCTATCTTCAGCCGATGGATTCCACCGTGAAGGTGCTCAGGGTCATCCTGATTATCGTCAGCTTGATCATGTTCGCGCTTTCCCTCCTGCTCGCGTTTGTGATCGCAAGGAGATTCTCCCGTCCGCTGGTCGGGCTTTCCGTCTCCGCAAGGGAGCTTGCGAACGGCAAATATGACGCGTCCTTTACCGGCGGAGGCTGCCGGGAGATCACGGACCTCTCCGACGCGCTGAATTATGCGGAGGGCGAGCTCTCCAAGGTGGATCACCTGCGCCGGGAACTGATCGCCAACATCAGCCACGATCTGCGCACGCCGCTGACGATGATTACCGGCTACGGCGAGATGATGCGTGACATCCCGGGCGAAAATACGCCGGAAAACGTCCAGATCATCATTGACGAATCCAACCGGCTGACGAAGCTCGTCAACGACCTGCTCGATCTCTCGAAGCTCCAGAGCGGCAACGAGATGCTGAATCTCACCGTCTACTCCATCACCGCCGCCGTGGAGGGCATCGTCGACCGGTACGCCAAGCTTGTCGCGTCGGACGGCATCCATCTGCGCTTTATCAATAACGGCAACGTCTATGTGGAGGCGGATGAGACGAGGATCGCTCAGGTTGTGTATAACCTCATCGCCAACGCCGTCGCCCACAGCAAGCGCGACGACACCGTCACGGTCTTTCAGAGCCTCTCCGACGGCCATGTGCGGATCTCCGTCGCGGACTGCGGCCCCGGCATCCCGCAGGAGGAACTCCAGCAGATCTGGGAACGCTACCGCAAGGGCTCCCGCAGCGAAAACCGCAGCGGCACCGGACTTGGGCTCGCCATCGTCCGCGCGATCGTCGAACTGCATCACGGCACCTACGGCGTGATGAGCACGGTCGGTCAGGGCAGCGTCTTCTGGTTCGATCTGCCCGTCACGAATAAAACGCCGGAGCCTCCGGAACTTCCGGACTTCCCGGAGCTTCCGGAAGACGGCGCCAACTCATAATCCTCCCCGTCTTTTCGGAAAACGGAAGCCGAAAGAGTATCATCCGCCGGGCGCTTTCAAAAAAGCCTTGAAAGATTCTTTTTCCGTATCACGTGCCTCATGCTCGTTCCATAAGTGAAAACACATTTTTCGTTGAGATGACAGGCGGCGGCACGGCATGAAAACCACCATCAAAAAAATCCCTTCCGGAGATAAATCGGAGGGGGGGGGTTGATGGAAAAAGTCTGTGTAGAGAGAACACCCAAAAATGTACCCGGAAGCCGAAACGGGCTTCCGGGTACGCAATAATTTGTTTTTTCAGGAGAAGGCCGCGATGCTCTCATGGAGCTTCGTGATGCGTTCCTGAAGTTTTGCGAGCTTGTCGCGCTCGCCGCTGACGACCCGTTCCGGCGCTTTGCCGACGAAACCGGGGTTTTCAAGCCGGGCGGCGATCCCTGCGGCATCCTTTTCGCACTGGGCGAGCTCTTTGTTGAGGCGGGCAATCTCCGCTTCGACGTCGACGAGCTCCGCCATCGGGATGTAAATCTTCGCCGCGTCGGTGACGACGAGCACGGAACCCTGCGGATCGAATTCGGAGACGATCTCGGTCTCGGCGGCCGAGGCAAGCCTTGCGAAGAAGGGCTTGCCCTGCTCAAAGACCTCCGGGAAGGCGGTCTCAATGAAGAGGCTCGCTTTCTTGGAGGGCGGGACGTTCATCTCGCTGCGGCGGTTGCGGATCGCCTTGATGGCATCCATGACTTTCGTGAAGTCATCGGCTTCCTCTTGGAAATCGAGCGTCTCCTGCCAAACCGGCCAGTCGGAGACCATGATGGAGTCGCCCTCATGCGGGAGCGCCTGCCAGATCTCCTCCGTGATATACGGCATAAACGGATGAAGCAGTTTCAGCATGCCGGTGAGCACGTAGACGAGCACCTTTCTCGCGCCGTCCGCGGAGGAATCCTCCTGCAAACGAGCCTTGGCAAGCTCGATGTACCAGCTGCAATAGACGTCCCAGATGAAATCGACGAGTTTCTGCTCGGCGACGCCGATGTCATAGTTCTCGATATTGGCGGTGACGTCCCGGACAAGATCGTTGTACTGCGAGAGAATCCACCGATCCTCAAGCGCAAGCTCCTCCGGCAGACCGGTCTCCTCGTATCCCTCCGGCAGATTCATCAGCACGAAGCGGGCGGCGTTCCAGAGCTTGTTGGCGAAGTTGCGGCAGGCGGTGACCTTCTCGTCGGTAAAACGGGTGTCGTTGCCGGCGGAAATGCCGGTCACAAGCGCGAGACGAAGCGCGTCGGCGCCGTATTCGGCGATGATCTCCAGCGGATCGATGCCGTTGCCGAGGGACTTGGACATCTTTCTGCCCTGCGCGTCACGCACAAGGCCGTGGATGACGACATCCCGGAACGGGCGCTTGCCGGTGTAGTTGAGGCCGGAGAAGATCATTCTGGAGACCCAGAACGTAATGATGTCGTAGCCGGTGACGAGGACGTCCGTCGGGTAGAAATACTTGTATTCGGGCGTCTCATCCGGCCAGCCGAGAGTCGAAAGCGGCCAGAGCGCGGAGCTGAACCAAGTA
>DAOSWK010000032.1:0-17340 GCA_035593545.1 Oscillospiraceae bacterium | reverse complement strand
CTGACCTTTGTGCTTTTCCTGCTCAATCCGCTTCTCGATTTTGGCTTTCTCGGCGGCTTCTTTCAGTCTCTGCATCGCCATCTTGTCGGCGCGCAGATCAATGCCGTTTTCTTTTTTGAATTCGTCGGCGAGGTAGTTGATCAGGCGGTCGTCGAAATCGTCGCCGCCGAGATGCGTATCGCCGTTGGTTGCAAGAACCTCGTTGATGCCGTCGCCCATCTGGATGATGGAGACATCGAAGGTGCCGCCGCCGAGGTCGTAGACCATGATCTTCTGATCCTGCTCTTTGTCCGCGCCGTAGGCGAGGGATGCGGCGGTCGGCTCGTTGATGATCCGCTTGACGTCGAGGCCCGCGATGCGTCCGGCATCCTTGGTGGCCTGACGCTGGGAGTCGTTGAAGTAGGCCGGCACGGTGATGACGGCCTGCGTGACCGGCTCGCCGAGATAGGCCTCTGCGTCGGCCTTCAGTTTCTGAAGGATCATGGCGGAGATCTCCTGCGGCGTGTAGCTCTTGCCGTCGATGGTGACTTTATAATCGGAGCCCATCTTGCGCTTGATCGAAGTTACCGTGCGGTCCGGATTTGCGATGGCCTGACGTTTTGCGGCCTGACCGACGACACGCTCGCCGTTTTTGTTGAAGCCGACTACAGACGGCGTGGTTCTCGCGCCCTCCGGGTTCGGGATGACGACCGGAGAACCGGCCTCCATCACGGCTACGCAGGAGTTTGTGGTTCCAAGGTCAATACCAATAATTTTAGACATAATGTATTCCTCCAATATCTATCGATACAATTACCAAACAAAATAATGTGTATGTGATCGGGTCATCCCCGGAGTTTTCAGTTCGCAACCTTGACCATGGTGAAGCGGATCACCCTGTCGCCGAGACGGTAGCCCTTGCGCAAAATCTCCACAATGGTATTTTCACCGACGGTCGGATCCTCCACATGAAGAACCGCGTTGTGCAGGTTCGGATCAAAAGGCTGATCCTTCGCCGGAATCTCGGTGATGCCGAGGGAAGCGAAGGATTCCTCGACGGAATTGCAGATCATATCGATCCCCTTCTTGAAATTTTCGTCGGTGCAGGGGTATTCTTTCGCCCGCTCGAAGCTGTCGAGGATCGGCAGCAGTTTCGTGACGGCGTCCACAATGGCATCGCTGTAAATGGCGTCCTTTTCGCGCTGGGTGCGCTTGCGGAAGTTGTCGTATTCGGCGAGCGTCCGGAGATACCGGTCGTTCAGGTCGTCGTACTTCTTCTGAAGCGCGTCCCGGTCGGCTTTCAGGCCTTCCAGTTCCGCCTGAAGTTTCGTCCCCGCCGCGGATTCCTCAGAAACCGGCTCTTCTTTCGCCGAATCCTGTATATCCGGGGTCGGTGCCGTCTGTTCCGCGGTCTTCTGGGTACCGGCCTCTTCTCTGGTTTCTTTATTCTTCATCTTCGTCACCCGTTTTCTGTTGATAAGTGATGGAAAGGAGCCTTCCCAGTTTCTCGGCAAAATACCGCAGATGCGGAATCAGCCTCGCGTAATCCATCCGCACCGGACCGATCAGCCCGATGGCGCCGCAGTCGTTTTCGCCGATGCGGAACCGCGCGACGATCAGCGAGCTGCCGCAGAGTTCCGAGAAACAGTTCTCCTTGCCGATAAATACTTGAATGCTGCCGGAGTTGCGATCCAGCAGGGGGCCCATATCCTCCCGGCGGTTGAGAAGCTTCATGATTTCCAAAGCCCTGTCGGAAAATTCGTTATACGTGAGAAGCTTTTCCTGCCCGCCCAGATAATACTGGCCGTCGTAGGCCTCCTTGCAGAGCTCATAGATGCCGACCATCAGCGGATTGAATACCGTGGAGTATTCGCCGAGCTGGACGGAAACCGCGTGGATATATTCCGTGCTGATCTCCCTGAGCGTCATGCCGGCAAAGCGATCGTTGGAAAACTTTTTGAAAAAGTCCGCGATGCCGGAGTTGATGCGGAAGTTGAGCCTGCAAACCTTGCTTTTAATCACGCCGTTGGAGGCGATCACCATCAGCACCACCGTGTAGCTGTCCGCCGGAACGATGTCGATGTGGTTGACCGTGACATGCGCGGGCGTGGTCGTCGCCGCGACGGTTGCGCAGCCGGTGTAATCCGCCAACGTCTCCGCCGCGTCCTGAAGAAGTCGATCCGGGTCGGGATCGCGCACATTGAACAGCGCGTCGATGCCGTCCTTTTCCTCCTCGGTCAGCGGACGGAAATTCATTAGGTGATCCACATAGGTGCGGTAGCCGAGATGGCTCGGGATCCTTCCGGCCGAGGTATGCGGCTGCTCAAGAAAACCCATGTTGAACAGCATCGCCATCTCGTTGCGGATTGTCGCCGGGGAAACATGGATTCCCGGAAGCTGAGATAAGGTCTTAGAGCCGACGGGCTCGCCGGTCCGGATATACGTCTCCACAATGGCGGCAAGAATTTTTTGCTTTCGTTCGTCGAACTGCACGCGCCCGCCTCCCTTCGTTCTTCTGGATTAGCACTCTAATTGTTCGAGTGCCAACATGTATAATATACCCATTCGACGCCCGGCTGTCAATAGGGTTTTCAAAAAGTTCATAAAAATTTCAGCACTCCCGCAAGGCGTCTGCCGGATTCATTGTTTCCGGAAGCTTATTTAATCATACCTATATTTATAAAAAACGGCGAACCGTCTTTTTGTGAGCTCTCTGCGGCAGAAAACGACGGCTGCATGGACATAGGAAAAACGTATCTCATCACAAAAAGATAGGCGGTATCATCCGACCGGGTACGGGAAAAGAAGCAGCGCCAAACAAACCGGTCCGATCTCAAAAGCTGCCTGTCCGTGTGGCACAGGGAAAACGCTTCGGATAAAATTGCCGTGAAGCCGATGACGCCAGCCGATCTATGCGGGTACGGGGAAAAAGCGGAAAGAGACTTTCTCCCGCTCCATAGGATCGCGTTTCAAAAAACGGATTTTTGAGCCGAACGCGCCTGAAAAAATGGAGCGTTTTCCCGAACCATAAAAAAGCCCTCTTCCAAAAAGAGAGGGCTCTGCTGTTTTTTTGAAATTCATGCTGAAAAACCGGGCGACGATCTCTCTGCGGCAACGGCGCCGCCTCAATCTTCCGGCTCGGGGCCGAAGACGCGCTCCACCAATTCCGCAAACTCGCGCCATGCAGGCGTGGCGGAGAGTTCCGAGAGCGCGCGCGTCATCGAGCGGTAGTACCATGCCTGTTCCTCCGGGTCCCGGCAGTGGAAGCTCCGCCAGAGGTCCGGGCCGAATGTTTCGTAGTCCCGGGCGACGGCGCGCATGTTGGAGAGTTTATCCCCCAGTGCGACGATCTTCGCGTCCCTCTCCGCGGAGGCGAGATGCGTGACGGCTTCCTGCTTGCGAATCTTCCAAGTCAGTTCCGCCGGCATGTTCTCCCGCTTGTTCTCGCTCTCCTCCGCCACCAGCGCGGCCACCCGTTCGCCGAAATTCAGGCGCAGTTCCTCCTCCGTCACGCCGGCATCCTCCACCACGTCGTGCAGCAGCGCGGCGGCGAGGACCTCCGGATCATTGGTGACGGTCGCTGCGACGGCGGCCGCCTCCATCGGATGAAAAATATACGGCATCCCGGTCGCTTTGCGGAAGACGCCGCTGTGTTTTTCCGCGGCGAAAAGCAATGCGCGGTTGAGCAGGGCAAAATCATAATCCTCCGGTCTCTGTGGCACGGGCGTCCTCCTCTCTGAGCATGAGCACGGTTTGTAAAACCTCTTCCCGGAAGGAAGCCCTTCCGCACAGGATTGTTTATGAGCATGGGCAAGCTCTCCGCACCGGGTAAAAACGCCCGCGGAACGCCGAAAGGCCGTTTTTTCGACAGATTCGTTCCCATAAACGGCGGGCTCTCCGCTCGAGGCTCAAAAACCGGTTTCTCGAAATCCTTCGGATCAGTAGCCGAGCGGTTCGCCCACCAAAAGGACCTTGATGCGTCCCGGAATCCGCTGGAAACCGAACGCCGTATAGGTGCAGCAGATGCGGTCCGGCGAGAGGCAGTCCTCGCATGTTCCCGTCACGGTGCAGGGCGTCTTTTTGCAAAGGCGGACGGCGTTTTTCGGCGCGGCGATTGTGCGGACACGCGCGACGGCGGCATCCATATCCGGAACCAGCTTGTTGATTCCGGCGACGATCAGCACATGCTCCGGTCCGAAGATCATCGGCGCGACGCGGGTACCGACGCCGTCGACCTGATAGATCCAACCGTCCTCCGTGATCGCGTTGGCGCTCGCGAGGAACCAGTCGGCCGCAAAACACTGTTGGTACAGCTCCGCTTTTTGCTCTTTTGAGAGATCCTCCTGATAACGGTCGAGGAAGCGATATTTTTCCGAACGGAGCAGGCCGAAGATGCCCGCCTCATCAAGCGTCACCGAGCCGCCGACCGCCGTGATGGCGCCCTCCGGAATCAGTTCCTCTACAAAGGCCCTTGCCTCCTCCTTTGTATCCACATAGAAGGCTTCCATGCGGTTGCGTTTCAGCGCCTCCAATACGGCGGAATAATCGGATTCTCCCATCGTCTTTCTCTCCTTTCAGTGAAGCAGCAGTTCCTCCAGTTCCATAACGTTGCTTACAAAAAACTCCGGCTTACAGGCCTTCAGTTCTTTTTCGCGGCCGTATCCGTAGCCGACGGCCGCCACGGCGATTCCCTTTTCATGGGCCGCCAGAATATCCATCTCACGGTCGCCGACCATCACGGCCTCCTTCTTTGTCTCCTCGGTGAGACCGAGCCGGCGGACGGCCTCCTCAATGACCTTCTCTTTCGTGTCACAGCTCCCGTCGAGCGATGCGCCGGCCGTCTCGTCAAAATATTTAAAAAGATCAAAATGCCGGAGAATCTTGACGCAGAATTCCTCCGGCTTCGCGGAGGCAAGGGCAAGCACTTTTCCCTTCTCCTTCAGGGCGGCCAGCATCTCCGGCACACCGTCGTAAACTTTGTTTTCATAGAGACCGACGGTGCTGAAACGTTCCCGATATTTCTCGATGAGCTTTTCCGCAAGCTCCGGCGTCACCCCGTAATTTTTGATATACAGATCGCGCAGCGGCGGGCCGATGATCCCGCTGAGCATATCCTGATCGTTCTCCTCATAGCCGCAGAGGGCCTTGAGCGCATAGTTGAAACTTTTGGTGATGCCCTCGAACGAATCGGTCAGCGTTCCGTCGAGGTCAAACAGAATATAGGTAAAAGACATTACTTGGTTGTTTCCTCCACTTTAAATATCGCCGCGGACGCGGATCTCTCCGTGGGGCGGCGGCCGACAAGCTCGGCGGCGAGGCGGAGAGCCTCCTCCGCGGCCTGCCTGCGTACGGCGTCCCGGTCGCCGGAAAAACGGAATTCCCGCGTGAGGTTGCCCCAGTCCGCGTCGGCGCCGACATAGACGAGCCCCACAGGTTTGCCCTCGTCGCCGTCCGGCCCGGCAAGCCCGGTGACGGAGACGCCGACACTCGCGCTCAGAATCTTTCGGACGCCGGACGCCATCTCATGCGCGGTTTGGGCCGAGACGGCGCCATACGCGTCAAGCGTCTCCCGGCGGACGCCGAGGATCTTTTCCTTCGCCTCATTGCAGTAGGTGACGGCGCTGAAGCGGAGAACTTTCGACGCTCCCGGGACGGAGGTGATGCGCTCCGCCACCATGCCGCCGGTGCAGCTCTCGGCCGCAGAGACGGTCAAACCCTGTTCTTTCAACAGCTCGACGAGGGTTTTTTCACTTGTTTCCACCGCAATCCCCTCCGATTCGTATAATTTTTATAAAATAATACAGAAAGGGCGCCTTCCGTGCAGGTTCTGCGCTTCCGGCGCCATATCCGTTTTTATTCTTCCGTCTTATCCTTGTCGTCCAGCACGACGGCGATGTGCAGCTCGTCGAGGGATTTCTGTTCAACCTCGGCGGGGCACTGCGTCATCAGCTCGGTCGCGGTCTGAACCTTCGGGAAGGCGATGACGTCGCGGATGGTCTCCTTTTTGAGCATCAGCATGACGAGACGGTCAAGGCCGAACGCCATTCCGCCGTGGGGCGGCACGCCGTATTTGAAAGAATCGAGCAGGAAGCCGAAGCGCCGGTAGGCCTCCTCCTCGGAGAAACCGAGCCCGGTAAACATCTTGGACTGCACAACCGGGTCGCTGATCCGGATCGAGCCGCCGCCGACTTCGCACCCGTTCATGACCATATCGTAGGCGCGGGCGTAGCAGTCTTCCGGGTGAGTCGTCAGGCGGTCCTCGTCGCCGGGACGCGGGCAGGTGAAGGGATGATGCATGGCCATCCAGCGGTTCTCCTCATCGGACCACTCAAACTGCGGGAACTCGGTGATCCAGAGCAGATCGAACGTATCCTTCGGGATCAGGCCGAGCTCGTTGCCGAGCGCAAGGCGGAGCTGGCCGAGGCTTGTGCAGACGATGTCGCTGCGCGGATCGGCCACAAGGAAAATCACGTCTCCGGTCTCGGCGCCGAGGCGCTCGCGGATCGCATTCTTTTCCTCTTCGGTCAGGAATTTCTCATAGCTGGAGCTCTCGCCATCCGGCGTCAGACGGGTCCACGCGAGGCCCTTAGCGCGGTAGGTTTTGACGAGCTCGGTCAGTTTATCGATTTCTTTTCTTGTAAACTTGGCGGCGGCGCCCTTCGCGTTGATGCCGCGGACGGAGCCCTTTCCGCCCTCCAGCGCGCCGACGAAAACCTTGAACTCACAGCCCGCGAGCAGGTCGGAAAGATCCTGAATCTCAAGGCCGAAGCGGGTATCCGGTTTGTCGGAACCGTATCTCGCCATCGCGTCGTTGTATTTCATGCGGCGCAGCGGCGTCTCGATGTCGATGTCGAGAATTTTCTTAAAGACGTATTTGATGAAGCCCTCGTTCATCGTCATGACGTCCTCTTCCTCGACGAAGCTCATCTCCATGTCGATCTGGGTGAACTCGGGCTGGCGGTCGGCGCGGAGATCCTCGTCGCGGAAGCAGCGGGCGATCTGCATGTATCGGTCGCAGCCGGAAAGCATCAGCAGCTGTTTATAAAGCTGGGGGCTCTGCGGCAGGGCGTAGAAGCTGCCCGGATGGACGCGGGAGGGGACGAGATAGTCCCTCGCGCCTTCGGGCGTAGACTTAATCAGGCAAGGGGTCTCCACTTCGAGGAAACCGTTGTCGTCATAGTAATCATGCGCGCACTTGACGATCTTGTGGCGCATCATCAGAGCGTCCTGCATCTCCTTTCTGCGGAGGTCCAGAAAACGATACTGCAGGCGGAGCATCTCGCCGGTCTTGATGTTGTCGGCGACTTCAAACGGCGGGGTCGCGCTCTTGGCGAGAATCTTCATCTCGGTGACGAAGATTTCGATTTGGCCGGTCGGGATCTCGGTGTTGACAGACTCCCTCCGGCGGACGGTACCCTTGACGGCCAAGACGAATTCCGCCCTGACGGAGGCGGCATCCGCAAAAATGGCGCGGTCGGTGCCGTCGCCGAACGCGAGTTGCACGATGCCCGTGCGGTCGCGCAAATCAATGAAAATCAGGTTGCCGAGATCACGGGTCTTCTGCGCCCAGCCGAACGCGGTGACTTCCTTTCCGATCTGTTCTTCCGTAAATTCCCCGCAGTAGTTGGTGCGGCTCCATCCAAAGACCATAAAACTTCCTCCGATTTATCTTCTGACTGAATTTTTTTTGCAAAAGCGGGGCGGCTCAGATGTCTTCGAGCGCCTCGCACAGGCTGTCGATCCGCGTATTATAAAGATGATCGACGAAACCGTCGAATTTTACCTTTTCTTCCGTGCCGTCCTTCATATTCTTGACGGAAGCCTCTCCCGCGGCAAGCTCATCGTCGCCGATGATGCAGGAAAACGCCGCGCCGATCTTATCCGCGTATTTCATCTGGGCCTTGACGCTGCGGTTGTTGAGATCGCAGGCGGCATAGAAGCCCTCGGCGCGAAGCCCGGCGCAGAGTTTCGCCGCTTCGATGCCGGCGGCCTGCCCGATAGAGCCGATATAGATGTCGATGGGCGCCGTGGGCGGGAACTCGGCTCCGGAGGCCTCCATGACGAGCAGCAGCCGCTCGATACCCATGCCGAAACCGATCCCCGGAGCGGAACTGCCGCCGAGCATCTCGACAAGGCCGTCATACCGCCCGCCGCCGCAGACCGTGCCCTGCGCGCCGATCTGGGTCGAGACAAATTCAAAAACCGTTCTTGTATAATAATCAAGGCCGCGGACGATCGTCGGGTTGACGGTATAGGCGATGTCCATGGCGGAGAGCCGGGCCTTGAGATCCTCAAAGTGTGCCTTGCAGTCGTCGCAGAGGAATTCCAGAATCGTCGGCGCGCCTTTTGCAGTCTCCTGACATTCCGGGCATTTGCAGTCGAGAATCCGCATCGGGTTGCGCTCGAGGCGGTCAAGGCAGGTCTCGCAGAGATGATCTTTTTTCTCGGTAAAATAGGCTTTCAGGGCCTCGTGATACGTTTTGCGGCATTTCGGGCAGCCGATGGAGTTGATCTCGAGCCGGATCCCTTTGGCGCCCAGCTCGTCGAAGACCTGAGAGGCCAGCGCGATCATCTCGGCATCCGCGGCCGCGCTCTCGGTGCCGATGCACTCCGCGCCGAACTGATGGAACTCGCGAAGGCGCCCGGCCTGCGGTTTTTCGTAGCGGAAGCAGCTCGTGAGATAGCTCACCTTGAGCGGCAGCGCGCCGCCGAGCAGCCCATGCTCAATTACGGCCCTCATCACACCGGAGGTCCCCTCCGGGCGCAGGGTCAGGGAGCGGCCGCCCTTGTCGTTGAAGGTGTACATCTCCTTTTCCACCACGTCGGTGGAATCGCCGACGCCGCGGGCAAACAACTCGGTATGCTCAAATGTCGGGAAGCGGATCTCTTTGTATCCGTAAAGCTCGGCGATGGAAAGCACCGTCCGCTCGACGTACTGCCACTTTCCGCTCTCATCGGGAAGGATGTCCTGCGTGCCCCGCGGAGCCTTGGTCAGAATTGCCATAATATGAAACTCCTTTTTCGGAATAGATTATTTGACGAGGTCGCGCCAGTCGAGGTCGCCGCGCTCCAACGCATGGATCAGCGCCTCGGCCGTGGCGATGTTGGTAGCGAGCGGGATGTTGTGCACGTCGCACAGGCGGATCAGGCTCGCCTCGCCCATCTCGTAAGAATTATAGGCCATCGGGTCGCGGAAGAACAGCAGAAGGTCGATCTCGTTGCAGGCGATCCGGGAAGCCACCTGCTCCACGCCTCCCTGCGTACCGCTCAGGAATCTGGTGATGGAGAGACCGGTCGCCTCCGAGACGACTTTTCCGGTTGTTGCGGTGGCGCAGAGCTTGTGTCTGCCGAGTACGCCGCTGTATGCGATACAGAACTGGACCATCAGCTCTTTTTTGCTGTCCTGTGCGATCAGCGCAATATTCATAGAAACCTTCCTTTCCGCCCGAACCGTCGGCCGGGCCACGCTGCAAAATGGTTATTTGAAATCAAGCGGCACCCGTTCGCCGCAGAGGCGGGATGCGAGATCGGAAAACGTCTTTTTGTTGGGGCTGTCCTCGGGAAGCGCCGTACCGGAAGCGGCGGCGGCCCGGGTCTTGGCGTCCTCCCAGATCACGCCGATGAGCTGCACGCCCGCGCCGTCGATCACCTGATCGAGGTTTTCGAGCGGTGAAAGTTGTTTTGGTTTACGCGGACAGCGCTCGATGACGAGGCGAAAATCCGCAAGACCGAGGCTTCGCATGGCATCGGAGGCCGCCCTTGCCCCGCGCATGGAGGCGGGATCCGGCGTCGCGACGACCAGCGCCTCATCCGACGCGGCCGCCGCATACGCGAGCTCATAGCCGATGCCGGCCGGGCAATCCAAAAGGATGAAATCATACTCCCCGGCGAGTTCCTCCGCAAGTTCCGAGATCGCCGTCGCCGGAACCGCCGCCGGTCTCGCCGCCGCGCAGATCACGGAAAGGTTTTTCTGAAACGGGCAGGAACAGACCGCCTCCTGCGTTTTGCAGGAGCCGCGCATCACGTCGCCAAGATCAAAAACGAGGTTCTCCGTCACGCGGAGGGCGACATCCAGCGCGCGGAGGCCGGAATCCAGCTCCACAAGAAGCGTGCGCCGGTTTTTGGCCGCCAGAGCCTCGCCAAGAAACGCGCAGACCGTGGTTTTTCCCGCTCCGCCTTTTCCGCTCGCGATAAGGATCACCCTCGCCAAGATCCGCGCCTCCCTTGTTTCACACAATTATTCAGTTTATTATATCAATTAAGAGAAAAGTTATCAAGATCCTTCTCCAAAAACCGTCTTTCTTTTGATGAAAACATCCTTCCGGCCGTGCACGCAAAAAATAGCCCGGCCGCTGCTCCCGGAGCCCCGGAAATCCGAATTCCGCCTCGTTGACAAGAAGAAAATTTCAGTTTATAATACAGAGCATAATCGAAAAAAAGCGCAGGCTGTGAAGGAAAGAACCGTTTTTCGCGCATCGCAGAGAGCCGCCGGAAGCTGAAAAGGCGGTATGTGAAAAAGCGGGGGCCGTTTCGGAGCCTCCGGGAGAAATTCCGGCGTGATTTTCCGCGTTAAGGGAAAACGAGAGGCCGCCGCATAAAAGGCGCGCGGCAATGCGGGTGGTACCGCGGAGCACTGTCTTCGTCCCGATTGCGTGGGAGGAAGGCATTTTTTTATCACCGGATTCAATTTATCTTGGAAAGGATTTGATCGTTTTGGAGTGGATGGGTCTCAACGACATCCGCGAGAGCTTCCTCGCATTTTTTGAAAGCAAGGGCCATCTGCGCCTGCCGAGCTTTCCGCTGATCCCGAAGGACGACAAGAGCCTTCTGCTGATCAACTCCGGCATGGCGCCGCAGAAAAAGTGGTTTCTCGGGCAGGAGGAACCGCCCTGCCGCCGCACCACCACCTGCCAGAAATGCATCCGCACCCCCGACATCGACAACGTCGGCAAAGACGACCGCCACGGCACCTATTTTGAGATGCTCGGAAACTTCTCCTTCGGGGATTACTTCAAAAAAGAGGCCATCCATTGGGCATGGGAATATTTCACCGAGGTCATCAAGCTCCCGGCGGACAAGCTCTACGTCACCGTCTATGAAGAGGACGACGAGGCCCACGACATCTGGCACAACGAGATCGGCCTCTCCGAGGACCGCATTTTCCGTTTCGGCAAGGAGGACAACTTCTGGGAGATCGGCTCCGGCCCCTGCGGACCTTGCTCGGAGATCTACTTCGACCGCGGCCCGGAACACGGCTGCGGCAGACCGGACTGCACCGTCGGCTGCGAGTGCGACCGCTACATCGAAGTCTGGAATCTCGTTTTCTCTCAGTTCAACTCCGACGGCGAGGGCCACTATGAGCGCATGGCGCACCCGAACATCGACACCGGCATGGGCCTTGAGCGCCTTGCCTGCGTGATGCAGGGCGTGGACAACCTCTTCGAGGTCGACACCGTCCAGAACATCATGAAGCATATCTCCCGCATCGCCGGCATCAATTACCACGACGACCCGAAAAAGGACGTCTCCCTGCGCGTCATCACCGACCACGTCCGTTCCACCACCTTCATGATCGCCGACGGCGTCATGCCCGCCAACGAGGGACGCGGCTATGTGCTCAAGCGCCTGCTCCGCCGGGCCGCCCGCCACGGCAGACTCCTCGGCATCAACGAGCCGTTTCTTTATAAAGTCGTCGACACCGTCATCACGGAGAACAGAACCGCCTACCCGGAACTTGTCGAGCACGGCGACTATATCAAAAAAGTCATTCTCTCCGAGGAGGAGCGCTTCTGCCGTACGATCGACTCCGGCTTTGAGCTTTTGAATGCGGAGACCGACGCGATGGAGGAGGCCGGCAGTACCGTCCTCTCCGGCGAGGTAGCGTTCAAGCTTTACGATACTTTCGGCTTCCCGCTCGACCTGACCGAGGATATTCTGATTGAAAAGGGCATCACCGTCGACGAAAAAGGCTTCAAGGTTCTGATGGACAATCAGAAGCAGATGGCCCGCAGCGCCAGAGCTTCGGCCAACGGCGTCAGCTGGGTGGACGACGCGCTCTCCGTGCTCGGCTCCCAGAAGACGAAATTCGTCGGCTACGACCGCATGGACAGCGCCGCCCGGATTCTCGCCATTCTTAAAGACGGCGAGCTTGCCGAGGAACTGCATGCCGGTGAAGAGGGCGTCGTCGTGCTCGACTGCACGCCTTTCTACGCGGAAATGGGCGGACAGGTCGGTGACCGCGGCACCATCTCCGACGGCACCTCCACCTTCAACGTCACCGACTGCAAGAGATCCCCGACCGGGCAGTATATGCACGTCGGCGTCATGGAGAGCGGCACCCTGCATAAGGGCGGCGAAGTTCGCGCCCGTCTCAACGAGGCCATCCGCCGCGCCACCATGCGCAACCACACCGCCTGCCATCTGCTCCAGAAGGCCCTCCGCGAGGTGCTCGGCGAGCATGTGCATCAGGCCGGTTCCTACGTGGATGAGCACCGCTGCCGCTTCGACTTCACCCATTTCTCCGCGATGACCGCGGAGGAGCTCAAGGAGGCCGAGGACATCGTCAACGACATGATCCTTCAGGCCCTCGACGTCGACATCAGCGAGATGCCGATCGACGAGGCCAGAAAACTCGGCGCCATGGCCCTCTTTGGCGAAAAATACGGCGATGTCGTCCGCGTGGTCAACGTCTCCGGGCGCTCGATCGAGTTCTGCGGCGGCACGCATATCGAAAACACCAGCCGCATCGGCCTCTTTAAGATTCTCAGCGAATCCTCCGTCGCCGCCGGCGTCAGAAGGATCGAGGCCACGACCGGCACCGGCGTTCTGGAATATATGGATCAGATGAACGCCATGATGGAGGAGACCGCCGCGACGCTCAAAGTCAACGGCCTCTCCGAAATCCCGGCCAAAACTGCCGCCCTCGCTTCCGAGCTCCGGAGCCGCGAGAAACAGATCGATGCCCTCAACGACAAGCTCGCGGAGCTGCGCGTCGAAACCCTGATCGCGGGCGCGAAAACCGTCGCGGGCCTCAAATTCATCGCCGCGAAGCTTGAGGACGTCCTTCCGGACAGCCTGCGCATCATGGGCGACCACATTAAATTCAAGGCCGAGGATGCCGTTGCCGTCCTCTTCTCCGTCTGCGGGGAAAAGACCACCATCTACGTCGTCTGCGGCATCGGCGCCCTGAAAGCCGGCGCCAACGCAGGCAAGATCGTGCGCGAGATCGCCTCGATGTGCGGAGGCTCCGGCGGCGGCAGACCCGACGGCGCGATGGGCGGCGGGAAACCCGAACTCGTCGACGAAACCCTCGCCTCCGCGGCGGAAATTGTCGAGACGCTGTTGCTCAACAAATAAAATCGGTCCCTCCGCGGCGGAAGCCTGTGACAGAACTATTTGTCCGTGGTTCTGCGAAACAGCGGAGATCTTTCCGGATCCAACGGCGGCAAACATCCGCTGCCTCGCCGGCAAATAAGAAAAAAATTTCGTTCCGCGAGACAGTCAAATCCCCCGAAAATTGCCGCGCGGGCCGGGAGTTCGGTTTTTCCCTGCAGGGACGACCGTATTTCAGCAAAAAGAACATTTTAAATGATCACCGGTGGTACCGGAGAAAGGAGAATCCGAATGGAGGACTGTTTGTTCTGCAAAATTGCCGCGGGAGAGATCCCCTGCAAAAAGCTCTATGAGGACGAGCGGGTCCTTGCCTTTTACGACATCAATCCGCAGGCGCCCGTCCATTTCCTCGTCATTCCGAAGGCGCATATCAGCGGCGCCGACAGGATCACTCCGGAAAACAGCGAAATCGTCGCCTATATCTACGAAGTGATCGCCCGCCTCTGCAAAGAACAGGGTGTGGAGAGCTTCCGCATTGTCACCAACTGCGGCATCGACGCCGGGCAATCCGTACCGCATCTGCATTTCCACGTGCTGGGCGGCCGGGAACTCGGCTGGCCTCCGGGCTGATCGTTTGGCGCATAAAAAGACCGTCGGACAAAATCCGGCGGCCTTTTGTTTTTTTATATTTGCGGGGTAGCCTTCCCGGGATGTTTTATCCACGGCCGGACGCTCGCCGCCATGCGGAACCATTCCAGTTCCAAAACAAGCGCATTCTCCGTCAGACGACGATCTCCACCGTGCTGCCGCCCGTGCGTTTTTTGCGGACGACGATCTGCCGGTCGATGCGGTCCTTCAGTTCCTCCACATGGGAGATGATGCCGACGATCCGGCCGCTCTCCGTGATGCCGCAGAGAGCGTTGACCGCCTTTTCCAGCGATTCGCTGTCCAGAGAGCCGAAGCCCTCGTCGACGAACATGCTGTCGAGCCGGACGCCGCCGGATGCGGAACGCACCTCGTCGGAGAGGCCGAGTGCGAGCGAAAGAGACGCCTTGAAGGATTCCCCTCCGGAAAGAGAGGATGCGCTGCGGCGGGTGCCGTTGTAATGATCGACGACCTCCAGCCCGAGACCGCTCTGGCTGACATGATTGTCGGCCTCCGCCTGTCGCGCGAGCTCATACTGGCCGCCGCTCATCTTCATCAGCCGGATGTTGGCGCGGGCGATGACCCTGTCGAAATATGCCGTCTGGACGTAAGTCTCGAGCGTGATCTTGTCCTTGCCGCCGACCGCTCCGTTGGCGGTGCCGGAGAGCGCGTTCAGCATGGCCGAGCGGCTCTCCGCCTCATGAAATTGCGGACAGAGCGCGCGCAGGGATTCGCCGGCGGTGCGGTTTGTATGGAGGCGGGCAACGGCCCCGTCCCTCGCGTCGGAAAGAGCGCTTTTTCCTTCGCGCAGGGCGGCGATTTTTTCTTCCAATGCGGCGAAATCGGCCGGCTCTTTTCCGGAGAGTTGCTTTTCGAGCGCCTCCGCGGCAGCTTTTTTCTCCGCGAGCGCTCTGGCAAGTTCCTCTTTTGCGAGGCGGGCATCCTCGAGCGCCTTCGCGGCCGCGGCCTTCTGCATATTCAGCGCGGCAAGCTGTTTTCGCGCCTCCTCCTCGGAGGAAAAGGCAAGGCTTGCGGCAAGTTTTTGAATCTGTTCCTTCTTTGCTGCGAGCAGAGAGGTATTTATCGCCCCGGCTTTTTCCCGCTCGGCGATGCCGTCGGCGCATTTTTTCTGCTTTTCTTCCCGATCCGGAATATCGACGGAAAGGACTTTTTTGCGTGAGCATGCTGCTTTAAGCTCTTCCAGACTTGCTTTGAGCACAAGCTCCCGTTCCTGCCCGGCCTTGAGCACGGCGAGGCTCTCCTCCTCCAGTTTCTCAAACGGAGCGACGATGCCCGCGCTTTTTGCGGCGGCAATCACCTCTTTCCGGAGTTCCTCCTCCCGCGCGGCGGCGGCTCCGGATTCCGCGCTTTCGCCACGGGCAAGGTGTTCTGCCGTGTCCTTCAGGCGTTTGGCCGCCTCACGCTCGGAATCCTTCGGAACCGTATCCGCCTGTTTCGCCGGCGCGGGGTGGCTTGCGGAGCCGCAGACCGGGCAGGGCTCCCCCTCTTTTAACCCTGAGGCGAGAATGCCGGCCTGACCGTCGAGGTAGGCGCGCTCCATGGCTTGGAAGGTATCGGAAGCGGCCCGGTACTCATTCATCGCCTTGAGGTAGGAGGCCTGTCTCTCCGAAAGCTTCCGGGCGGCCGCGTCATGATCCCGGATGCGCTCCAAAAGGCCCTCCAGCTGTTCCCGCGCGGCGGCGGACCGCTGAATTTCCGCTTCGCAGGCGACCTTTTTTGCCTCCGGTTCGCCGAGGGCGGCAAGTTCGGTCTTCTCCTTCGCCGTTTTTTCCGTAAAAATTTTCAGTTTTTCCTTTGCGTCGGCAATTTCGGTTTTCAGACGCGCGGCTTCGGCGGCGAGGTTTTCCGCCTCCTGCCGGAATTTTGTCAGTTCGGCGACCTGCGGCAATGCCGCTTCGGCCGCCGCGATTGTCCGGGCGAGTGTCTCCCGCTCCGGTTCCCGCGACAAAAGCTCCGCATACTTTGCTTCAAGGGCCGAGAGCTTCGGCTCATTTTCCAAAAGAAATTGTTTTGCTACGGCGATCTGCCCGCAGATCTCAGATTCCCTTTTTGCCTCGGATTCCCGTTTTTCGGCCTCCGAGAGCGCCGATTCCGCCGCCGTCAGCTTCACGGAAAGGCCTTCCATCTCCGCGGCGTTTCCCTCCGCGAGCTGCTCCAGCAGTTCCGCCGCCCGCTCCGGCGAGACGAGTGCCTTTGCCTCCTGCATCGCGGCCACCTGCGGTCGGAGAGGATTTTCCTCCGAACAGACCGCGCCCGCGAGATACTGAATTGCGGACTGCCCAAGGCGTTCATAGACCGCCCGCTGCCGCGCCGCTTCGTCTTTTAACGCGAATTGCAGGTCGCGGTAAAGGCCGGTCCGGAAAATATCCCGGAAGATGCGGCCGCGGCTTTCCGTGTCGGCGTTGATAAGTTTGCGGAAATCGTCCTGCGCGATCATAGCAATCTGTAAAAACTGTCCGCGGTCGATGCCGAGAAGCTCCGTGACGGCCTTGGTGACATCCTTGTACCTCGTCACCACATGCCCGTCCGGATATGTCAGCACGGCGTCGGCCTTTTCAAGGGTCGTGCCCTCGCCTCTCGTCTTCGGACGCTCGTACTCCGGGCTGCGTCGGATCGTATACGTCCTGCCGCCGGAGAGAAATTCCATCTCAACGAACGTCGGCGTCCCGGCCTCCGCATACTTGCTGCGGAGCATATCGGGTTTTCGGTCGCCGCCGCTCGCCTCTCCATAGAGGGCGAAGGTGATCGCGTCGAAGATCGTGGTCTTTCCGGCGCCGGTATCCCCGGTGATCAGATAAAGACCGCTGTCGCCGAGCTTTGAGAGGTCGACGGCCGTCTCTCCGGCGTAAGGGCCGAATGCGGACATCGTCAAGGATAACGGTCTCATTCCTCCGGCCTCCAAATCTTCTCGATGATGGGGGTGAGAAAGGCCTGTTCCGCCTCCGTCAGCCCCCGGTTGTTCTGCTTTTCAAAAAGTTCCCCAAACAGCTCGAGCGGCGTCTTATTCTCCGGATTCTCCGCCTGCCCGATCTCACGGACCGCGCCGGTGCGGAGATTTTTGTAGTCGAGCTTCATCGCGTTCGGATAGACGGTCTGGAGCCTCGCCAT
This sequence comes from Oscillospiraceae bacterium, assembly GCA_035593545.1. Taxonomy (GTDB): domain Bacteria; phylum Bacillota; class Clostridia; order Oscillospirales; family Ruminococcaceae; genus UMGS1668. Next base: position 255 of record DAOSWK010000032.1, on the reverse strand, counting down.
AGCCTCGGGGATCTCCTCCTCATCCGTGAGCGTGATATGCAGGTAATCTCCTGTCGGCGTACCCTCATACTTCCGGCGATCGGTCAGCTCTTCATAGGTGCCGCTGATCTCCCGCAGATCGCGCAGCGGATGAAGCGGAAGTTTCCGGACGGAGACATTCCCTTTCCCGCGCAGTTCCACGACGGAGAGCGTCTTGTCGTCCTTCGCTTCGGAGAACGAGTATTTGAGCGGCGTTCCGCAGTAGCGGACGTATTC
>DAOSWK010000031.1:0-17653 GCA_035593545.1 Oscillospiraceae bacterium | reverse complement strand
CGCGCTGGGAGCCGCGCTAAACGGACCGATTGCCCGGTACCGGCAGGCGTTGCGCGATCTGCCGGACGATCCGAACTGGCCGGACCTGCAACCGGAGGACTGGCCGAAAGCCCCGGAGGGCACGGACGCGGACCTGCTCTATGCCGGGGAACCCGAGGCGGGAGAGAACGTCACGATCTCGGATTACGAAAAAAATGGCGTCCGCGTAACGTTTTTCTGCGAAAACGATTCCGGAAGCAACGCGGGCATCGCGGTTCCGCTGCTCTATTATCGCTATTATTCCGCAAAAACGGAGTCGGGAGACAGCCTGACCTGCTATGCCGGAGACAACAACGTGCTGACGGTGGCGGTTCCGCCGGATTTTGACGGGACAGTCACGGTCGATTTTCACGAACCTGTTTCTTGGCGCGCCGCGGAAGCGGTTTCGGCCGTCACACTGCTTTTCGTCGTCTGGTTCTGCGCGGGAAAAAAGCGGAAAACGGAGACAGCATAAAAGTTTTGTACTGCACCGACCTTTTATAAAATGAGATTGGAAGTTGTAACCGGGGTTCGGGGAGCATGCTCGGAAATTTCTCCGAAGCCTCTGCCCGGAGAGCGGTTCCCACGGAGGGCTGATTTTTTGCGCAGGGTTTCGCACGGCATTTATTGTTGACGCACCCTGTGATATAATACCAATTTGACGACAACCTGTTTTATAAAAACAACGAAAGACGGAAAGGAGGCGCCGCGATGCGCTATGGAGAAATGAGCTGCGGCAGATTTCTGGAGGAACTTTCCTCCAAACAGGCGGTGCCCGGCGGCGGCGGCGCGTCCGCGCTGGCCGGTGCGCTGGGAGCCGCTCTGGGCAGCATGGTCGGGAACCTGACGCTCGGAAAGAAAAAATATGCCGACGTGGAGGTGGAGATCCTCACCCTCAACGAACGTGCGGACCCGCTGCGCGAAAAGCTGCTCTCCCTCGCGGATGCGGATGCCGAGGCATTTCTTCCGCTTTCGGCGGTCTATTCCATGCCGAAGGAGACGCCGGAGGAGCAGGCCGCCCGCGCGAAGGCCATGGAATCGGCGCTGGATGCGGCGTGCGCGGTGCCGATGGAGATCATGGAGGCCTCCTGCCGGGTGACGGAGCTGCTGGAGGTCTATGCGGAAAAAGGCAGTACGCTCGCCGTCTCGGATGCCGGGGTCGGCGCGGTATTGTGTTCCGCGGCGATCCGGGGCGCTTCTCTTAATGTTTTTATCAATACAAAATATATGGCGGACCGGGAAAAGGCCGCCGCGTTGGAGGCCAAGGCCGGAGCGATGCTCGCGGAATTTGTGCCGCGGGCGGAAGCGGTCTATGCATCCGTCGCCGCGCGCCTCTCCGCGAAGAAGGAGGGATAGCCGTGGCAAAAATTCTGTATGGAAAAGAGACCGCGGCCTCCCTTGCGCAGCAGACCGCGGAGAAGGTTTCCGCGCTGCGCGCGAAAGAAATCGTTCCGGCACTTGCGCTTATCCGGGTCGGGGAGAACGGCGGCGACGAAGTCTATGAGCGCGGCATCTGCCGGCGCTGTGAAAAGGCCGGCATCTCCGTCGTCAAACGGGAATTTCCGGCGGACGTCTCCGAAGCGGAGGTCCTCTCCGCCGTGGAGAAATTTGCAAAGGACCCGGCGGTTCACGGGCTGATGGCGTTTCGTCCGCTGCCGGCCCAGATCTCCGATGAAAAGATCCGCGCCGCTATCCCGCCGGAAAAGGATGTGGACGGCGTGACGGACATCTCTCTCGCCGGGGTCTTCACCGGGAGCGACAGGGGATTTGCCCCCTGTACGGCCGAGGCGTGCGTCCGCCTGCTGGACGGCTATGGAGTGGAACTCTGCGGGAAGAGCGCGGCCGTCGTCGGGCGGAGCCTCGTGGTGGGAAAACCCCTTGCGATGCTGCTGACCGGACGCAACGCCACGGTCACCCTCTGCCACACAAAAACAAAAAACCTTGCGGAGATCTGCGCCCGCTCGGAACTTGTTATTGCCGCGGCGGGGAAACCGGGCCTTCTCGGAAGGGACTGTTTCGCCGCGGGGCAGACGGTGCTCGACGTCGGCGTCAATGTGGGCGGCGACGGCTCCGTCTGCGGCGACGTGGATTTTGCGGCGGCGGAGGAGATCGTTTCGGCGGTCAGCCCCGTGCCGGGCGGCGTGGGGGCCGTCACCTCCGCGGTGCTGATCGAACACGTCGCGGAGGCGGCGGAACGCAGTATCCGGCGGACCGAACAATAACCTTCCGGATTTTAAAAATGCCCCGTTTTTCACAGGTTTCATTCCCGCCGGCATCTGCGTAAAATGTCACCACCCGGGGAATCTCACCGATATAAAACTTATTGGATAACATACCGTGCGGTGGGACAAGCAGTGAAAGCGAAAAAATTAAAATTCATTTTCCCTTGAGACCGTGCCTGTGGCATCTGCTTGCGAAAGGCCGATACTTCCGGGGGAATCTTGTTGACGCATGGTCTGTCCGACAGTGTACCGTACGACGGGATAAGCGGCAAGATCGGGGAAATCTTTTTGAGAACATCTCGTTTCCCTTTGGGCTGTGACCGCTGGTATCTTTGCGAAAGACCGGAACCCGTGGGGGAATTATGTTGGCACATGGTCTGCCCGACGGTGTACCGCACGGCGGGACAGGCGGTAAATGAAAAATCTTTTGGAAAGCCGTTTTTCCTTTTTAAAAAGCTTTTTTCGGCTGGGGCCATATCTTTGGGATTTCCTTGTGTAGGGCCGGCGCTTCCGGGAAATTCATACCGTCGGCTTATACCCTGCGCGGCGCGGCGGGCCGGATGATCAAACGAAGGAGATTTTTGATTGGACGTAAACCAGAGCGTTTCCTATCTCAACAGCATCGACTGGCGCGGCAGCAGACTCGGACTTGAACGAATGGCCGATCTGCTTGCCCGTCTGGGGGATCCCCAGCGGGGTCTCCGATACATTCATATCACCGGAACCAACGGCAAGGGCAGTACGGCCGCCATGCTGGAATCGGTTTTCCGGGCCGCAGGCTACAAGACCGGGCTCTACACTTCGCCGTATGTCGACTGTTTTGCCGAGCGCATCCGCGTCTTGGGAGAGAATATCCCGGACGAGGCGCTCTGCCGGCTGACGGAGCGGGTGCGTGCGGCGGCAGATGCCATGCCGGACCACCCGACCACCTTTGAGATGGTGACGGCGCTCGGATTTCTGTATTTTGCGGAGCGGGCGTGTGAGATTGTCGTGCTTGAGGTCGGCATGGGCGGCGAACTGGACGCGACCAACGTCATTTCCGCTCCGGAGGCCGCCGTCTTCACAAATATCGGCCTTGACCATATGCAGTATCTCGGCGGCACGGTCGAAGTGATCGCCGCGACGAAATCGAAGATCATCAAGCCCGGATGCTCGGCGGTGAGCTATGAGCAGCAGCCGTCCGTCCGCGCGGTGCTCAAGGCGCGCTGTGCCGAAACCGGCGCGGATTTTACGGAGGCGGATTTTTCAAGGCTACGTCTCTGTTCCTCCGGACTGGACGGCCAAGTCTTTGACTACGGAGAAAAAACCGGAATCCGCATCGCCCTGCTCGGCGAGCACCAGCGCCGGAACGCGGCCGTCGTGCTCGAGACGGTCGGGGTTCTGCGGCGAAAAGGTTGGGTTCTTCCTGAGGAGGCCGTCCGCAGAGGAATGGCGGAGGCAAGATGGCCCGCGCGGTTTGAAATTCTCTCGCGGGAGCCGCTGTTCATTCTGGACGGCGGGCACAACCCGCAGTGCATGGAGGCGCTCGCCGCCTGCCTCAAAGAGACGCTCGACGGCAAAAAAGTCATTTTCCTTGTCGGCGTGATGGCGGACAAGGATTGGGAGAACATGTTCGCGCCCATCGAGCCGCTCGCGTCGGAATACCTCGCCGTCGAGCCGGACAACCCCCGCCGTCTGCCGGCGGAGGAACTTGCGGCGTTTCTCTCCCGAAGGGGCAAACCTGCGGCGGCGGTGCCGGATGTCCGACAAGCGGTTGCGCTCGCGCTACAAAAAGCGGGCGCGGACGGCGTTGTCTGCGCGGCGGGCTCGCTCTTTATGGCCGGAGATATCCGTTCCTGCTTCGGAAACTGATTTTATCCCGGTGATCCACGGGCCGATGGGGCGCTCCTCCCGGAAATCGCGCTTCCCTGAGCCCGCTCAAAGAGGCAGGGAATCGGGGGCATAAGAATCCCATGGCACAGCAAGGGTAGATGGAACGTGTCCGGCGAACTTTTCTACCTAAGAAAAAATGAAAAAATTTGATGAAAGGGGGCGCCGCCATGAAAAAATATGATGTTCGGGCGGTGGTGCTGACGGCGGTGCTGGCGGCGCTGGATGTCGTCCTGACGCGCTTTTGCTCGGTCAATACGCTCAGCGTCAAAATCGGCTTCGGATTCCTGCCGGCCGCGGTCTGCGGCATTCTGTTTGGGCCGTTCTGGGCGGCGGCCTGTGCGGGAATCGGGGATCTTGCCGGCTCGCTGCTGTTTCCGGTCGGCGCGTACAGCCCGCTGTTTACGGCTTCGGCCGCGCTCTCCGGAGCGATCTGGGGCTCGTTTCTCCATAAGAGGGAAGTCACGAGAAAAGAACTTGCGACGGCCTCTCTGGCAAACCTGACGCTGGTCACGCTTTGCCTCAATACCCTGTTCATTCATTTTCTCTATGGCCTCCCGTTTCGCCAGCTCTTCGCCGCGCGGGTCATGGAGACGATCGTGATGTTCGCCGTGCAATATACCGCGCTGCGGCTTCTGTTTGCCGCGCCGGTGATGAAGAATCTGAGGGAAAAGTATGGACGTTTTCAGCCGGAAAAAACAGCTTCGTGAACAGCTCCTCCGGCAGAGGAGATTTCTTCCGGAGTTGAAACGCCGCCGGCTCTCCGCGGCAATCTGCGAAAATCTGTTCTCCCTGCCGGAGCTTGCCGCGGCCAAGACGGTGCTCTCCTATCTCCCGGCCGGAGGGGAAGCGGATGTCGGCGCCCTGAACGAACTCCTGCAAAAGAACGGGGCGGCGGTCGCTTTCCCGGTCTGCAAAAGCGACGGCTCCATGGATGCCTATCTTCCCGAGACGCCGGATGCGTTTGTCGCCGGCATTCATGGGATCCCGGAGCCGGATCCCCGCCGCGCCAGACGGATTTTGCCGGAGGAACTCGACGCGGTGATCGCGCCCTGCGTCGCCTTCAGTCCGGACTGCCGCCGCCTCGGACGCGGCAAAGGATACTACGACCGCTACCTTCCGCGCTGCAAAAATGCGTTCACCGTGGCGGCCGGATATGGTTTCCAAAAGGCGGAGGATCTTCCGGCGGATGAGGCGGACGTCTCGCTTCACGCGGCGGCCGACGAGAACCGGGTCTACCGCAGGCCGGAAAACCGAGAAACATAAAAGCGCTCCCGCCGACGGCAGGGGGCGCTTTTTTTCGGCACGCAGCCATAAAAAAACAGCTCCATAAAGAGAAAAAACAAAAAAATGTCGAATAATTATATACTTGTAATTATTATATTGTAAATAGTAATTTTTTAACGATGGGAAAAAGAAAACGCCGGTTCCAAAACGGATGGAACGGCGTATTTAAACGAAAAAAGGGAACGGCCTTTACAGCTCGTTGCGGGAAATTTGCAGCGCGGTCGCCGCGATGGCGCAGTGATGGCTCGAGACACGCTCCATGTTGTGGAGCAGATCATTAAAGAGAATGCCGTCCTCCAGCGGGCAGGCGCCCTGTTTGAGCCTCAGGATGTAACCGTCCTTGGCCGAGCAGGTCTGGTTGGTCAGCGCGCGCTCAAGGGAATAAATATCCTGCGCGAGGAAGGGATCGTTTTCCGTGAACAGCACGGTCGCGGCGTCGGACAGACGGTTGAGGAGCTTCGCGCATTCCCGCAAGTCGTCATTCTCCTTGTCGGGGAGAGGAATCTCTTTTTCATGGAGTTCCGTGGCGCAGTTGATGATGTTGATACAGTGATCGCCGATCCTGCGGAAGTCGCCGACCGCGTGAAGCAGGCGCGTGACCTCGCGGCTGTCCTCGGGGGAGAGATCGTTTCCACACAGCTGAATCAGAAACGGCATCAGACTGTCGCGGTAAATATAGAGCTTCGATTCATCCTCGATCATGTCGTCCGCGCGTTTTTCGCTGTAATGGAACAGCAGGTCGAGGGAATCCCTCAAAAAGTCCCTCGAATATTCGCCCATTTTTGACGCCATCTGCGTGCATTCTCCGATCGCGAGGGTTGGGGTCATCAGCAGGTGCGGATCCAGATAAGCAAAATCGCAGCCTTTTTTCTTCTCTTTTACGACGCGGCAGGCGAGTTTTTCGAGCTGTTTGGCGAAGGGGAGCAGAACCATGGTGGTGGCGAGGTTGAAGAGCGTGTGGAACAGCGCGATCTCGAAGGGAGTGATGGCGTTCTCAAGGAACGAAAATTTGAAAATCCCGTTCAGGGTATAAAACACGACGCAGAACAAAGTCGTGCCGATGATGTTGAAGGAAATATGGATGACGGAGACGCGTTTGGCGTTGCGGTTGACGCCGATGCTGGAGATCAGCGCGGTTGCGCAGGTGCCGATATTCTGGCCGAGAATGATCGGGATCGCCGCGCCGAAAGTCACGCTGCCGGTCAGAGAAAGCGCCTGAAGCATACCGACGGAGGCCGCCGAGCTCTGGATGACCGCGGTGATGAACGCGCCGATCAGGATTCCCAGAACCGGATTGCTGAAGGCGGTCAACACTTGGCTGAATTCCGGCATGTCGGCAAGAGGGGAGACCGCATCGCTCATCAGTTCCATGCCGAACATCAGCACGCCGAATCCGAGCAGAATCTCGCCGAGCTGTTTTCTCCGGCGGCTCTTGCTCATAGAGAGCAGAATTCCGGCGACGGCCGCGAGCGGGGAAAACGATTCCGGCTTCAGCAGGCGGAGAAAGAAGTTGTCGCTTTCAATGCCGACCATCGAAAGCAGCCATGCGGTCAGCGTGGTGCCGATATTGGAGCCCATGATGATGCCGACGGTCTGGCTGACTTCCATGATGCCCGAGTTGACGAACCCGACGAGCATGACCGTCAGGGCGGAGGAGGACTGGATGGCGATGGTGATGCCTGCGCCGATCAGCAAACTTCTCCATTTGCTGCAGGTCATCTCTCTGAGGGCTTTTTTCAATTTGCAGCCCGCCATTTTTTCCAATCCGCCGGACATGGTGTTCATGCCGAATAAGAAGAAAGCAACGCCGCCGAGCAGGGTAAAGACTGAAAATACGTCCATGCCACACTTCCTTTTCCGTGAGACTATATTTTCAATATACCATACTTTTTTGAGGGGATAAAGAAAAATTTTTGGAAATTGAAACCACGAAAAAACATGGCGGGACCTTGATTTTAATAAGAGGATCGGTTATACTGAAACGCGGAATATAAATCGGGAGGATGCGTCATGCGTACAGAGATCGTCTACGGCGGAAGGATTTTCAACATGATCGAGGACGGCGCCTACCGCGACGACAACGGATATTTTGTCGTCCATGCCTACTGCACGGAGGACCGGCCGGATGAACGGGGCTGGGTCAACAGCTATTACGTCCGCGCAAAAGATCCCGCCTGTAAGGAGATTGTCGAGATCCGTCCGTGGTGCCCTTATCATCCCGAGTATGGTTTTCTTTGATTCTTAACCGTATTTTTATCGGACGCCCTTTTTCGGCGCCCGTTTTTTTTGTTCCGTATGGTTGACAGGAGCGGAAAGGACAATATAATAAACTTGTTTGCATCATGCACGGGGTGTATGGTGCACCTGCTTTCATTCTTCAGAACTGCGAGGAAAAGACAACATGACAAAACTTGTGCTGAGGCGGCCGATCTCCGCGCTGCTGGTGATCCTTGCCGTCGCCGTGTTCGGCATCTATTCCATGTTCGGTTTGCGCATGGAGCTGATGCCGGAGATGGATATGCCGATGCTGATCGTGATGACGGTCTATCCCGGCGCCGCGCCGAACAGCGTGGAGAAGCTGGTCACGAAAGGCGTCGAGGATGCCGGGAGCGCGCTTTCCGGCATCGACAGCGTGGCCTCCTATTCGTATGAAAACTATTCGCTCGTGCTGTTCACCTACGATTACGGCGTGGACATCAACGAATGCTATTCCGACCTCTCCATCGCGCTGGACGGCGTGACGTTTCCGGATGAGGCGCAGGAGCCGGTCATCATGGAGCTCTCATTGAACGCCATGCCGACCATCGAGGTCTCCATCGAGGCGCCGAATGCCGAGAACCTGCTCTCTTATGTGGAGGACAATATTGTGCCGGACATCGAGGCCCTGAACGATGTCGCCAAAGTCGATCTCTACGGAGGCGAGGAAAATTACGTCCGCGTGCTGCTCAACGAGGAGCTGATGAGCCAGTACGGCCTGACGATCAATTCGATTGCCGGTTTTATCACGGCCGCGGATTTCAACGTCCCGGCCGGCAGCGTGGAAGCCGGTTCGCAGGACATCGGCGTGGTGGCCTCCTCGGAGCTCACTTCCCTTGAGGACCTGCGCAGGATTCCTTTGATCACCGCCACCGGCAGCCAGATCACGCTCGGCGACGTGGCGGGGATCTCCATGAACGCCAAATCCACCGACAGCCTGAGCCGCTATAACGGGGATGAGAGCATCATCCTCACGGCGACCAAAAACCAGTCTGCGGGCTCCGTCTCGGTCGCGAGGAAAGTTGTCAATATCATCGAGGAATTCCAGGCGAAGAACCCGGATATGCGCTTTCAGCTGATTTATAACGCCGGAGAATATATTGTAAACGCCCTCTCCACGATCGGCGAGACACTGCTGATCGGCGTCGCCTGCTGCATGCTGGTGTTGCTGCTCTTTACCGGAGATCTGAAAGCCAGCCTGATCGTCGGCGCGTCGATGCCGTTCTCGGTGCTGATTGCCCTGTGCTGCATGCGCCTGCTGGGGTACACGCTGAACCTGCTGACCGCCGGCTCGCTCATCATCGCCATCGGCATGATCGTCGACAACTCGATCGTCGTCTTGGAGAGCTGTTTCCGCCTGAAAGAGGAGGGCGCGGGTTACCGGGAAGCCGCCATCTCCGGAAGCAGGGCCGTCATGATGTCCATTCTGGCCTCCACCCTGACCACGATCGTCGTCTACCTGCCGCTGACCTTTATGAAAGGTCTGACCGGCCAGATGTTTATCGAATTCGGATGGACGATCATCTTTGTCCTGACGGGTTCGTTGGTGAGCGCCGTCACCATCGTGCCGCTCGCCTTCTTAAAATTACAGCCGAAGCCGCGGGAAAATCTCCCGATCAACCGGCTCCTTAAAAAAATTACCGATGCATACGCCCGCTTCATGCCGAAGCTCTTCCGCCACAAATGGAGGGGAATTCTGGCGGCGGTCGTACTCTTTGCGGGAGCGGTGGCCCTTGCGCTCACGCTGCATCTGGAGCTGATCCCGATCTCATGGGACGGCAGCATCTCCGTGACCGCGGATTTTCGTCCGGGCACGCAGCTTTCTTCCATCGATGAGCAGATCCGCCCGATCGAGGAGGCCCTGCTTGCAGATAAAAACTTCGACGAGGTGAGCTTCTCCGTCTCCGGAGAAAACATGACGGGCAACACCGCCACGCTTACCGCTTACAGCGCGGACGACTGCGAGCGCAGCTCGGAAGAGGCGGTCGAATATTATACCGATCTTTTTAAAGATGTGACCAATATGGACCTGACCATCTCCGGTACGGGCGGCGGCATCATGTCCGCGTTCAGCTCTTATCTGAGCGCCAACACGGTCATCGACCTTCAGGGCGACAACCTCGACGACCTCAAGACGGCCGCGAAGGAAGTCAAAGCCGTCATGCAGAAGGTTCCGGGCGTCATTAAAGTCGACTCCGATGCCGAACAGGCATCGACGCAGGCCAGCATTTTGATCGATCCGCAGAAAGCCATGGCCGTCGGGCTGACGCCCGCGCAAATCGCCATAGATCTCTATTATTCCGTCAGCGGCGTCGAAGCATCCACGATGGTGATCGACGACGAGGAGTATTCGATCCGGCTCGAATATCCGGAGGGGCGGTACGACGACGTCAACCACCTGATGGATAAGGCCATCTCCACGCCCTACGGCACCTCGATCACGCTCAGCGAGATCGCCGAGCTTTCTTACGGCGAGGAGCTGGAGACCCGGGTCCGCAAGAACGGCAGCTACCGGATCACGCTGACCGCGACGCCGACGGAATCCGCCCGCTGGACCGCGAGTTCAAAAATCTATGCGTCGTTGGAGGAAATTGAGCTGCCGGACGGCGTCGAGATCGTAAAGAGCGACGCGGACGAGACCATGTATGAGGAATTATACAGCATGCTGACCGCCATCGGGTTCGGCGTCTTTCTGGTCTTCCTTGTGATGGCGATCCAGTTTGAATCGCCGCGGTTCTCGCTGATGGTCATGGTCAGCATCCCGTTCTGCCTGATCGGGTCCTTCCTCGTCATGTTCCTGATGCAGACCACGTTCAGCATGATTTCGCTGATGGGCTTCCTGACGCTGGTGGGCACGGTCGTCAACAACGGCATCCTGTTCGTCGATACCGCGAACCAGCTAAAAATTCATATGCCGGTGGAGCAGGCACTGATAAAAAGCGGTCAGATCCGCCTGCGCCCGATCCTGATGACGACGCTCACGACCGTGCTTGCCATGATGCCTACGGCCTTCACCACAAACCCGGATACCGAGATGCTCAAGGGCATGTCCATGGTCATCGCCGGAGGGCTGATGGCCTCTACGCTGCTCATCCTGCTGCTTCAGCCGGATTTCTATATGGTCATGGCCGGCAAGAAAGCTCAGTACCTCGGCCTGACGGACGACATTAAAGAAAAATTACGGGCCGAGGGGATCTCCGGGATGGAACCGCCGGATGCCAGGGAAGAGCCCGGACCGGAGACGCAAAACCCGGATGCGGAAGCGGAGAAATCGAATGAGGAGGCTGAAAGAAATGAATAACTCCCTGTCACATAAAATAGCGGCTCTGCTGCTGGCCGTGCTCATGCTCATGACGCTCGGCGCCTGCGGCAGCGAGGAGGCCGAGGTTCAGGATACCACGATTCCCGTCACGGTCGGCGAGGCCGAGACCGGCGATCTGATCCTGCAAAATACCTATATCGGCACGCTGACGGCTGGAGAGTCGGTCTATGTCGTGCCGCTTGCCGCGGGAGAGATCACAGGGGTCTATGTCTCGGTCGGCGACCGGGTCGAGGAGGGACAGCTCCTGATGACGATCGACGACGAGGCCGCGCAGCTCTCTCTTTCGAGCGCCGAGGCCACCTATGCGGCCACGGTGGCCACGATGAATCAGACCACCGGCTCCACCTACGATCTCACCGATCTTCAGCTGGATTCCAACATCCAGTCGATTAAGGATTCCATTTCCGCCTACACCGACAACGTCGACGACGCGAAGGACAGCAAGAGCGATCTGGAGGACAGTCTGGAGGATACGGAGACCGCCGCAGCGCAGGCCGCAGCCGCCTACCAGCAGGCAGCAACCGCCTATGCGACCGCCGTGGAGGCACAAAAAACCTTGGTGGCCTACGATGTGCTCAGCGACGCGGAACTGCGCGCCGTGCTGGAGGATCCGGAGAACGAGGCCTATGCCGCATGCAGCGCGGTGCATGACCTTCTGGTCGAATGGGGCACCAGCGTCGATCGCCTCGATTCCTATATCGACGGTCTGGAGGGGGACATGGACGCCGCCGCGGAACAGCTTGCGGCCGTCTCCTCCGCCGAGTCCACGATCCAGAGCGGCATTGATTCCTTGGACAGCGCGATCAAGCAGTACCGGCAGGCCGTTTCCAGTTACCGGGATGCGTTGGCGCTCGCCGAGGATTCCGCGGAAATCACGCAGGGCGACCTTCGCGAGGAGACACAGGCCATTCTGGACGCGCAGCTCGACGCGGTCTCCGTCGCGGTGGAGGCGGCCGAATATCAGCTCAGCCTTTATCAAATCACCGCGCCGATCTCCGGCATCGTAGAGAGCGTCTCCGCCGAGGAACACGGGTTTGCGGGAAGCTCCGCCGCCTTTGTCATCTCCGATAAAGCCAGCATGACCGCCACATTCTACGTCACCGAAGAGGTGCGCAACGCGCTGACAACGGGGCAGGCGGTGACGGTGGAGCGCAATGGGAAAACCTATTCCGGCACAATCACCGAGATCGGCGTCTCCCTCGATTTGACGCAGGGCCTTTTCAAAATCAAGGCGTCGGTGGACGCGGAAGAGGGCGCGCTTGCCTCCTATACTACGGTCTCCGTGACGACCGATACCTATCGGCAGGAGGATGCCGTCCTTGTGCCCTATGACGCGGTCTATTACGGCGACGACGGCGCCTATGTCTTCCTCGCGAAGGACGGAAAGGCGGTTCGGACTCCGGTTCAGACCGGGCTCTCCGACGAGACCACCACCGCCGTCACGGAGGGCATCGCGTCCGGCGATCTGGTGGTCACCTCTTGGTCGCCGGATCTGTCGGACGGCGCCGCGCTTTCGTATGAAACATCTGCCGGCGGCGTCACCGTCACGCCGTCGGAGGGCTGACGGGGGGCGAAATCATGGACCGGGAAGCCGCATTTGACGGCGAGGAGAAAATCCATCAGGTCATCGATCTGCTTCGCCGGGCGCAGCGGCTGGATTTCAAAAAAGTCCACCGCCGGGTTCAGAGCGCGGAATTCATTATGCTGAGCACTCTGTGGGATTTCCGTGAGAGAGGGGTTCAGGCCACCGTTTCACAGATCAAGGAGCAGCTCCATGTCACGCCGTCGGCGGTGACCAACCTGCTCCGCGTGCTGGAAAACAAGGGCCTGATCCGCCGCCAGACGGATTCCGGAAATCGCCGGCAGACCTTCGTCTTTTTAACGGAGGAGGGGGCATGCGTTTTCCGGGAGGAACTGAAACTGGTTCGCAATTTTTCAGCCGGGGTCTACCGGGAAATGGGAGCCCGCGATTCCGCGCAGGCCATCGTCTTGCTCGAAAAACTCGTCAACATTATGGAAAACGAGCTGCGCAAGCCGTCCGAAAAATAAAGAAAATAAAAAAGAAAGCCTTCGAAAGGTGCGGCAACTTAGGGATTTCCTAATCCCTGAAAATTCGGCATAGTTGGAATTAATCCGGCTATGCCGTTTTTTCGTCCTTTTTGCACTTGTCCGGCGGTGTAAATTCGCCGATACAGTTCCAAACGATCTTGATGCGTTGCACACGCTTGCCATCGATGCGTTCAGCCTTATAAACGTAAATCTTCTCTACAAATTCCCGGATGATCTCAGCAGTCAATTCCTGAATGTCGGTGTACCTGCGTACCAGCTTCAGGAAGGCATCCACGTTCGAAGCGTTCTCGGTCACGGTGCCAATGGTTGCTTTCAATTCCCGGATGCGAAATTCAAGCGTTTTCTGTTCTTCCTCGTAGCTGGCTGTCATTTTGGCAAAACGTTCATCGCTGATTTTTCCATCAAGATTATCCTCGTAGAGCCGCTGAATGATACCGTCCAGTTTTCCGGCTCTGACCTGTGCCTGTTCCAGTCCCCGTTTGTCATCTCGCAGGTTCCTGTTTACTTCAGCACGGGTTTTGTCAGTCACCATCTGTACGAATTCATCCTCGTGGTCTCTGGCAAACGCGGTGATGTTTCGGATGCCGTCGAGCAGAAGTTCCTCTACAACGACGTTTCTGATCTGGTGTGAACTGCAGCCGCCTTTGACCTTGCGGTAGGTGGCACATACGAAGTGTTCTTTGTCGTGCGTCCAGCCGCGATGCCGTACCTGATATAGCTTGGCTCCGCAGTCCGCACAGAACAGCATTCCTGAGAGAATTGGCATTTCGCCCATCGGTGTTACCCTGCGCCTGCCTTCACGAAGCCTCTGCACAATGGCGAATGTCTCGTCATCTATGATGGCCTCGTGGGTGTCCTCGAAAATCTGCCAGTTGTCCGGATCGTTCTTCAACTGCTTCTTCTGCTTGTAGGACTTCCGGTAGGTCTTGAAGTTTACAGTGCTTCCGATGTACTCCTGCCTCGTCAGCATATGGGAGATCGTGCTGTTGCCCCATTTGTAATCATCAGCGGTGCTCCGATTATCTGACACTCCGATGCCGAGCGCCTTGGCGTGTGCGGTAGGATTCATGATGTGCTTTGCCGTGATGATGTTCGCAATCTTGGAAACCCCGTAGCCCTGCACACACAGGTGAAAAATCTCCCTGACTACCTCGGCGGCGGTTTCGTCGATGATCCAGTGGTTCTTGTCCTCCGGATCTTTAATGTAGCCGTAGGGCGGATTCGTGCAGAGCGGCTTTCCGGCGTTTCCCTTTGCCTTAAACACTGCTCGGATTTTCCGGCTGGTGTCTTTGGCGTAGAATTCGTTGAACAGGTTGATGAACGGCGTCATGTCGTTCTCCGTGCCGTTTACGCTGTCCACACCGTTGTTTACGGCGATGAAGCGGACATCGTTGTTCGGAAATACCATCTCGGTCAGCATTCCGACCTGCAAATAATCTCTGCCGAGCCTGCTCATATCCTTTACGATGAGCGTACCGATTTGACCTTCATCAATCATCCCGGAAAGGCGCTGCCAGTCCGGCCTGTCGAATGTAGTGCCGCTGTAGCCGTCATCCACGAAAAACTGTATGTTGCCGAAACCGTTGTCTACGGCATATTTCTGTAAAATTGCCTTCTGGTTCTTAATGCTGTTGGAATCTCCCTGCAGCTCGTCATCTCGTGAGAGGCGGCAATAAAGGGCTGTAATTAAATCATTCTTCACAGCAGTCTGAGACTGTCTGTTCATAAGTTCCTCCTTTCCGACAGTCTCCAAGCGGTATTACTATATATCCATACCTGCGGCGAAGAAGTCAAGCATTATCGTCTTATGAAGCCTTTAACAAATTGTGTCTGTCGGGATCCTGCAGAATCAGTTTTTTCAGTTTCTCATACACGGTCTCACGGGCATCCGCGCCTGTGGCAGCCTCCACAATATAGGTCGTGTCTCCGATGGTCTTTTCCATGAACGTTACTTTCTTATCTTCCATAATCATTTTCCTCCGGCGGTGAGTGTCAGAGCCTTTACAGCCTCGCGGCGGATAAGTCTCTCGCAGACCTTGATAGCCTGCCTGCGCCTGATGAACTGGCTGCGGACATTATTGAGAACTTGCAGAGTGCGTTGGAAAGTTTCCAAGAACTGCAAAGTCAACTGAATAAGTGCTGAGAGGAGATGATCTAAGTGTTATATAATGTTTATTGTGATGAAACGTGCCATCTTGAGCACGATGGGATTAATGTTATGGTTTTGGGTGCTGTATGGTGTCCCCAGAGCAAATTAAAAGATATTAATCAAAGGATTCGCCAAATCAAAGAACGCAATGGTGTTTCTCCGACAATGGAGTTGAAATGGACAAAAATCAGTCCGGCAAAAATTGATATGTATCGGGACATTGTGAATTATTATTTTGATGATGATGATCTGCATTTTAGAGCGGTAATTATTCCCGACAAATCAAAACTTGATCATCAGCATTTTAATCAGACGCATGATGACTGGTATTATAAGATGTACTTTGATATGTTGAAGGTAATCTTTAACCCGACTGATAGATATGAAGTTTATATTGATATCAAGGATTCAAATTCATATCGTAAGGCTCAAAAACTAAAAGAAGTCTGTAGCAATTCAATGTATGACTTTTCGCAAAGCATTATCCAAAGACTCCAGCCCATACGCTCCGATGAAGTTCAGATAATGCAACTTGTTGATATACTGATTGGCGCAGTAGGCTATGAAAACAGAGTATTTCCAGAAGACTTCAAAAAAAGTCCGGCCAAGCAGGAAATCATAGATTTAATTAAAGGACGTTCAGGGTATACAATGACAAAGACAACTCTTTTACGTGAGGAAAAACTAAATCTCCTCTCATGGGATGCGAGGGGAAATAATGAATAATAATTGCTGGGTACCTGACCTTGAAATCTATAATACTGATGTCTATGAGTTATGGAAAGACTACGAGGATTTTTTGTATACTATTTTCAGAACTGATTTTATAGTTAATCATCCAAGTTTTGAAGGAAAGAAGGTTCAGATTCGATTTTACCCAATTGAAAACAATAAAGAGGAAGCTTTCTACCATGTTACTTGTCAGGATTATATGAAAGACGGAAACCGGGTTCCTGATTTAAGACGATGTGAACGAATACGTTGGGTGAGAGCTTTTATTGAAAATTATGCTTGTGATCCTTTAAAATGTGAAAGCTGTGACGGTATAAAAGTATGGGAAAAGCCGTATAAATCTAATAACAGAATTCATCTGCTGTTAGAAGAGGAAAGATATATGGTTGTTATTGAACGGCGTGAGAACTATTGCCTCTTGATTACGGCGTTTTATCTTGATCAGGATCATGCATTGAGAAAGAAACTCAATGAATATACTGTATATCAGCAGCAAATTCACAATTAATTTACATTCACGATTCCGTGAACCCTATTGACAAAGCACTCAAAATCAGTATACTTAAAGTAGCTCATCTGCCACGTGTAGAAGGAGTTCCTGAAGACGTTTTGCTTTATGCAAGGCGTTTTTTGCTTTATGTAATCAATAAAGAGCCATGCCTGAAACTTTATCTTTCAGCATGGCTTTCCTTTTATTTTGCCTTCCTCTTCGGCGCTCCATTTCTCCACGCGCTGTTCCCGGTAAGGTTCCGGAGCAGAATCCGACGTGTGGTCTTGTACTCATCGCCAATGAAGCCAAGCCGGATCAGGAATACTCGGAAGGTGAACTTCTCATTATCCGTATGCCGCTCCGTCGCGCTGATGCGTTTCTGTTCCTTGCTCATCCGGCAGATGGCGGCAATAAACTCGGTGTATGCTTTTGCTTCATCCGGTTCGGGCATCTCTGGAAACCAAGGGAATGAAACCTTTTCATCCTCGACCTTGATGCTGATGTCGGTGATGCCAAGCGCTTTCTTGATGAGCGCTCCCTTTGCCTCAAGCAGATTCTTGAGATTCTCGACCGATGCTGCGGTGCCCGGAACTGTGACCGTCAGGTCGGAGCCGTCAGCGTTCGTAGCGTCCTCCTGCGGCTCGGCTTCGGCTGTAAAGCCTTTCTCCGCCAGTCCGTGGAGAAGTTCCTCCAGAGCAGCCTCATCGCCACAGATGAGGTCTCCGTTGCGCTCAACCGTAAAAATCCCGATCTGATAAGCGTAGGTCGGTGCCTTCATGTACACAGCCTTTTCTCCGGTAATCTCGGCGATGGCGGCTGCCAACTCTTTTCTCTGCTTTCCTTTGTAGTTCATCTTCATAGTATGTATCTCCTTGATTTTTCAGGCTCTGTGGCCTTTTGGTACGTACATACATCACTCTGCTTGGGTAAAATAGCAAGTACTATGTGCATGATAAATTGATAAACATCTGCGTCTTGCAGGGCATAGAAAAACGGCCAGACATGAGGCTTTCTCACATCTGACCGTTTTTCTTTTGCTCCGCTTAGAGGCTGTCCTTAAAGACCTTGTTTTTCATAATCCCTAAGTCCGACCATCTAAAGAGGGCTTTCTTTTTTATACAGGATCGTTTTTCTTTTCCAACATCGGGGCCCGCGGAAAAAACGCCGCCGGCCGGAAACGGCTCCGGAGAAGCTATTCCTCCATCTGTTTTCCCAAGAACGACGCGGCCGCCGAGACG
>DAOSWK010000132.1:0-3371 GCA_035593545.1 Oscillospiraceae bacterium | reverse complement strand
GCCTCCGCCTTCAGAAAACGCATCTGCTTCTCCGTCAGCGGAAGATCAAGGCTTTTCATCTTCATCCCCCCTGATCCGAACTTCCAGCCGGAAGCCGTCGTCTCCGGTCGCCTCCTCTTTATCGCCGATCCCAAGACATTTACAGAGCAGTTCCAGCGCCTTCATCTTTTCGGACGCCTTTAGTCCGCCTTCCGCTTCCGGCGGGGAGAAGGCCATCTTTGCAATCTCCCCAAGAATCGCTTTTTCCGTCGGTCTGCGTTTACTCATGTCTTTCACCTTGTGAGGCGGAGCGTTCTCCGGAACGACGGATGCCGTCGGTTTGCGCCTGTCCATCATGTTCGCCTCCGTAATGGCGACAATAAAACATATGTTCTATTACGGATTTTGCAGGAATTCCTTCTTCTTCCGCTGGAAAATCGCGCGCGTCGGGACCCCGTTTTTCTTCCGGAATCAGCGGTGCCTCAATTTGTGCTAAAATTTTTCGGATTATTTTTTCCAAAATTTTTACCTCCCGGCTCTTGACTATATGAAGAAAAAATTCTAAAATAGAGTCATCAAACAGCCAAAAACCTCAGAATCTTTGATTGACAACCACAGCATACTAAGAAAAAATTCTTTAGTCAATGGGAAATCAAGAAAATATTCCTGATCTACCAAAATAGTCACAACGAATATTTTCACCGGAGGGCGGAAAATTAAGATGGAGTTACTGGAAAGAATTAAAATTCTTGCGGCAGAAAAAGGCGTTTCTCTTGCAAAAATGGAACGGGAATGCGGATTTTCGAAAAATTCCGTAATGAAATGGGATAAAAGTATTCCGTCGGGAGAGAAGCTGCTCCGGGCGGCGCGGTATTTCGGCGTCTCGGCGGATTACCTGCTCGGCAACAGCAAATGCCGGGTGATGGCCGGCGAAGAACTGCCGGATATCTATTTTCATTTTTTAAAGGGTGCGAAGGAGCTGAATCTGACCGAGAACGATATGGAGCTTTTGCTCGACATCGCGAGCCGTTTCAAAAGGGAGGATGCCCGTTGAGTTTTATAGAAAAAGCGGAGTTGTATCGCCTTGTCGATGAGCGGCGGGCGGCCCTTTCCGTCGTCGGCCCGGCGGATCCCTATCAGCTGGCGCGGCGCCTCGGCATCACGGTCTCCTGTTATGCGTTCGAGTCCCGACGCCTTTCCGGTTTTTTGATGCGGGGCGAAATCCATTCGGAGATCGTCCTCAACGCTGCGGGCAGCCCGGAAAGCCGCCGCTTTACGGCCGCGCACGAGCTGATCCACTATTTTTTGCATGGCGGCAGAGAGTTTCTCTGCGGGAACACAGGTCTTTCGGAGGAAAACGTCGGCGCGCTGGAGTGGCAGGCGAATCAGGGTGCTGCGGAACTTCTAATGCCGTATCGCGTTTTTCTTCCTTTTATAAAGAACATACGTTCTATTTTGCTTGCGGATGAAGAACGCGCCTTTCGACTAATCGCGAAGGAATTTTCCGTCAGTCCGGTTACGGCGCGGCTGCGTCTGCGTGATCTCGAGCCGGAATTTGAGCAGTACTGCGCCGGCGTGCCGCTGGAGGACTTGCAGATCGTCTCCGCCTCCAAGATAAAGACGCTTCGCTGCTCGATCGATGTCTGAATCCGACGGTTTTGCCCGCGGACAGGCGGATGGGATCCTTTTTTCATTCGTTATTCTGCCCTGCCGAAATGGCTGATTCTGATGATGCTTTCAAAATCCAGTACGGCCGCCCCATGACCGGAGGCTCGGTCTCCGGCTTCGTTTTTTTTCGGAATTTTAATTTCGTAGGCCTCCGCGCGAAGCTGTTTTTGGTCTCTTGAGCAAAAAAAACAGGTAGGCAAAATTCGCCTGTCCGGTTTTGCAGATGCATCATCGCTGTTTGGGGCTCGGTTTCCGGCTTCGTTTCTTTCGGGAATTTTGATTTCGTAGACCTCCGCGCAGAGCTATTTTTGGTCCCTTAAGCAAAAAAAACAGGCGGTCGAAGCGCCTGTCCGGATATATTTTCAGGAGATTGAGGCCGGGATTCGGCCCGGAATTCGGGAAGCTCATTTTTCGTCAGACAGTCTCCCTTTGGATAGTTGCCGTGCGGCGCCACATGAAAGATTTTTTTGCCCCATAACCCGCCACCGCAGGACCGCCTTTGAATCGCTTGAGCGGCATAGGACTTTCTCAGACAAAAAAACCGGGTAGGCGGAATGCCTGTCCGGTTTGTTGTTTTGGGGGTTCAGAGCTCGGGTTTGATCTCCGGGGTTTCCGGTTCTTCCATAGGAACGTCCGTAACGGCCGGGCCATTTTCTCCGGAATCCGTCTCCGGAGGTTCTTCTTTCGGCTCCGAGAGAGAAAGGCTTCCTTCCGCTTCGGGCTGTTTTTCGGCCTTTGCTTCTTCCGGTTTTGTCTCTTCGGGGAGGGGCTGGCCACTCATAATGGCCTTGAAGACCTCGCCGCTGATCTTTTCTTTTTCCATCAGCAGGTTTGCGGTGATCTCAAGCTTTTCCCGGTGCTCCTCAAGGACGACTTTCGCCTGATCGTAGGCGTTGTCGATAAAGCTGCGGATCTCCGCGTCGATGTCGGAGGCGACCTCGTCGGAGTAGTGGCGGCCCTGAGAGAGGTCGCGGCCGAGGAAGATCTCGTTCTCGTCGGAACCGTAGACCATCGGGCCGAGCTTCTCGCTGAAGCCGTAGCGCATGACCATGTTCCTCGCGAGGGTGGTGGCGCGCTCGATGTCGTTGGAGGCGCCGGTGGAGATGTCGCCAAAGACGATCTGTTCCGCGACACGGCCGCCGAGCAGGGTACAGAGCTCCTCCTCCATAAAGCGGCGGGTGATATAGTTGCGGTCCTCGGAGGGCAGGCTCATGGTGTAGCCGCCCGCGTAACCGCGCGGCACGATGGAGATCTCATGGACGGCATCCTGCGTCGTGCAGAAATAGGTGACGACCGCATGGCCGGCCTCGTGGTAGGCGGTGAGGCGCTTGTCCTTCTCGCTGACCTTGTGGGAGCGCTTTTCCGGGCCGGCGACCACCTTGATCGTGGCATCCTCGATTTCCGCCATGGTGATGGCCTTTTTTTTGCGGCGGGCGGCAAGGAGGGCGGCCTCGTTGGCCAAATTTTCAAGATCGGCGCCGGTGAAGCCCACGGTGGATTTTGCGATGACGGCGAGATTCACATCGGGTCCGATCGGTTTGTTGCGGGTATGAATCTTCAGAATGGCTTCCCGGCCGATGACGTCCGGCAATCCGACGGTGACCTGACGGTCGAAACGGCCCGGGCGAAGCAGCGCCGGGTCGAGAATATCCGCGCGGTTGGTGGCCGCGATCACGATGATGCCGGTGTTGGAGCCGAAGCCGTCCATCTCGACGAGCAGCTGG
>DAOSWK010000131.1:0-3409 GCA_035593545.1 Oscillospiraceae bacterium | reverse complement strand
TAGATCGGCAGATGCGGGCCGCCCTCCGCCACCGCTTTATAGACAAAGATCCCCAACGCAAGGAAGATCACGAGCGCGGCACCCGTCACCGCCAACGCGAGTCTCCATTTTTCCTTCCGTTTGCCGGACACATCCATCATGATCCCTCCCCCTTTCGGTTTCGGTAAATCCTATTCGCGAAAGGCGGGCGAATTGACAGGGAAATGCCGCGGAAAAGAGAAAAAGGGAAAGAAATTTGAATCGCGAAGAAACGGCCCCGGCTTCGGATCGCCGATTTTTTTAAAACGGCGTACCCGGAGGGAAAGAGAGCCATAATGGTTTTTCGGCGGAAAGCAGTCGCGAAGGAAAACGGCGTCGGAACATCCGCTAAAAAACAGGATCATCCGAACATGTGAAAGAAAGCTCATATATGAACGGATTTGGATGCATTTCAAAACAAGAATGTCGTTTTTACGCCGTTTCTCTTATTTCTCTAATTTCTATTGACAAAGTTTCATTCATCTATCATAATAAAATCCTGTCTTTGACTTCTATGGAAAAGAGGAACCTTTTCATGTTGGATACCTTGCTCGACATTCTGCTCGATACGATTCTGGATGGCCTCAGGATGCTGCCGTTTCTCTTCGGCGCCTACCTGCTGATCGAATTTCTGGAACACCGAGCCGGAGAAAAATTCGTGGCCTCCCTTCAAAAATTCGGGAAGGCGGGTGCCGTTGCCGGAGCCGTGCTCGGGTGCGTGCCGCAGTGCGGCTTCTCCGTGGCGGCCGCAAACCTGTATGCCAACCGGCTGGTCACGGCGGGCACGCTGCTGGCCGTCTTCATCTCCACGAGCGACGAAGCCGTGCCGGTACTGCTCTCCCACCCGGAAAGCGTCGGGAAAATCCTGCCCCTTCTGCTCGCAAAGATCGTGCTGGCCGTCGTGACCGGGTTGGCCGTCGACTTCAGCGGAATCCTGAAGGCGCCGGAAAAGGATCTCGAGGACGTCCGCGAGGAACACTGCCACTGCCATACGGAGGGCGGGGGCGGCATTCTGGTCTCCGCGCTTCTGCATACGCTGCAAGTCTTTGGATTTTTGCTGGCCGTGATCTTCTCCCTCAACCTGATGATCGGGCTGATCGGCGAGGACCGGCTCGGAAGCGTATTGATGAGCGGCAGTCTGCTGCAGCCGATTCTTGCCGCGCTGGTCGGGCTGATTCCGAACTGCGCCGCCTCCGTCGTGATCGCCGAACTGTATGCGGAGGGCGCGCTGAGCTTCGGCTCCGCGATGGCCGGGCTGTCCTCCGGCGCGGGACTCGGCTTGCTTGTGCTGTTCCGCACGGACCGCGACCGGAAGGAATGCCTGCATATCACGGCGCTGCTGTTTGCGGTCTCGGCGCTGACCGGGCTGCTACTCCAGCTTCTGATCGGATAAAAACGGGCTGCCGGCCCTAAGCATCCTTTCGCCCCGCCGTTTTCCGACTGCAGAACCGTACCTTTTTTACGTCTTCCCCCGCGGCTTGTCTTGGCAAAAGTAAACCGGATTTTCGGATTTTATGGCCGAAATCCTGCGTTTTTTCTTGCAATGACAAAAAAAATATGATAGAATTTTTTGTAAAACATTTTTACCGAAGGGGCGAATGAGCAATGTCCGGACATTCCAAATGGAATAACATCAAACGTAAAAAAGAAGGAAACGATGCCGTAAGAGGCAAGATCTTCACGAAAATCGGTCGTGAAATGACCGTTGCCGTTCACGAAGGCGGCCCGGACCCTGCGAATAACAGCAAGCTGGCTACCCTGATTTTGAAGGCAAAAGCCAACAATATTCCGAACGACAACATCGATCGCACGATAAAAAAGGCCGCCGGCCTCGGCAACAAGGAGACCTTTGAAACGATTATTTACGAGGGCTACGGTCCCTGCGGCATCGCGGTCATCATCGAAACGCTGACCGACAACCGCAACCGCACCGCCGGCGATATTCGCCATTATTTCGACAAATGGGGCGGCAACCTCGGAACGAACGGCTGCGTCTCCTTTATGTTTGACCGCAAGGGCGTCATCATCATTGAGGACGAAGACCTTGACGAAGACAAACTGATGGAGGACGTGATGGAAGCCGGCGGCGAGGATTATAAGTACGAGGACGGCGTTGCGGAGATCTACACCGACCCGAACGACGTCATCAGCATTGCCACCGCCCTTCAAAAGCTGGGCTACACCTACAGCTCCGCCGAACCGGAGTATATTCCACAGAATCTTAACGCGATCGAGGACGAGCATCAGGCCAGCAAAATGTCCCGCCTGCTCGAATATCTCGACGACGACGACGATGTTCTGAATGTCTGGCACAACTGGGATCAGCCGGATGAGGAAGAAGAGGAATAATTCTTTTATAAAAGAAAAGGCGCCTGTGTCCTATGACATAGGCGTCTTTTTATCGGTATTGAAAATCGAACCGGAGAAAATACAAGCTACAAGGTTTTGGGGTGTTCTTATCCGGTGTAGGGCGGAGCAAGTATTCTTGATATTGAAAACGGCCCCGCCGGCGGATGTAAAAAGAAGCCGCCTGAGAGGGTATAAGCTACAAAATTTGGGGGTATCTTATCCGGCGCAGGGCGAAAAAGGGCACCTCAAATGGTTAAAAAATACTACCGTCGACGGCCTGAGAAGGAATCTGTTGAAGAAGAAGCGGGCTGTGCCGAATAAGGATCGGAAAAGCCGCTGCTTTTAAAGTTCCGCGAAACAGGTCTCGATTGTGGAACGGTCCGCGGCACAGCTGCCCTGTACGAGTTCCGGTTTCCCACCGCCCCTGCCGCCGCAGGCCGCGTTAAAAGCGGCTGCCAGAGGCCGGACGTCCTCCGTTTTGGAGGCAAAGGCATATTTCCATCTCCGTTCCTCGCCGGAAAAGACCGCCGCGACGGTAAAGCGCTCCGTGAGCACGAGGCAGTAACGGAGAATCTCATCCGGCGTCAGCCCGTGCTCAAACGCGCAGATTTTTGCCCCGGAGCCGAGCTTTTCCGCCTTGAGGTCAAAAAGTTCCTTCCGGAGACCGGATTCGAGAATCTTATGGTCGGTGATCTCCTGTTCAAGGCGCGAAACGGCCAGATCCAGTTCCTCCGGCTTGACGGAGAGACGACTCGTGACCCGGTTGACGTCATGCACCTTTCGCTGACAGTCCAGCAGGGCGCGTTTTCCGCAGAGAAGCGTAAGCCGGGTTCCGCCTTTGTAATTCATAAACGAAGTGACTTTGATCAGGCCGATTTCGCCGGCGCGCCGCACATGGGTTCCGCAGCAGGCACAGATGTCGTAGCCGGGAATCGTGACGATGCGGATTTTCCCCTCCAGCGCCTTCTTGCTGCGGTACGGGATCGTCTTCAGCTCCTCCGGAGACGGATACGCGATCTCCAGCGGAATGTCCTCCCAGACC
>DAOSWK010000130.1:0-3451 GCA_035593545.1 Oscillospiraceae bacterium | reverse complement strand
ACTACCCGGCCAGAGGCATGGGAGAATACACGCTCGAGGACGGCATGACCGTCACCATGCGTTTTACGCTCTCCCGCGGCAAGGATATCGGCGGGTACGAATCTTCGGGAAGCAACATCGGCCATCTAAGCCAATATTGTTACCACTGGCTCGACGGCGAGATGATCGACCTTGACTGCCATCAGTATGAAGTCGTGGAACGGGTCGATCCGGTTGTGACGGATACGGAATTGACCGACGGCTATATCCTTTACAAATGCTCAATCTGCGGGCATACCTACAAGGAAATTCTCAAGGCGGAGCGGCCGGAGGAATCGGAGCCTGAGGAGGAATCCGAACCGGAGAGTGAATCGGAATCCGAGCCGGAAGAAGAATCCGAATCCGAAGACGAATCCGAGCCGGAGGAGAAATTCGAGCCGGAAAGCGAGCCGGAGTCCGGCGGATAAAGAGGCGTTTTTCGCGGCCGGGCGAATCGGAAAATGCCTTTTCCGTACCGGAACAGAGCAGTCATAAGGAAGGACATAAAAACATGTACGAATACGCGCAGCAGATTCAAAGCGAAGTCAAAAAAGTGATTCTCGGCAAGGATGAAGTGATCCGAAAGGTGCTTCTCGCGATTCTTGCGCAGGGGCATGTGCTGCTGGACGACGTTCCGGGTACCGGAAAGACGACATTGGCACTCTCCTTTGCCAAGGCGCTCGGCCTCGAAACCCGGCGCATCCAGTTTACTTCGGATACGCTTCCCTCCGACATCATCGGCTTTTCCGTCTACGATAAGGAGAGCGGCGGCCTGAAATACAAGCCCGGCGCGGTGCTCACGAACCTGCTGCTGGCGGATGAGATCAACCGCACCTCGAGCAAGACGCAGTCCGCGCTGCTCGAGGCGATGGAGGAACGTAGGGTCACGGTGGACGGCATCACCAGAGATCTGCCGGAGCCGTTCATCGTGCTCGCGACGCAGAATCCGGTCGGCTCCGCGGGCACGACCTACCTGCCGAACTCCCAGCTCGACCGGTTTCTGATTCAGCTGAGCATGGGTTATCCGGATATGAAAAACCAGATCGAGATCATGAAGGAACGCCACACGGCGAATCCGCTCGACACGGTACGTCCGGTCATGGAGCGGGAGACGCTGCTGGCTCTCATCGACACCGTGACGCATGTCGCGATTGCGGACGAGGTCTACGCCTATGCGTCGGAGCTCGTTGAGGCGACCCGGAAGGATCCGCTGATCCAGCTCGGCATCAGCCCCAGAGGCGCGCTCTCTCTGTGCAGGGCGGCCAAGGCGCAGGCTTTCCTGAGCGGCCGGGAGTATGTTACGCCCGACGACATGGCCGACGTCGTGCCGGATGTCTTCTGCCACCGCCTGATCCTCGACAACAAGGCGAGGCTCCACGAATATCGGGCGGAGCAGATCGTCCATAAGATTCTGGACGAGGTCAAAAAACCGGCGATCCGAGAATTTCAGAGATGAACGAAAAGAGAGGAAGCTTCTCCGTCCCGGGGCTGCTGTTGGGGCTCACCGCGCTGATCCTTGCGGCGGCGACGGGCAGTTTCGCGGCGGTGCTGGCGGTATTTCTTGCGGCGGTGCTGATAGGGCTTTCCGCGGCGGTGAATCTGAGCATCCGGGGCCGGGCTGCGGCGGAGGTGCGTCTTCCGGCGAGCGCGGCCAAACAGAGTATGATCTCCGGCTTTATGGTGTTTCAAAACGGCTCCGCGTGGCCGATAGGCAGGATGCGCTGCAAAATCGAGATCAAAAATACCTTTACGGGAGAAATCTTTTCCTTTTTCGTCTCCGCGTCCGTCGCCCCGAAAAAGAAAAAGACGGTGCCGTTTACGCTTCAGTCGAATCACTGCGGCCATCTCTCGGCCTCCGTGCGGGAAGCGGTTCTGACGGACGCATTCGGCCTTTTCCGGGTGCCGGCGGCCTGCGCGGGCGAGGCGGCGTTCACCTCCGTCACCCCGCAGACTTTTTCGCCGGACATCACGCTCGTTCCGCGTATGGCGGAGGACGACGACTGCGACACCTATTCCCCCAATAAAAAAGGCAACGATTTTTCGGAACCGTTTCAGATCCGGGAATATGCGGAAGGGGACAGCATCAAACAGATCCACTGGAAACTCTCCTGCAAGACCGACCGCGTCATCGTGCGCGATCCGAGCCTTCCGGTCACGAGGTCACTTCTTGTTTTCTGGGATAAAACCGCGGACGACAGGCCCTCCGCAGGCACGATGGACGCGATGGCGGAAGCCGTGGTCTCCCTCTGCCAGCGGCTGACCAATATGGGGCTGCTGTATGTTCTGTGCTGGAACGAGGCGCAGACCGGGCAGTGCGTCGAAAAGGAAGTGGACGACGAGGAGCAGCTTTTAGATCTGGTGCCGCAGATGCTCAAAAACGGCGCGGAGGGAGGGGCTCCTTCCGGCCTTTCGGTTTACCTGCAGCGTTCCGGCGGGCTTCGCTACGGAAAGGCTATCTATCTGACGGCCGCGGTCCCGCCGGAGTGGAGTGAAGTGGAAAACGAGTGCGACATCACGATGCTGCTCTGCACCGACCGTCCGGCCATGCCCGGGAATGGCCGGGTCGTCTTTTCGCCGCAGGATTATGTGCGGCAACTTCAGGTATTGGAGCTTTGAACATGAACCAACGGGAACTTGTCGGCCTGCGCGTGCGGGTCCATCCGGATGTATCGGCGGAGCGATGGAACCTCGGGGATTTTCTGAACCGATCCCTGCTCGCGGGCATTCTGTTTATAGGAATTACGGGTACCTTTGCGGGCGGCTTTCTCTCGGCCGATCTTGCCGCATGGATGTGGATTTCGGTCGGATGTGTCATGAGCATGCTGGCCGCGCTGCTGTATGCAACGGTGCTCAGAAGCCGTGTGCTCGCGGGCGGCGTGCTGCTGGCCGCGGTCTGCGGGCTGATTCTGTCCGGACCGGTAAAGGCCGGCCTCGGCTTTTTAGCCAACGATTTTCTGGATTTTTTGACGGTCAAAACCGGAAGGATCTTCCTTCATTACGAGACGGGAACGGTGAACTCGGGCACGCTGATGACGGCACTGATCCCGGTTTTTATTCTGCTGGCGCTGCAAATCGGCGCCGCGGTCTGTTACAGCGACATCTGGATAATGCTCCCTTTGGCGCTGACGGTCGCGGCCGGCTGCGCGTCGGGATTTCTGCCGGCAAACGGGTATCTCGTCCTCACGGCGGCCGGGGTGTGCTGGCTGCTGATGCGCCGCACCCAGACGGGAAACGACGGCGTGATGCTCGGCGGGAGTCTGCCGGCGACTTTGGTGGCGATTCTGCTTTCGGCGGCGGTCTCGGCGGGGATCGCCCTGATCTTCGCTGGCGCCGTTTCGAATTTTTCGTCGGACGGACGGGATTGGCTCTCGGAGACGATCCACCGGCTCCGCTACGACAGTGCCAGCGATTTTGAGGTAGTGGCGAAAATCCC
>DAOSWK010000030.1:0-18344 GCA_035593545.1 Oscillospiraceae bacterium | reverse complement strand
CCGCCTCCACCGGATGGGTGGCGGTGCAGAGCGTGGCGTTCGGGCCGATCCAGACGAAATCGCCGATGTCGACGCGGGTGGAGTCGTAGATGACGCAGTTAAAATTGCAGTAAAACCCGTTCCCCACATGGATGTTGCCGCCGAGGTCGCATTTGAAGCCCATCTCCACGACGGGATCCTTCCCCGCGGCGCCGAACAGCTCCCGGAGAACGGCCTCCCTGCCCTTAAAATCTCCGAAAGGAATCGTATCGAGCTTCATGCAGAGCTCATGGGCGCGGAACATCTCCGCAAGAATCTCCTGATCTCCCGGGCAATAGAGCAGCCCGGCATCGCATTTTTCACGTTCGGTCATGATGTCGTCTCCTTTTATAAAACCGACGCCGTCGGCATCGTTCGGGTACTTTTCGTTTTTTTTGTTTCTCCGCCGAATCGTCGGCAATACCTGCTCTTATTCGGCAACAGCACTTCTAAAAATTAAAAGAAAGCCTTTTCCTTAAGATTCCCATTTTCTTGACGGTCCAAAGCGGCCGGAAATACGCTTTAAAAGACATATACGGGCTTTCCCTTTTTTATCGAATCTTCGGCAATGCCTGCTCTCATTAAAAGCCATTTTCTTCGGATTCCTGCTTTCTTGACGGTCCAAAGCGGCCGGAAATACGCTCCGAAAGACGTATACGGGCTCTTTAGCTCCTAAAATCTCAAAAAAGCGGCCGTCCTCTTCAGGACGCCGCCTTTTCTTTGGTCATCAGCGCCGCGCATTCGACGTTCGCGGTGCGCGGAAACAGGTCGACCGGCTGCGCTTTTTTAAGACAATAGCCCTTCCCGGCCAGAATTTTCAGATCACGGGCAAGCGTTGCCGTATCGCAGGCGACCATCACGATGCGCGAGGGGCCCATCGACGCGACGGCATCAAGCGTCTCCGCAGAGCAACCCTTCCGCGGCGGATCGAGGATCACCACGTCCGGCCTGAGACCGCGGCTTTGCAGCTCGGCGGCGGCCTTTCCGGCGTCGGCACAGAGGAATTCCGCATTCGTCACGCCGTTCTCCTCGGCATTCCTTTTCGCGTTCTCCACCGCCTCCGGCACGATCTCGGCTCCGATCAGGCGTTTTGCCTTCGCCGCCATTGAGAGACCGATCGTTCCGGCGCCGCAGTAGAGATCGAGCACGGTTTCATCTCCGGTGAGGGCGGCAAATTCCGCGGCCTTCGCGTAAAGCAGTTCCGCCGCGTCATGATTCACCTGATAAAAAGCCTCCGGCGCAAGCTCCACCTTCACGCCGGCGAGCGTGTCACAGAGCGTATCCCTGCCCCAGATGCGGACGGATTCTCTGCCGAGCACGACGTTGGTACGCGCCTCGTTGATGTTGAGCACGATGCCGGAAACCCCGGGCACATGCGTGCTCATCAGCGAAACCATCTCCTGCGCGTGCGGGAGCTTTTCGCCGTTCGCGACAACGGTCAGCAGGATTTCCCCGCTCACCCAGCCCTTCCGCAGATAGACGGCGCGCAGAAACCCGAGGCCCGTTTTTTCATCATAAACAGAAATTTTAAAGCCGTTTGCCCAAAAGGCGGCGGCCTCCAAGATTTTTGCGAATTCTGCGGGCTGAAGCAGACAGTCCCGGCAGGCGATCAGCTCATGGCTCTTCTGCCGATAAAAGCCGAAGACAACCTTCCCGGAGGCGTCCTTTCCCGCCGGATAAATGGCTTTGTTGCGGCAGCGGAACATCTCCGGTGAGGCAAGCGCCGCTTCCGGCCGAAGATCGAAGCCGCCGATCCGTCTGAGGTGATCCGCGACCCACTGCGTCTTCCAGCGAAGTTCGGCGGAATAGGTTATATTCCGGAAGGAGCATCCGCCGCACGCCGGAAAATAGGGGCAGTCCGGTTCGATCCTCTCCGGGGCGGACTCCAAAATCTTTTCGAGCTTCCCATAGAGGCAACTCTTGCCGACTTTTTCGACGCGGAGAAGCGCCTTGTCCCCCGGAACTGCGCCGGGAACGAAAAGCACCATGCCTTCGGGCTTCGCGACGCCGCAGCCGTCGTCGGCCAGAGAGACGATCTCCGCCTCGATCAGGGCGTCTTTCTCCGGAACCCGGCCGCTCATCCGACCACCTGTATCCCGCCGCCCGTCTCTTCTCCGGTGTCTCCGATCTCCTCCGCCTCTCCGGAATCCGTCTCCGTGGAAGTTTCGGCCGCGGAAGAGGTCGTCTCCGTGGAGGCCGGAACGGTGGAGGTCGACTTGTTGGTCAGCAAAGCCTCAATATTTTCGATGTGATAATACGTGTTGGCGGCAAAGGCGTTGTTGATGATGATGACGTCGGTGATGCCGTTTTCATTGATCAGATCAAGGATGTTGCCCGTGTAGTACCGCTCGTCGACGATATAGGTCTCCTCATAATGAGAGAGAATATAGGTTGAGATAGAGTTGCCGTAGGACTCCTTGATGATAACCGCCTTGCGGCCGTTGTGCATATTGGTCTGCACGCAGACCAACGGAAAATCTCCGCCGAGATAGACGGAATAACTGTTGCTTCCGGTGGCGTAGTCGGCCATGACGGTGTTGGTCTCATGCTTGGTATATGGGTCGCCTTTATAAATATAATAGGCGGAATAGCTGATCGGGATCTCGCACCACTCCACATAATCCGGGTTGTCGTAGATGCTGTTGTCCTGCGTGGCGCTGTATAGTGTGCCGCGGAACGGCTCGATCGTGTGTTTCGTGTAGGTGTTGTAATTGTAAGGCATGAATCCGGCGGCTTTGGCGAAGACGCTGTAACCGTAATAGGCGCCGAGACCGGTCCAGTGATGGTCGGTGTTAAAATAAATATATTCGTCCTGATGGGCTTCGAGGGCGGAATAGGCGTCGATCGTGGTGATGCCGTCGTCCAGCAGCGAGTAAATATAATCGATGTTGTCCTCCTCGGAAGCCGCGAGGCTCTTATATTTATTCGGCAGGGCAAACTCGCAGTGCGTCGGAACAACCATGTCATAGATGCTTACGGAATCCGGCAGCGCGGCGCGGTATTCGTTGAGCACCTCGGCATAATAGGCCGCGGCTGTCCGGTTTCCGCCGAAAAGCTCCAACGCGATGGATTCGCCGCTGCCCTTTGTCAGAATAAAAATGGAGTTGACCTGTTCGCCGGTGGCCTCGGTGTCGTCCTCTCTCGAGGAGGCCTCGGAGCTCTCCGCCGCGGAGGACTCGGGCGGAGTGACCTCGCCGTTCGGATTGACGGAGATCTCCGGCTCGGATTCCGTCTCCTCCTCCGACTCATTGCCCTCATCCACAACCGGGGTCGCGCCGTGGATCGTGACGCCGCCGACGCGGATGCCGTACCCCTCTTTTACCAATGCGGAAAGCCGCACCAGACTCTCCCGGAAGGTGAACGTATCGGCATAGGCGCTGTCGATCCCCGACGTATAGGCACCGCTGAAATAATCCTGCCAGTTGAAAACCGGCATCTGCGCGAGATCCCGGCGCTCATATTCCGAATAGGTCGGCTGGGGAAGCGCCCATGCCAGTACGCCGAGCGTCAGTACCGCCGCGAAACAAAACAGAACATTGAGAAGCCCTTGTATCTGGCTGTGATCGCTGGACATGCGAATTCTCTTCCGTTTCCGCGGATAATACTCGCGGTTGGTGAATCCTTCAAAATCTTCCATAACGGCGCCTCCTTTCTCAGAATCTGTAATACAGGAACGGGTTGTAGCTCGAACCGACCAGAAGCGCCGTGTTGGTTGCGAGCATCAAAAGGTTGGCCGGGGTCTTGACCCAGCCGGCAATATTCGACAGAACCGGACGGCTTTCGATAAACGCTCGGACCCTCGGATAGATCGGCATGCAGAACGCGACCGCCGCAATCAGCCAGAAGAGATTGTTCTCGAGCGTGATTTCCAGCGTGATGTCCCAGAAACCGGTGCCCGCCGCTCCGAACATCACCCGGATGCAGTCCCACGCCTTGCTGAGGTCGGTGAAGTAAAACAGCACCCATCCGAGCACGGCCGCAAGCAGCAGATAGAGATGCCCGACGACGGCCGGGAGCTTGTCCAGTACCTTGCGCAAAAAGAGGTGTTCCACCATGATGAGAAGACCGAACCAGAGCCCCCAAAGGATGAAATTCCATGAGGCGCCGTGCCAGAGACCGGTCAGGAACCAGACGACAAACAGATTGAAATACTGGTGTCTCCGGTTGCCGCCCATCGGAATATAGACGTAGTCCCGGAAGAACTGGCCCAGAGACATATGCCACCGGCGCCAGAAATCCGTCGCGCTCTTTGCGATATACGGATAATTGAAGTTCTCGAGAAAATGGAACCCGAAGATCCATCCGAGGCCGATGGCCATATCGGAATAGCCTGAAAAATCATAATAAATCTGAATGGAGAACATCAGGACGCCGAACCAGACGGCCGCCGTCGTGCTCTTCGTGAGGTCGCCGCTCAGGTACTCCTCCGCAAAGGCACCGGCCGTGTTGGCAATCAGCACCTTTTTGGTCAGGCCGATCAGGAAGCGGCTGATCCCGGCGCTGACGTCATGCAGGTTTTCTTCCCGGTAATTCACTTCCCGCGCCACATCCGCATACCGGACGATCGGGCCCGCGACAAGCTGGGAATAGAGAGAGACATACATGAAAAACTTCGCGTAATTATGCTGCGGCTCGACCTGTCCCCGGTAGACGTCGATCACGTAGCTGATGGTCTGAAACGTATAAAAGCTGATGCCGATCGGCAGGGAAAAGCTCGGTACAGGCAAGGAAAGCCCCGCGATGGCGTTGATATTTTCGACGATGAAGCCGCTGTATTTGAATATGCCGAGAAGCGACAGATTCAGGATCAGAGAGGAAAGCACCGCCAGCTTTGCTCCGATGTCATGCCGGTGGCGCTCGATAATCAGACCATGGAAGTAGTCGATGGTCGCGCTGAAGATCAGCAGCGTCACCCAGACCGGCTCGCCCCATGAATAAAAGATCAATGAGAAAAGAATCAGCACCGCGTTGCGGATTTCGCGTTTCTTTGTGAGAAAATAGAGGACCAGATTTAACGGCAAAAAGACATATAAGAAGAGCAGGCTTGAGAAAACCATTCATCCACCATCCCGAAAAGTATTTGCGAAATCCCGGACTATTATAATGGCAACATTGTACTCCGTTTATAAGAGAAAAGCAAGGTTGCCCCCGTTTTGGAAGCGGCAAAATTGTTCCTTCCGCTGTTGACATTTTTGCCGCGAAGGTCTATAAATGGATATCATTGCGTTTTTATGGAAATGTGATATAATTTATTTCTATTAATATTTGGGGTTGGGAAGGACTACTTATGAAGATCGTCGTCATCGGAGCAGGGAAGGTTGGCCGCGCCCTCACGGAGCAGCTTGTCAAAGAAGGTCACAACATTGTAGTAGTGGACAGCAACACAGATATTATTGCGGGAATTGAAAATTCTTTCGACGTCATGGGCGTGGTCGGAAACGGCGCCAGCCAGAGCACCCAAGAGGAGGCCGGCGTACAGACCAGCGAGCTGGTGATCTCGGTCACCTCCAGCGACGAAGTCAATATCCTGTGTTGTTTCGTCGCCCACCAGCTCGGCGCACCCAAGACGATCGCCCGCGTCCGCAACCCCGAATACCGCAACCAGCTTGAGATGATGAAGGATGAGCTCGGACTTTCCATGATCGTCAATCCTGAGCGCTCCGCGGCGCTTGAGGCTTCGCGCATCCTTCGTTTCCCGTCTGCGAACGACATCGAATCCTTCTGCCGCGGCCATGTGGAGCTGGTGGAATACCATATCGGGGAGGACAGCCCTCTGTGCGGCTTGCCGCTCTCCCTGCTGCAGGAAACTTATAAAGTCAAGATTCTGGTCTGCGTGGTGCGCCGCGGAGAGGAAATTCTCATCCCGAACGGCGATTTCGTGCTCCGCGCCGGAGATAAAATCAATATCACCGCCTCTCCGGAAAACATTTCCCTTTTCTTTAAGGCGATCGGCAGCCTGCGCCAACCGGTCCGCAGCGTGATGATCGTCGGCGGCAGCATGATGACCTATCACCTCGCGCATATTCTTCTGAGTATGGGCATCCGCGTCAAAATCATCGAGGAGCGCGAGGACCGCTGCGCCGAACTCGCCGAGGATCTGCCGAAAGCGGATATCGTCTGCGCCGACGCCACGAGCAAGGACCTGCTGGTGGAGGAGGGCATCACGGATTTCGACGCATTCGTTGCCCTGACGGGTTTTGATGAAATGAACATCATCTTCGGCATGTATGCAAAGGCCAAACAGGTGCCGAAGGTGGTTGTCAAAGTCAATCATATCTCCTTCCCCGAGGTGTTCGAGAGCAGCGGCATTCAGTCCATCATTACGCCGAAACTGATCGCCGCGGAGCGCATCAGTACCTATGTCCGCGCCATGCAGAACTCCGCCGGCCACAGTACCGTCCAGTCCATGCGCCGCATCGTCGATAACCAAGTTGAGGCGCTGGAGTTCGTTGTTCACGGCGGAGACCGATACAGTGGGACCCCGCTCCGGGATCTTCCGTTCCGGAAAGGCATCCTGATCGCCGCCATCGTCCGCAGAGGTCAGACCCTCATTCCGGGCGGTTCCGACAGCATGGAGAAGGGCGATTCCATCGTCGTGATCGCGACCAACGGCGTGATCAGCGAACTGGACGATATTTTCAGGTGACCGTATGAATTATAAAATGATCCGATACATATTGAGCGTATTCTTGCGCGCGGAGGCGGCGCTGATGCTGCTGCCGCTCTTTGTCTCCTTAGTTTACGGAGGCGAGGGGGCGGTCTGGTTTCTGACCTCCATCGCCATTACGCTCGCGGCAAGCCTTCTTCTCGGCGTCAAAAAGCCGGAAAACGACACCATCTTTGCCAAGGAGAGCTTCGTCTCCGTCGCGCTGGGATGGCTGCTGCTCTCCATTTTCGGCGCCGTCCCGTTCTATATCAGCGGCTCCATTCCAAGCGTCATCGACTGCTTCTTTGAGACCGTCTCCGGCTTTACCACGACCGGTGCCTCCATCCTCACGGATGTGGAGGCTCTTTCCAAAGGCATGCTCTTCTGGCGTGAATTTACCCACTGGATCGGCGGCATGGGCATTCTGGTCTTTATCCTGATGCTGACCCAGCTCTCGGAGGGCCATTCCCTCTATCTGATGCGCGCGGAGGTGCCCGGCCCTTCCGTCGGTAAGCTGACGCCGAAATCCAGTTCCACCGCGGTGATCCTTTACAGCATCTATACCGGCATGACGGTTCTGGAGGCCTTGCTGCTGATCTGCGGCGGGATGCCGGTTTTCGACAGCGTCTGCTATGCGCTCGGAACCGCGGGTACCGGCGGATTCGCCGTGACAAACGCCGGCCTCGCCACCTACGCCAATCCCTACGCCGAGTGGGTGATCGGCATCTTCATGGTGCTTTTCGGCGTAAACTTCAACCTCTATTACCTGATGCTGGTGAAAAAATTCAAGCTCGCCTTTGCCAGCGAGGAGCTCCGGACCTTCCTTAGCATCGTGGTAGTGAGCTCCATCCTGATGGGAATCAACATCTATCCGATTTACGGCAATCTCTGGGAGACGATCCGCATGGCTTTCTTCCATGTCAGCACCATCATCTCGACAACCGGATTCACAAACGCCGATTTTAACCTCTGGCCGAATTTCAGCAAGACGTTGATCATCTTCCTGATGATTCTCGGAAGCTGCGCGGGCTCCACCGCCGGCGGCCTCAAAATTTCACGGGTTATCATCATGTGGAAGATGGCCAAGCGGAATATCTTTCAGCTCCTGCATCCGCATTCCTTCGGAACGATCAAGTTTGAGGGGAAAGCGGTCGATAAAGACACCGGAAACGGCGTGGCGATCTATATTTCGATCTTCCTGTTCATTCTGGCCGGATCGACGCTGCTGATCGCCGCGGAGGGATTCCCGTTTGAGACCTCCTTTGTCGCCGTTCTCGCCTGCTTCAACAACGTCGGACCCGGGCTCGGCATCAACGGCCCAACGGGCAATTACGCCGGTTTCAGCGGTTTTACAAAGCTGCTGCTTTCGATGCTGATGCTCACCGGGCGTCTGGAAATTTATCCCGTGCTCATGCTCTTTGTGCCGTCGTTTTGGAAAAAGCGCTGACTGCACCCCCACGCAGAAATTAAAAAACATGGAGGCATACCTATGGAAAAGACAAAAGGATTCTTCGCTGAATTCAAGGAGTTCGTCACCCGCGGCAATGTTCTCGATATGGCCGTCGGCGTCATCATTGCCACCGCTTTCGGCAAGATCACAACCTCGCTGGTGAATGATGTCCTGATGCCGTTTCTCGGCTGGCTCATCGGCGACATGGACCTCACCCGTCTCAACCTCACGCTCGTACAGGAGGTGCTGGACGCCGAGGGCAACGTCGTCACGCCGGGCGTCGTGATCGGCATCGGCACGCTGCTCTCCGCCGTCATCGACTTCCTGCTGGTCGCTTTCATCGTCTTTATCATGATCCGAGCGTTTAACCGGGCAAAGGAAAAGGCCGAAAAGAAAAAGACTGCGGAACAGCCCGCCGCCGAGGAACCCGCGCCCCAGCCGAGCGAGGAAGTGCTTCTCCTGCGGGAGATCCGCGATTCCCTCAAAAAATAAAACGGAATTCTCAAAACGCCCGGGCATTGTGCGCCGGGCGTTTTTTTATTATAATGAAAAAAGAACCATCCATGGACGGAAAGGAGGCGGAAAGCTTTGCGAAAACTGGATTATTCGATCCCGGAACAGGCGGACGGAAAGCGCGCTGCCGACTGGCTGCGCCGGGAACAGGGCTTCTCCTACGGCACCGTCGTGAAGCTCCGCCACAGCCCCGGCTGCCTACTGTTGGACGGCGCGTCCATCCGCACGGTCGACCTTCTAAAAGGCGGATCGATGCTCACGGTGTTCATCCCGGACCGGGAGGCCGCCGAAATCCCCTGCCCGGAGCTTGATATTCCGATTCTTTATCAGGATGAGGATCTCATCGTCTTCGACAAACCGGCCGGCATCCCCTGCCATCCGTCGAAGGGGCACGGCACCGGCACGCTCGCAAATTTCTACGCCGCCGTTTGCCCCGGCTCCAGATTCCGGATTCTCGGCCGGCTCGACAAGGACACCTCCGGGCTCGTGCTCGCGGCCAAAAACGTCTGCGCCGCCAAAACGCTGACCGATCATCCGCCGGAGAAGGAGTATCTGGCCGTGCTCACCGGCGTTCCGGAGAAACGGGAAGGCACCATCGACCTCGCGATCGACGACCGGGACCCGGAGGTCCGACGCCGTTTTGTTTCGGAGGAGGGTCGTCCCTCCCGAACCGACTCGCATTCTTTCGGAGGGCGGCGGATACAGCCTCGCGCTCGTCTCGCCCAAAACGGGCCGTACCCATCAGATCCGGGTGCATTTCTCCGCAATCGGCTGCCCGCTCGCTGGCGACGCGCTCTACGGCGGAGACCGGGCGCTCATCCAGAGGCATGCGCTGCACCGAAGCCGGATCGTCTTTGCCCATCCGCTCACCGGCAAGCGGATGGAATTTTTCTCTCCGCTGCCGGAGGATATGGCGGCCCTCTGCCGGACGCTGTTCCAAAACGGGAATTTGCCGGACGAGCTCTGATCTCCGGAGAAAGCCGTTCCATTGTCCGAAGCCGTATTAGCTGAAAATGGCTCCCGCAAAGGCGGCGATTCCCAAAAAAATTTTGAAGCATGACCCGCGGGCGCCGCATTCGATGATAAAAAATTATAAAGAAAGCCCTCCCGGATGCGCTTCGGAAGGGCTTTCTTATCACTAATTTTCGTTCAGAGCTCCTTATCGAGCATCACCATACCGCCGACCCGATGGTAGCCTTGGATACGGTAAAAGGGCAGGTCATCCTCGGAGGTAAACAACAGCGCGCTGCGAATCCCCATGCCGCGCAGATGCTTTTCGAGCTCCGTCATCAGCGCGGTGCCGATTCCGCGGCGGCGCAGGTCGCAGCGAACGCAGAGTTCCTTGAGCTGAAAGACGACGCCGTCAAAATACTGCTCCGCACAGCCGACCGCCATGCCGGTCAGCACGCCGTCCTCCTCCGAAACAAGCCCGAAAGCCCCGGGCGTATGCAGAATATCCGAAATCCGCCGGGCGGCCGTCTCCTCCGTCCATCTGTCGAACCACGGCGCCGCGTTAAATGCGCCGGCATAGAGTTTACCCAGCTCCGGAAGATCGCTCTCTCTCATTTCCCGGAAAGTCATCCCGCATCCCTCCTGACAATAAGGGAATCATAGCATGATATACCGGAAAACGCAAGTCTCTCAACCGAAAAGCCAGCTCCACCAAGAAGCGGCGCTCTCGGATTCCAGCGCTCCGGAGATCTCGGATTCTGCGGATTCTTCGATTTCGGAGACGGCGGACTCCTCAATTTCAGAGAGGGCGGACTCCATCGAATTCATGTTCTCTTCCACGCCGGAAGCGCCGTTTTCCTCCTCACAGGAGGCATAGGTCTCCTCCGCGCCGGAGGCTCCGGATTCTTCCTCCCCGGAGATGCCGGCCTCCTCTTCACAGGAGGCGCAGACCTCCTCCAAATCGCCCGAGTCGGAACCGACCGACTCGGCCCGGCCGGCGATGCCGTACTGCCAGCCGGCCTCCAAGGAGGCTATATCGGCCGCGGCCAGCACACCGTCGCAGACATAGAGGCAGATGCGCGTGTCGCCGTCGTCCGAATTCGTGACCGCATAGGTGTAGCGAACCGCCTCCTGTCCGCTGAAGGCCGTGAAATCCATGCCCTGCCCGAGCTGGATCTCATTATATTGCTGCAGGAGGGCGTCATCCTCCTGCGGAACGACGATGGTCTTGATCTCGGAGGGTTCCGTTCCCGTCTCCCAGCCGAAAGAGGCCATGTAGGCCTGCCGATCCTCCTCCGTCAGAAGCCGCACACTGCCCTCCGTCTTTTCCGGGCCAAAGAAGAACAGGATTGCCGCAATCAGGATGGCAAGAATCACGCAGAGCGTGCCAACCACTTTTTTTCTGGTCGCGTGGATCGAGGCCGACAGCATAAAGGAATCCCCCGCCTTTCATAAAAAAAATCCCGTCATCATTCTATGACGGGATTTCTGTGATCTTGCAGGATTTCGGGAAAAACGTCCGGCCGGATGGAAAAGGTTACTCCTCTTCCGCGGCCATCCACTGTTTCGCGGCCTCAATGACGCTGGCTTCGAGCATCTTCGGCAGTTCGTCGTAGCGGATGAAGTGCAGCGAGAAGGAGCCTCTGCCCTGCGTCATCGAGCGAAGGGCGGTCGTGAAATCGGTCGTCTCGCTCATCGGCACTTCGGCAACGACTTCGGTGATATTGTCCTCCATCGGATTCATGCCGAGCACTCTGCCGCGGCGCTTGTTGAGATCGCCCATGATGTCGCCGGCATAGGAGCTCGGGACCTGAACCTTGAGCTCGCCGATCGGCTCGAGCAGAACCGGGCCGGCCTGCGGGATGCCCGCTTTATAAGCGAGGCGGGCGGCCATCTGGAAGGACATATCGTTGGAATCGACCGGGTGATAGGAGCCGTCGACCAGTCTCGCCAGCAGGCCTACCATCGGGTATCCGGCCAACATACCGGTCTTGCTGGCCTCGCGCAGGCCCTTTTCAACCGCCGGGAAGAAGTTCTTCGGAACGGAGCCGCCGAACACGGCCTCTTCAAAGACCATATCCTCGCTGTCGGTCGGCTCAAACTCGACCCAGACGTCGCCGTACTGGCCGTGGCCGCCGGACTGCTTCTTATGTTTGCCCTGAACCTTGACTTTCTTGCGGATGGTCTCGCGGTAGGCGACATGAGGGGCCTCAAGGCCGAGCTCGATACCGAATTTATTTTTCAGCTTGCTGACCACGACATCAAGGTGCTGATCGCCGAGGCCGGAGAGAATCTGCTGTTTGGTCTCGGTATCCATCTCGTAATTGACGGTGGCGTCCTCCTCCATAATGCGGGCGATGGAGGAAGCGACCTTGGATTCGTCGCCCTTGGATTTGGAGAAGATGGCCATGCGCATGGTCGGAGCCGGGAAATCGCTCTTTTTCAGGAAGACGACGCGCTTCGGATCACAGAGGGTATCGCCGGTGTGAGCTTCCGCGAGTTTCGTCAGGGCGCCGATGTCGCCGGCGGTGATGGAATCCACGGTATCCTGCTGTTTGCCGCGGGCGATAACCATCTTGCCCAGACGCTCGGGCTGGCCGGTTCTGGAATTGATCGGAGTCAGCGCGGAACTGATCGCGCCGGAGATGACCTTGACGAAGGAAAGTTTTCCGACAAACGGGTCGGCGACGGTCTTGAAAACCAGCGCGGCCAGCGGCTCGTCGGCGCTGCATTTGATCGTGACCGGCTTGCCGTCCGCATCCTCGGCAACCTCGGAGGAAGCCTCCTCGGCGGACGGGAAGTCTCTGACGACCGCGTCGAGCAGCAGGCTCACGCCGTTTAACGTGATGGCGTCGCCGCAGTAGACCGGCGCGATGGTGCCGTCGCGAAGACCCTGTTTCAGGCCGGTTTCCATCTCTTCGGCGGTGAAAGGCTCGTCGGCGAAGAATTTTTCCATCAGGTCGTCGCTGGTGTTGGCAATCGTCTCTGCGATCGACATGGAGAGTTCCTCCAGACGCGCGTCGGAAGGCATGGCAGCTTCGACCGCCTTGCCTTTTTCAAATTTATAGGCTTTTTTCTCAATCAGGTTGACATAGACGCCGCCGACCGGAACAACGATCGGGCAGACAATGTCGCCGAAATTTTCTTTTAAGGATTCAAACGCCTTGAAATAATCGGCATTTTCCTGGTCGATCTTGGAGATAAAGAACGCGCGGGCCTTTTTGCTGACGCTCGCGAGCTTCCATGCCTTTTCTGTGCCGACCAGCGTGCCGGATTTGGCGGAAAGGGTGATGAGGACCGTATCTGCGGCGCGGACGCCTTCATAAAGACCGCTGGCAAAATCAAAAAGTCCGGGAGTATCGATCACGTTGACTTTGGCGCCTTTATACTCCAGCGGAGCAACGGCGGAGGATACGGAAATCTGACGCTTGATTTCCTCCGGATCAAAGTCACAGACGGTATTCCCGTCGGCGATGGAGCCAAGACGGTCGGTTGCGCCGGCAAGGTAGAGCATCGCTTCCGTTAAGGAGGTCTTGCCGTCACTGCCGTGTCCGGCAAGGGCTATGTTCCTGATTTTGTCCGCGGTGTACTGTTTCAAAATAAGGTCTCCCCTTTCAAGATAAATAGCGTATGTCATACCCGTTTAGTATAACAGAGAGAAACCCTTTTTTGCAATAGAAGAAGAAAAAAAAATGGGAAAGGGGAAAACCGGAGATCTTCGGCAAAATTCGGCAGGAATTTTGCCTGCAACCCCCGGTTCCCAGTGTTTCGGCCGCGGCCTATAATAGAAAAAAGAGGTGGTTTTGCATGAGGACAGCGCTTTCCCGGCTTCGGAAAGAACGCGGGCTGACCCAACGGGAGCTCGCCGATCTTTTACATATTTCCCAAACTTCCGTCAGCAAATACGAGCGCGGCGCCGCGGAACCGGATCTCGAGATGGTTCTCGCGATGGCGGATTTCTTCGGCGTTACGGCGGATGAATTCCTCCGGGGCGGGCGCAGGCATTAAATCAGCGGGGTCGCTCCCTCCGGCAACAGCATGCGCGGCGGCACTTCGTCGAGCGTGTAGCATCCGGGGGCCAGTTTGAGCACAGCCCTTGCCGCGCAGCAGAGCAGGTTCCCGGTAAGCACAGGATTTTCGATGCTCATGCGGTAACTCAGAATTTGAGAGGCGCCGTCCGCCAGCGTGGTGGCGCGAGTGATTCTGACCCGGTGATCCCGCCGGCGGAAACGACCGAGGCTTTCGTCAAACAGAATATCCAGTTCGCCGTGCTCAAAATACGGGCTTCGGAGAATGGCCGCCCGGACCTCCTCCGGCGGATGCCCCTCCTCCGGCACCACATAGAGTACCCTGCGGTGTCTTCCCTGCCCGAGCGGCAGCGTGAAGCACAGCGCATCTTTTACGCCGGCGCAATTCCTTGCCGCGGCGGAATGGCCCATGCTGATCCCCGGCCCGAAATCCGTGACCGTCTCCCCATCCGGGAAGGACGCCTCCATCAGGACCCGCACCACGGAATCGAGGCCGGGATCCCAGCCGGCCGCGGTCAGGGCGGCGACGGATTTTTCCTTGGCGATACGGCCCAGCCTCTCCTTCAGCGCCGGAATCCGGTCGTGCATATCGAAGCTGTCCGCCGTCGGGATGCCGAGGGCGAGAAGCCGGGCGGCACAGTCGGGCGCAAGCTCCGACGGCAGGCAGAGGATCGCCGCATCCGGAGGCTCCGGCAGCTCCGCGACCTCCCGCACGGCAGGTATGTCGGGGAACTCCCCGGACGGCACCGCGTTTCTGCGGAGAATCCCGCACACCTCCATGTCCGGCGCGCTTTGGACGGCTTTCACGGCCGCCGTTCCCACGTTTCCCAGTCCCACAATCAGAATTTTCTTCATGATACCCGACCTT
This sequence comes from Oscillospiraceae bacterium, assembly GCA_035593545.1. Classification (GTDB taxonomy): domain Bacteria; phylum Bacillota; class Clostridia; order Oscillospirales; family Ruminococcaceae; genus UMGS1668. The sequence goes on along the minus strand of DAOSWK010000030.1, from coordinate 3,870 downwards.
CCTGCAAAAGAGATTTAAAAAACGATATGCGGGAAGGCAAAAAAATTTCCCTGCGGGACAGACCCCACAGGGAAATTTCTTTTGATTTTTTACCGTTCGATGATGTATTGATGGATGCGCTCCGGCAGATTTGTTTTCTCGCAGGAGAGGGCGAACACGACGCTCGTGTTGAAATCATCGGTCAGACGGAGCAGTTTGTCGATCATCTTGGCGAAGGCCTCGTAGTCGCGGCCCGCGATCTTGAAGGTGGCGTCGATGAAAATATCGGTGATATCGTAGTTGCCGGCCATCAGCCCGGCGAGAAACCCGTAGAAGGAATCATAGTTGGAAATATCATATTCATCAATGTCGATCAGGCGGACGCTGTGGTCAATGTCGTAGTACATGGTTTGGCCGCGTTCTACGGCGACGACGTCGCCGGTGCTGTTTTTTACCGCCTCGGCGATGCTGTCCAGCATAAATTTGGTCTTTCCGGAACCTTTCGGTCCGAGGATGAACTTGATCATTTTTTGTCTCCCCCAGTTCTTTGTATTATCATATGCGCGAACGCAGTTTGACCGGAAATTACCGGAGCTTTTGCTCCAGAGAGGCCCGCAGGTCCTCATAGCCCGGTTTGCCGAGCAAAGCAAACATGTTCTTTTTATAGGCCTCCACGCCGGGCTGGTCGAACGGGTTAACACCCAGCAGATAGCCCGAAACGGAGACGGCGATCTCGAAGAAATAAATCAGCCAGCCGAGCTCAAAGGCGCTGCGGTCCGGAACCGAAATTCCGATGTTGGGAACGCCGCCCTCGGTATGGGCGAGAAGCGTACCCTGCCGCGCCTTTTCGTTGATGGCGAAAAGCCCCTGCCCCGCCAGAAAGTTGAGCCCGTCCGGATCCGCGGCGTCCTTTTCGATGATAAAATCCTGCCGTGGTTTTTCAAAACGGACAACCGTCTCGAACATCGTGCGGCTGCCCTCCTGAATGAACTGCCCGAGCGAATGCAGGTCGGTGGAGAAGATGGCCGAGGCCGGGAAAATGCCTTTCCCATCCTTGCCCTCGCTCTCGCCGAAGAGCTGCTTCCACCACTCGGCCATCTGACGGAAGGCCGGCTCGTAGCTGACAAGCAGCTCGACCGATTTGCCCATCCGGCCGAGAATCCGCCTCGCCGCCGCATAGCGCAGAGCCGGATTTTCCCCGAACTCCGGGCCGCAGCAGACCCGCTTCGCCTCGGCGGCGCCGAACATCAGCGCGTCGATGTCGATACCGGCCACCGCGATCGGCAAGAGCCCCACCGGCGTCAGAACGGAGAACCTGCCGCCGATGTCGTCCGGCACGACGAAGGTCTCCCACCCTTCGGCGTCGGCAAGGGCACGCAGCGTACCCTTTGCCCGGTCGGTCGTGCAGAAGATCCGTTTTTTCGCGCCCTCCGCCCCGTATTTTTCGGTCAGCAGCCTCCGGAAAACCCGGAAGGCCAGCGCCGGCTCGGTGGTGGTGCCGGATTTGGAGATGACATTGACCGAGACGTCCTTCCCCTCGCAGAGCGAGACGATCTCGTTCAGCGAGTCGGAAGAAAGGCTGTTCCCGGCGAAATAGATCTCCGTGCCGTTTCTTCTGAGAAGATTATAAAAAGGCGATGTCAGCAGCTCGATGACAGCGCTGGCTCCGAGATAGGAGCCGCCGATGCCAATGACGATCAGGACATCGCTTTGCTCGCGGATGATCTGCGCGGCTTCTTTGATGCGCAGAAATTCTTTTTTGTCATAGTTCTCCGGCAGGGCGATAAAACCCGTAAATTCCGCGCCCGCACCTTGTCCGCTCTTCAGCAGGGCAAGAGCACGCTCCGTCTCCGGCGCAACGACGCGGAACTCCGTTTCGTCTATGAAGTTTTTCAGGCCGGAAAACTCAAGCGAAACCAAATAAACCGCCCTCCCGGGATTTCTTTTTCTTTATTGTACCCGAAAGTGCTTTCCATTTCAAGGTAGGGACCGAAAAATTTATCTGCAAAACCCGGCGGCGCAACGGGTTCCTCCGCGCGGACCGTTCCGGCCCCATACCCTGTTCTCCCTCCGACGGAGTATTTCAGCTTTCCTCTTCCGAGGTGCCCTCCGTCTCACCGGCGGAGGTGTCGTTCTCCTCCTCCGAAGAACTGCTCTCCCCTGCCGAGGAACCGCTCTCCGCGGCCGAGGAGCTTTCGATTTCCGGTGAAGGGGCTTCCGAAGAGGCCTCCGACTCCGTTTCCGTCTTCGGCATCTCTTCCTCCTCGGAAACGCGCTTTGTCCCGGCGCATTCAAACAAAAGCAGGCCGAACGCTCTAAAGAACGTCATCCGCTCCACGGTCTCCGCCGCCAGCACCGGGTATTCGGAGATATACTCCCCGTTGAGCTCCACTGTCACTTTCCCCACCGTATCTCCCTCGGTGACCGGCGCCTCCAGCGAATCGACGAGCTCGATGGTCTGCGTCAGGCCCTCCGCCTCGCCCTTGGCCAGAAGTAACGGCTCCGCCTCGCCGAAGACGATCGGAACCGCATCCGCCGTGCCGAAGCTGACCCGGACGGCTTCCAGCGCCTCCCCGGTATACGTCGGAACGGCAACCTCGTAGTTGGCAAAGCCGAAGTCCAGGAGCTTCCGCGCGGCCGCGAACCGCTCGTTATTGTTGGCGGAACCGAGCGTGACCGAGATCAGCTCCATGCCGTCGCGCTCCGCCGAGGCGGAGAGACAGCAGCCTGCAACATCCGTCGAGCCGGTCTTGAGCCCGGTGCAGCCCTTATAGAACCGGACAAGGCGGTTGGTATTGGTGAGCTCGGTCTCGCCGTCCCGGAGAGAATCCATCCAGACGGTCGAATATTTTTTAATCAAATCATGTTTGAGCAGTTCCGCCGACATAATCGCAATGTCCCGCGCGGTGGAGAGATGTCCCTCCGCATCGAGGCCCGTGGCGTTTTGAAACACCGTATTCGTCATGCCGAGCTCGACCGCCCGCTCGTTCATTTGATTGACGAAGGCCTCCTCGCTTCCGGCGACGAGCTCCGCCAGCGCAACCGAGGTGTCGTTGGCGGAGGCGATCGCCGTGGCGCGCAGCAGCTCGTCGACGGTCATGACCTCACCCGGCTCGAGCCAGATCTGACTGCCGCCCATCGAGCAGGCGTGCTCCGAGGCGGTGACCTCCGTATCCAAGGTGAATTTGCCCGCCTCCATGGCCTCCATGACCAGAAGCAGCGTCATAATTTTGGTGATCGAGGCCGGCGCGGTCTGCATATCCGCGTTATACTCAAACAGCACAATCCCGGTGTTGCGCTCGATCAGAATCGCCGATTTTGCGTGGATGGTCACCGTGGGCTCCACATCCGATTCCTTGACAATCGCATCGATTTCCTCCTGCGTGACCAGCCTGTCCCCGCAGGCGGGAGACGCCGCCAGCAGCGAAATCAGCAGCGCCAAAATAACAGCCAATCCTCTTTTCGCCATCGTTTTCCCCTCCAATTCCTGCAATCTCTTAAAGATATGTAAGCGTCGGAAAAAGAATTCGTCACCGGATCGGCGCTTTCGGCGTAAGATGGAACGACACGTATCCGGAGGAGATGGTCTTATATGATGCAGAAAAGATGCGGATGGCCCTGCTTTTGCGGTATGGACCCGCTGCTGCTTATTTTTTTCGGCGCAGGGCTGCTGATCGGGCTTCTGTTCCCGCTGATGCCGATTCTGTTTCTTATCGCGGTGATCGCCATCGCGGCCGGATGCGCCCTCGGAAAACATAGATAGTCCTGCGGAGGTGGTTTTCGTGAAAGTCGTGGTATTCAACAGTCCCCGTTTCCTCGCGCCGTTCCTGCGGCTGATCTTTGGAATCAGCAAGGTATCCCGGGAAGAATAGAAAAGCGCCGTGTGCCGGT
>DAOSWK010000029.1:0-18420 GCA_035593545.1 Oscillospiraceae bacterium | reverse complement strand
GAGGCGTTCCAGCAGGAGCAGCTCGCCCTGCGCGGAGAACGCGTCGCCTATCCCGCAGATGAGTTTTTCATCAAGGCGGAGCGCCCGATGCCGGATGAGGAATATTACGGCGAATTCACGCAGCTCGAAAACGGCGTCGGTCTCTCGGCTCTGCTGAAGCGGGAGTTTTTGGAGGCGCTTGGCGACCATCCGACGGAAGAGATTCACAGAAAAGTATCCGTCGCGACCGGAAAGGCGGCCGAGAGTCTTCTTAGGGAGCTTTCGGCGTTTGCAGAGGAAAAATTCCCGGGGCTCCAAGTCGCGGTCACGGCGGTCGAAAACCGCTTCTTCGGCGAAAACGTCACCGTCACCGGCCTTTTGACCGGCGGGGACATCGCCGAGACAATGAAAAAGAAAAATCCCGGAGAGGCGCTGCTCATCTGCGAATCAACCCTGCGCTATGAGCATGACCGCTTTCTGGATGATAAGACGCCGGAGGAGCTTGAGCATGAGCTCGGCATTCCGGTGCTCATGATAAAAAACGACGGCTATTCGCTGCTCTGCGCCATGCTGGGCGAAGAGGAAGAGAGCCGCTGCGAAGTCCTTTACGAGGAAACGGATTAAAGGAGAAATCGGAGGAACCTATGTCGAAACCGATCATCGCCATCGTGGGGCGGCCGAATGTCGGCAAATCCACGCTTTTTAACAAACTGACCGGCCGGCGCCTTGCCATCGTCGAGGATACCCCCGGCGTGACAAGGGACCGCATCTATGCCGAATGCGAATGGCTCGGCCATACGGTCATGCTGGTAGATACCGGCGGCATCGAGCCGAATACCGGAGACGACATGCTCTCCAAAATGCGCGATCAGGCGAATGTCGCCATCGAAAGCGCCGACGTGATCATTTTGGTGACGGACCTTACGGCCGGCGTCACCGCGAACGACGAGGAGATCGCCACCCTGCTGCGCAGAAGCGGCAAGCCCGTGGTCTGCTGCGTCAATAAGTGCGACTCGATCGGCGCGCCGCCGGCGGAATTCTATGAATTCTATAACCTCGGCCTCGGCGATCCGATCGCGGTCTCCTCCGTACACGGCCACGGCACCGGAGACCTGCTGGACGCCTGTTTCCAGTATATTGACTTCGACCGTGTGGAAGAGGAAGAGGAGGACGTCATCAAGGTGGCCATCCTCGGCAAGCCGAACGTCGGAAAGAGCAGTCTCGTCAACCGGATCGCCGGGGAGGAGCGCATGATCGTTGCCAATGAGGCCGGCACGACGCGCGACGCCACCGATACGGCGATCACAAACGACTTCGGCAAATTCGTCCTGATCGATACGGCGGGCATTCGCCGCAAGAGCAGGGTGGACGACAATATCGAAAAGTACAGCGTTCTGCGCGCCTACATGGCCGTCGACCGGGCGGACGTCTGCGTCATCGTGATCGACGCGACCGAGGGCTTCACCGAACAGGATTCCAAGGTGGCCGGTTATTGCCACGAGCAGGGCAAGGCCTGCGTGATCGCCGTCAACAAGTGGGATGCCGTCGAAAAGACCGACAGCACCATGAACGAATTCACCAAAAACCTGCAAATCGGCCTCAGCTTCATGCTTTATGCGCCGATCGTCTATATTTCGGCGCTGACCGGCCAGCGGCTCGACAAGCTGTTTGAGGCGATTCTCAGCACCTATGAGCAAAACTGCCGCCGCATCACGACCGGTACGCTCAACGATATGCTGGCCTATGCGACCGCAAAGGTGCAGCCGCCGTCCGATAAGGGTAAACATTTGAAATTGTATTACATGACGGAAGCCTCCGTCAAACCGCCGACGTTTGTCGTTTTCTGCAACCGTTCCGACCTGTTTCATTTTTCCTATCAGCGTTATATTGAGAACCAGATCCGGGAGACGTTCGGCCTGACCGGAACGCCGATTCGTATTTTGGTTCGGGAAAGGGGGAAGGACAAAGGCTGAGCCTTTGCCGAACATCATATGGGCGAGTGGGGTTCCTTTCTGCTGTCTGTTGCGTGCACGGCGGCGCTTTCCTACCTGCTGGGCAGCTGCAACATGGCAATCATCGTTTCAAGGCTTTTCCGCGTGCCGGATATCCGCGAGTTTGGCAGCGGAAGCGCCGGCATGACCAATATGCTCCGCACCTACGGAAAAAAGCTGGCGGCCATCACCTTTGTCGGCGATTTTCTCAAAGGATCCGCCGCGGTTTTCCTTGCGAGGGTCATCTTCTCGGATCCGGTGTTCGGCGTGGATCTGGGGTATATTGCCGGAATTTTCGTCGTGCTGGGGCATATTTTTCCGATCTATTTCGGCTTTCACGGCGGAAAGGGTGTGGCGACCGCGTTCGGCGCCATGCTGTTTCTCAACTGGATGGTCTTTGGGACGCTGCTGATCGGCCTTGTTCCGATTATCTTCATCATCCGTATCGTCTCGGCAATCTCTCTGACCGGCTCGGCCATCTATCCGGTGCTGACCTTTCTTGTGCTCATGCTTCAGGGGGCGGATTTCCTGACCGTCGTCCTGCCGGATACGGTCAGCGCCCTGATCATCATGGGGCTGACGTTCTATGCCCACCGGGAAAACATCGCCCGTTTCCGCCACGGCAAGGAGAATTTCTTCCCGGTGCCGCCCAAGACCAATAAAAAAGAGGAAAAGCCATGAAGCTGAATCATAAGACAAAACAGCTCGCGGCGACGCTGGCTCTGATGCTGGCGGTCTGCCTGTTCTTCATCTGGCTCGGCGCCGGGATGTATCGCTCCGTGCCGGAGGCGGACCGCGGCGGCCTGATGCCCATGTTTTTGCTCTACGGCGTCTTTCCGCTGCTGATCGTCATCTTCAGTCTCCACCGGATCCGGGAAATCCTGCGGGAGGCCGACCCTCAAGAAGATCCTTTCGAAGAGAACGCCGCGGAGGAAAAGAAAAAATCCCTTTCCGAAAAATAAAATACCTCTTGCCCATGACGATTTCCGGCCGGCCGCCGGGACGCCGGGAAAGCCCATACGTGAAACGACGTCCGTTTTGTCCGGACGCTGTTTTTTTATCCGCTTGTATTGTGACCCGCCGCCTATGCCGAAATTTGTCGGCATAGGGCGGATTTTTTCCGCCGGGCCGCATGCGCCGGGATTTCCGGCCGGCCGTCGCTTTTAAGGGTGGGAATTCTCTTCATGGACAAGCAAAAAAATTTGCAGGGTGCCGATCCGCTATTGACAAAGAGCAAAACCGGCGCTATGATAATTTGCGAATGATTCGCAAATTATGGAGGCGAAGGAATTGGCGCGCTATCTTACGGAGCAGAGAAAAGAGCTGATCTCTTTTTTGCAAAGTCATCCGGACCGGCAATTTTCCGCAAAGCAGGTCGCGGAGGCGCTTGAAAAAAGCGGCATCAGCCTGAGCGCCGTGTATCGCAATCTGGAGTCGCTGGAGGAAGCGGGACTTGTCTGCTGTTTTGTGAAAGAGGGCAGCCGGGAGGTCTTTTATCAATATATGGACGCGGACGCCTGCCGGAACTGCATCCATCTGACCTGCACAAAATGCGGCCGGACCTTCCATATGGACGCCGCGGCCGCGGAGCAGATGCTCGATACGGTCTCCAAAGCGGACGGCTTCGAGATCAGCAAAAACAGGACCGTGCTGTACGGTCTGTGCAAAAATTGCAAATGACGCGGTTCGACATAAGGCGGGGGGAAATCATGACAATAAAAAACAGGGCGATTGCACTCTTGCTCAGTGCGGCCGTTTTATCCGCCGTGATCCTGTCCGTCGTTTTTATTGCGAAGGAGGCCGACCACGACTGCACGGGTGAAAACTGCCCGATCTGCCATGAGATCAAGGTCTGCGTAAGGACGTTGGCGCTGATCGGCGCGGCCGTCACGGGGGTTATGCTCCACATCATGGTCCGTCTTGCCGTTTCCGGGATCGTCTGCCGGTGTTCGGACCGCGCCTTTTTCAGCACGCCGATTCTCCAGAAGGTCCGGTTGAATGATTGAACCTCCCAAAGGGGATTCCGCCCGATCGGTCGGCGGAAGGCCCCGTCTTTTTGCGCTTTTTTAAAAAAGACATTGATTTTTTCAAAACAAAACGGCAGATTCATGCCGAAGCCGCCGCAGGAACGCCCGGTTTCGGCGGATGGTTTTGCCTGCCGATTTTATTTTATGGTCGGGAAGGAAACTTCCGGAGCCAAAACGCCCCGGAAAGCCTGAAACCCCCGACGTGCATTTGGGAGGAAATTTCTTTATGAAGCGTTTTTTATCTATTATTTTAAGCCTTTTGATGGCCGTTTCCCTGAGCGCCTGCACGAAGAGTGAGGAGGCCGAGTCCTCTTCTGTACCGGATTCGTCCGAGGTCGAGGAGACGGAAGAGAAGATCAGCATCGTCTGCACAAATTTTTCGGAATATGACTTCGTCCGGCAGATCGTCGGGGAGGCCGCGGACCTCACGATGCTGCTGAAGCCGGGCGCGGAGAGCCACAGCTACGAGCCCACGCCGCAGGATATGATCACCATTGAAAACTGTGACCTGTTTGTCTATGTGGGCGGCGACTCGGACGAATGGGTCTCCGGGATTCTGGAATCCGTCGATCAGAGCGGCATGGAGACCGTGAAACTGATGGACTGCGTCGAGACCGTGGAAGAGGAGCATGTCGAGGGAATGCAGGCAGAAGAGGATGAACAAGACGAAAGCGAGTCCGACGAAGAAGAGCCTGAACTGGATGAGCACGTCTGGACCTCTCCGGCCAACGCCATGCTGATCGTGCAGAAGCTCAGCGATACCATTTGTGAGATTGATCCGGAAAATCAGGAGACCTATGAGCAGAATACGACCGCCTATCTCGGCGATCTTCAGGCCCTTGACGACGAGTTCCGGGAGGTTATCGACAGTGCGGCCCGCAAGGAAATCATCGTCGGCGACCGCTTTCCGTTCCTATATTTCTGTAAAGAATTCGGCCTGACGTATTATGCCGCGTTCCCCGGCTGCTCGACGGATACGGAGGCGGATGCGGCCACGATCGCCTTCCTGATCAACAAGGTGAAGGAGGACAACATCCCCGTCGTGTTCCACATCGAGCTTTCCAACGAGCAGATGTGCGACTCGATCTGCGAGGCGACCGGCGCGAAAAAGGAGCTTCTGAACGCCGTCCACAACGTCAGCGCGGATGATTTTGCCGCCGGCGCCACCTATCTCAGCCTGATGGAACACAATGTGGAGGTGCTCCGCGAGGCGCTGAACTGAAAAAAAATCCGCGGCCCCGCCTTTTTAAGCGGGACCGCGGGGAAATCCATATTTGCCGAAAGGACAGAGACGGCGGAGCATGGCCCGGGATGCCGGGAGCGTATGTTTCTTCGCCGTCCGGAGAGAACCATGCCGCAGAGAGTGAGTGTCCATAAGAAAAAGAACGTGCAGGAAGGAGAAACTCCTGCACGCCGTGTCTTTGTCGCCCGCCGGAAATCGGAAGGAAATCGCGCTTTTTTAGAAAATAAAAAAGGGGAGACCTGCCGGGTCCGCGATTCGGTTTCCGCCGGAAAGGGCGACCGCAGGGATGTTTCCCATCGGGCGCCGGAGCGCGTCGACCCAATGACGCTCACGCTTGAGGACGACAGCGTTCTCCGGCTTCTGCCGCTCGTTGTCATCACTTATGGCGGCCGGGAGTACCTCGCGCTGACTCCCGCCGAAAAGAAGAGCGAGGATGTCTATTTTTATGAATTTATTACCCATCCGGAGGGTGGGATCGAGCTGCTCGGCATTCGGGGAAAAGACGTTCTGGATGCCGTTTTGGATGAATTTGACGTATGGTTCGACGAGCAGCTGCGTACAGAAGGAGATTAGATTATGGCGTTACTGACCTGCCGGGACGTGTCCTTTGCCTATGAGGGCACGACCGTGCTGACCGGCGTCGACTTTGGTGTCAACTCGGGGGATTATTTGTGTATCGTGGGGGAGAACGGCGCGGGGAAAAGCACGCTGTTAAAAGGTCTGCTGCATCTCAAGAAGCCCTCTCAGGGGGAAATCCTGACCGGAGACGGCCTCAAAGCAACTGAGATCGGTTATCTGCCGCAGCAGACGGCCGCGCAGAAGGATTTTCCGGCCAGCGTGTATGAGGTGGTGCTCTCCGGGCGGCTCAACAGCAGGGGATTTCATCCTTGGTATTCAAAGACCGACAAACAGGAGGTGCAGAACAATCTGCGCCTGCTGGGGATCGAGGCGCTCCGGAACCGCTGTTACCGCGATCTTTCCGGCGGGCAGCAGCAGCGCGTTCTGCTTGCGCGGGCACTGTGCGCGACCAAAAAGCTGTTGCTGCTGGATGAGCCGGTCACAGGACTCGATCCCGTGATGACTGCGGAATTTTACCGCCTGATCGCCTCGCTCAACCGGGAACAGAAGATCACGATCGTTATGGTCTCGCACGACATCCGCGGGGCCGTTGAAGAGGCGAGCCACATCCTCCATCTGGGGAACCGGCAGCTCTTTTTCGGCACCGCCGCGGAATATACTAAGAGCGACCTCGGCCGCCGCTTCGTGGGAGGTGAGGCCGAATGCTGAGCACGTTTCTGGAGATGCTTTCCTATCCGTTTCTTGTCAGGGCGCTGATTGTCGGCGTGCTGGTCTCCCTGTGCGCGTCTCTGTTGGGCGCGACGCTCGTGCTGAAGCGCTACTCCATGATCGGGGACGGCCTCTCCCATGTCGGTTTTGCAGCGCTGGCACTCGCCTATGCGATGAACGCCGCGCCGATGACGGTAGCGATCCCGATCTGTGTCGTGGCGGCGTTTCTTCTGCTTCAAGTCAAGGACAGCTCTAAAATCAAAGGAGACGCGGCCACGGCGCTCATGTGCAGCGGAGCGCTCGCCGTGGGCGTGATGACGGTTTCGCTGACCACCGGCATGAATACGGACGTCTGCAACTACATGTTCGGCAGCATCCTCGCCATGAGCAAGAGCGACGTGACGCTCTCGGTGATCCTGAGCGCGGCGGTGCTGCTGCTCTACATTCTGTTCTACAACAAGATCTTTGCCGTGACCTTCGACGAGGCCTTTTCGGCCGCCACCGGGGTGCGGACCAAGCTCTACAATATGCTGATCGCGTTTCTCACCGCCATCACCGTGGTTCTGGGCATGCGGATGATGGGCACGTTGCTGATTTCGAGCCTGATCGTCTTCCCGTCGCTGACCGCCATGCGGGTCTGCCGGCGCTTCAAAACGACCATTCTGGTGAGCGCGCTGCTCTCCGTATGCTGTTTTCTGACGGGCATCACGGTCTCCTATCTCGCCTCGGTGCCGACGGGAGCCTGTATCGTGGTGACGGATATTCTGGTGTTCCTTGTGTTTGCCGTGATCGAAAAAATCCGGGAGAGGATCTGATGAAATGAAAAAAGCCGTTTTGGCGCTGGTTTTGTTTTTGATGTTGTCCCTTTTCTGTGCCTGCGAAAATAAATCCGATGAGCATGCTGAAAATACGGGATCTTCCGGGGAGGAATCCGAGGCCGCCGCTTCCGAAACCTCCGTGCCGGATACCGCGCCTTCCGGGACGGACGCCTCCGGTTCCGTCTCTGCCGCAGAAGATTCCGCCGCGGAAAACGGCTCCGAAATAGAAAACAGCGAGCCGTACGACGTCTATCCCTACGACATCGAGGCGGACAAGGCGGCCGTCGACATCTCCGACCCGGACATCGTAGTCGGCGACAACCTCTATGCGACGCAGATCAACGACTGGTACATTAACTTCGAGGACTACGACGGCAAAATCGTGGAGATCGAGGGATATTACGTCGATCTCGGCGGTTACAGCTTCGTCGGGCGGAAGGGCCCGTCCTGCCCATATTGCAGCGGCGGCTATGTGAGTTTTGAATTTTCCACCGACGAGGACCTTTCGGCGCTGGTTTCGGAGAGCAGCTGGATCCGGGTGACCGGCATTCTGCGCGAGGGCGCGATGTATCCGGGCGGCGGGCAGGATCCGTACCCGTTTTATTACATCGAGGCGCTCCGGATGGAGGAGATGGACGCGGTCGGCGTCGACACCGTGACCAACTGAGCGGAAGAACAACGAAAATAGGTTGCGGCGACAGGAGGCCGGCAATATGATAAGAGTGTCGACGATCCCCGCGGCCGAAAAAGTTTCTGTTTTCAGATAAATGGGGGAACGGAGAGCTCGCTGATAATAAGCGGCATTCTCGCGAAAGAAACCGGGCGGCGCTCTCTTTTTGCGGCGGCCGGCGTTGGATTTTCATCCCGCCTGAAATTTGGCGAAAAAGGAAGAAAAAACATGGATTTCTTTGAATTGGCAAAATCACGTTGCACCACGCGGGGGTTTACCGATCGAAAAATTGAAAAGGCGGATCTGGAGCGGATTCTGTCCGTGGGAAGGGTCGCGCCGAGTGCCTGCAACCGGCAGCCGCAGCGGATTCTCGTCGTTCAGAGCCCGGAAAACCTCTCCAAAGTCCGAAGGGCATACCGGACCTTCGGTTCTTCCTGCGTTTTGATCGTATGCCGGGATACCAGGGATGCCCTGATTCGTCCCTTTGATCAGAAATGTTCGGGCGATCTGGATATCGGCATCCTCTGCGATCACATGATGCTGGCAGCCAGGGAACTGGAGATCGGAAGCGTTATGGTCGGCCTTTTTGATCCGCGGATTATCCGGGAAGAATTTAATCTTCCGGACTATATAGAACCTACCGCGCTGCTGATTCTGGGGTATCCGGAAAAGGGGTTCCTGAGCCCGGAACGCCATGCCACGGAGAGAAAGCCGCTGGCCGATACGGTGATGTACGAAACATACGCGGAAGCGGAAATCTGATACCGATTGGATAATACGGGCATGCCGGGCCTGCGCTTATATTTTTCTCCTGTGTCCCCGAGGGGAAAAGCCGTCTGTACGCGACTTTTGATCAAGCCGTGCTCATCCGTCACGGCAGATTCCCATGAGCCCGATACAAGGCAAATCAAAATCAAATCCACTCCAAATTATATCTAAAACAAAAAACAGTGTCGCCCGTAATCGGACGGCACTGTTTTTTTGCTGCAAGGATTTTTGTCTGCCGAAAGAAAAAGCCTCCGGATAAGCGGAGGCAGGCATTCTGTTGGACGGAATCCGTTATTCGGCTGCGCGGACGACTTTGCCGGAACGCAGGCAGCGCGTGCAGGCGTAAACGTGGCAGGGAACTCCGTTGACGATGGCTTTGACGCGGCGTACGTTGGGTTTCCATTCACGGTTGGAACGTCTGTGGGAATGGGAAACCTTAATACCAAAAGTAACGCCTTTTCCGCAGAAATCACATTTTGCCATAGTAGTACCTCCTTTTACTTAGAGACAGTCAACAGCGTTATTTTATCAAATATAAGATATAAATGCAAGTGGTTGCCGAAAAAAAATTGCAGGATTGCCTTTATAAATATATATTTTTTATAAGAATCTGCAAAAATGGAAAAATCGGTCAAGATTCTGATTGCAGGCGGAATTCGTCTTGTAAAATACGGAATTTTCTTCTATAATAAATAATAAGTATTTCTGCGCATAAGGAGAGTTTACATGTCGCTTTTTTCATCCGGGCTTCACACCGCGCTCTGGCTGCTGCTGATCCGCGCCATTGTGGTCTTCACCGCGCTGCCGGTGCACGAGTGCGCCCACGGCTATGTGGCGCTCAAAATGGGCGACCATACCGCCGAGCAGCAGGGCAGGCTCACGCTGAACCCGTTTGCTCATTTTGACCCCATCGGAACCACGGCGCTTTTGCTCTTCGGCTTCGGTTGGGCAAAACCGGTTCCGATCAACCCGTTCTATTTCAAAAATCCCAAGCGGGGCATGATGCTTTCCGCGCTGGCCGGGCCGCTTTCAAACGTGGCCATGGCGTTCCTTCTTATGGTGATCTATAAACTTTTGTATATCCCAACCATTTTCGGGAGCGCCGCCTCTTTTGTGGACACGCTTCAGATGATCCTGTACTATATGATTCTCATCAACGTCGGGCTTGCGGTTTTTAACCTGCTGCCGATCCCGCCGCTCGACGGTTCCCGCGTGGCGACCTATTTTCTGCCGAAGGATATGTATTTTAAGATCATGCGGTATGAGAATATCATTTTTCTCGCCCTGCTCGCGCTGCTCTGGACCGGCGTGCTCACCGAACCGCTGACGTATCTGCAAAATGCCGTCTTCAGCGGCCTCGATTTCCTGACCAAGCCGGTCAACTGGATCCTGAATGCGATCGCCGCGGCCGTCTGAGCCCCTGTATTTTGATTTTTGAAACGGGAGGGATCCATTTTGCCGGAAAAGCTCCAATACAGGCTGGAGGCGTTTGAAGGCCCGCTGGACCTCCTGCTTTTTTTAATCTCCAAGCATAAGCTCAATATTTACGACATCAATATCTCGGAGCTGCTGGAACAATATATGGAGAGCATCGGCGGCATCGAAGGGTTAAGCGATCTGGAGGACGCCTCCGAATTCCTTGAGACGGCGGCGCGGCTCGTCTACATCAAAACCGCGATGCTGCTGCCGAAATATGAGGACGAGGGCGAAAAACTCAAACAGGAATTGCAGGGAGAATTGATCGAATACGCGGCCTGCAAGAACGCGGCGCTGGTTTTTAAAGGCATGTACTGCGGCGGCGAGCTCTTCTGCCGGGACCCGGAGCCGATCGAGATCGACATGACCTATACGCGCATCCATCCGAAGGAGGATCTCGCGCAGGCCTACCTTTCCGCGCTGGGCAGGAGGCTGCGCAAGCTTCCTCCGCCGCAGGAACTCTTCAATCCGCTCGTCAAAAAGCGCATCGTGTCCATCGCCTCCCGCGCCATCATCCTGCTGCACCGCCTCTACAGAAACGGCGTCATGAAGCTCGGTGAGCTGTTTCTTTCCGGCGGCCGGTCCGAGCGCATCGCGATGTTTCTGGCGGTGCTGGAGCTCTCCAAAAACGGCCGGGTGGTCATCAGCGACGACTGCACCACCGTGACGATGGGCGACAGGAACAAGGAAGTCAAAAAGGGGGAAGAGGAACTTGCAACTGGAACAGTATGAAAACCGCGCGGAGGCCATCCTTTTCGCAAGCGGGGAGCCTCTTCCGCTGAAACGCCTTGCGACGGCTCTTGAAATTGAAGAGGACGCGGCGGCCTCCGTTTTGGACAGCCTCGCCGCGAAATATGAAAAGAACGGCGGCGCCGTCGAGCTCCTGCGTCTGGACGACTGCTGGCAGCTCTGTTCCCGCAAGGAATACGCGCCGGACATCCGCAGCGCGCTGGAACTCAAACGCAGTGTGCCGCTCTCTCAGGCCGCGCTGGAGGTGCTGGCGGTCATCGCTTACAATCAGCCGGTGACGAGGGGATTCGTCGAACAGGTGCGCGGCGTGGA
Organism: Oscillospiraceae bacterium; assembly: GCA_035593545.1. Lineage (GTDB taxonomy): Bacteria > Bacillota > Clostridia > Oscillospirales > Ruminococcaceae > UMGS1668. The sequence continues at coordinate 7,099 of DAOSWK010000029.1, read as the reverse complement.
TTGCTCCGGGGTCGTCGCGACGCTCTGCGACAAGGGACTGATCGAGGAAGGGGACAGGCTGGATCTTCCGGGCCGGCCGATCGCCTACCGGACGACGCCCGTATTTCTGCGCTGTTTCGGGCTGGGCTCGCTTGAGGAGCTGCCTCCGGTCGCCGGGGAGGCCGAGGAGAGGCCGTTCGACGACACGCTGGAAAACCAGCAGTCTCTGTTTGCGGAAGAAAACACGGAGAACGAGGATCTTTCGGAAACGGCGGAAACCCTTTGATTTGTTGAAAAGACGGATCGGTACCGCTGATGGATGTTCATGTGGCTTCGGCATTCCACGAAGGACATATAAGTAGTCACCGGGCTGCGGCTTATGGAGACTTTTCTCGTATGGAGACAGGTCTTTGCGGCCGGGAGAGCCGGAGAGAAAGATGTCGGCCGCGCCAAAAAATCCTCCGGCGTTTGCCGGGGGAAGCGGCCGTTATAAATAAGAAAAAATGAGGAAAACGAAAGCCTGCCGGAGGTGACGGGATGGGCTGGTATATTGCGGGCGGCATTCTGGCGCTGATCCTCGTGCCGCTTCTGATCCCGGTCCGGGTTCTGGCAAAGTATGAGGACGAGCTTCACATCTCCGGGAAGTGGCTTTTCTGGACGGTGACGTTCTATCCGCCGCCGGAGAAAGAAAAAAAGCCGGAGAAAGAGAAGCCTGCCCGGCCGGAGCAGAAGCCGCAGAAGAAAAAGCGGAAGCTCGCGGCGGAGGAGGTCATCGACGGCGCCATCGATTATCTTTCGCGGTGCAAGGGCGGTCTCCGGCTGATTTTTCGGAGTCTCCGCATCCGCAGGCTCCGGATCGACTGGACGGTCGCCGGCGAGGACGCCGCGGACTGCGCGGTTCATTACGGCCGGGTCTGCGCCTATCTCGGCACGGCGCTCGCGACGGCGCGGAATTTCATCCGGATCCAGAGAACGGAATTTCGCGTGCGGCCGGATTTCCTTGCAACGGAAGAGATTTTCCATGCGGAAGCGGAGGCCCGTCTGACGCCGCTGATGGCCCTTCTGGGCGGCGGAGGCATCGGGCTGGGTCTGCTGATGAAATGGCTTTCGGACAGAAAAAAGAAACGGGAGCGGCTTCGCAGAATCAGAAAGGCAAAGAAACAGCGCCCGGCGGAAAAGAAACAACAAACTTCAATAAAGGAGAGACAGACATGAGCGAAAAGAACGTGGAAGGCCTTCTCAACGTATCCCTCGACAATCTGAAAGGGCTCGTCGATTCCAATTCCGTCATCGGCAGTCCGATCTGCACGCCGGACGGCACGACCATCATTCCCATCTCCAAGGTCAGCTTCGGATTCGCATCCGGCGGCTCCGACTTCCCGACCACCAGCCCCAAGGACATGTTCGGCGGCGGCAGCGGCGGCGGCGTCAGCATCAATCCGGTCGCGTTTCTGGTTATCAAAGAGAAAAGCGTCCGCCTGATCCAGATTGCGGATAAGGACAACATCCCGGAGCGCATCGCCAACATGGTGCCGGATGTGATCGATACGGTCTCTTCTTTGGTGAAGAAAAAGGACAAAAAAGACGCCAAAGCCGGAGAGACAGCCGAAACTATAACGGCGGAAGCGTCTGCGGAGCCCGTAAAATCCGCGGAATGAAACGGCGCCCGGAAGCATAGTTTTTTCCGGGTGATGTGAGTTTGAAGAAGCTGGCGGCGGGATTTCTGTTTTTTCTGATCGTGCTCAATCTCCGCACGGCATCTTTCGCCGACTGCGGGGCTGCGGTGCTCATCGACGAAGCGAGCGGTAGGATCCTTTTTGAGCAGGATCAGGATGAGATTCTGCCGATGGCCAGCACCACCAAGATCATGACGGCCCTGCTGACGCTGGAAGAGGAAAACCTCGACCGGTATTTTCTGGTGGACAGCCGCGCGATTCAGGTGGAAGGTTCCTCGATGGGCTTACAGGCGGGGGACCGGGTGACGCTGCGCGTTCTGGCGGCGGGGATGCTGCTCGCCTCGGGGAACGACGCCGCGAATGCCGCCGCGGTCCGGATCGCCGGTTCCGTTGAAGCCTTTGCCGAGCGCATGAATCTCCGCGCGGCCGAGATCGGGATGGTGAACACCCATTTCGTCACGCCATCCGGCCTCGACGACGAGGAACACTATTCCACCGCCTACGATATGGCGCTGCTTGCCCGCGAGGCGCTCAAAAACCCGGATTTTGCGGCGATCTGCTCGCAGACGTCTATGCAGGTGCGCTACGGAAATCCGCCCTGCGACCGGTGGCTGAGCAATCACAACCGCCTCCTGCGGCTTGTGGAGGGCGCGGACGGCGTCAAGACGGGCTTTACCAAGAAATCGGGCCGCTGTCTCGTCTCCTCTGCGGAACAAAACGGCGTCTCGCTGATCTGCGTGACGCTCCACTGTTCGGACGACTGGAATTATCACAAAACGGTCTATGAAAAATATTTCGGTCTCCTGCGGGCGGAGGAACTCTCCGGCCTTGTGGACGATATTCGGATTCCCGTCGCGGGTTCCGGCGTCTTTTCCGTGAGGTGTTCCGCAGGGCCGATGACCGCTGCTTTGATAGAGGGCGAGCTTGCGAATGTTGAAACGGCCGTGGATTATGAGCCGTTTCTCTTTGCGCCGGTGGAGGCCGGAGAAAAGGTCGGAGAGGTTGTCTTTTTTCTGGAGGGAAAGGAGCTTGCCCGCACGGAGATCACCGCGTCGGAAAGCGCCCCGGCCCTGATCGGAAAACCGAGCTTTCCGGAGTGGCTTCGGAACCGCATAGGAGCCCTGTTTCGGAGGATCCGGTGACGACAAGGAATTCTTTGCCTGCGAGGGCCTGTCGTTTTCCGACGATGGTTCCTGTCGCTTTTTCCTCTGTTGATGGGCTTGCATTTTTCGGCGGCACCGATCCACAGGGGATCTAAGGTTCCCGGCCCTGATCGGAAAGCCGAGCTTTCCGGAGTGATTCCGGGAGGCAATCTCTGTTTTAGACCAAAGACAGCGCATAAAAGCTTTTTTAAAGCACGCCCGTTGTTGGGCGCTGTTTCCCGGATGCTTTTTTTGGCGAAGCCGCCGTCGTTGTACCCGTTTTCCAAAGCGGACCCGGGGCGGAATGAGATCCCTGTTTCAGGTAAAAATAAAAACGGAATGTTTCCTGAATCCGGACGCCGCGATGCGGTTTTGCAGGGCGGGATCGGAGTCAGGGGAAACGATAGATGGAGATCACACATGAGGGATACGAGGATACAAAAAGCACTATCCGACGCGGGATATACCTCCCGCCGGAAAGCGGAGGAACTGATCGCCGCCGGCAAGGTGACGGTTAACGGCCGTCCCGCCGAAATCGGTATGAAGGTGGATGTCAAAAAGGATCTGGTCGCTGTGGACGGCCAGACCGTCCCGCTGGCGCAGGACGATAAGCTCTGGTATATTGCGCTCAATAAGCCCAGAGGCTTCGTCACGACGACCTCGGACGATCTGGGCAGAAAATGCGTCACGGAGCTCGTGCAGGATATTCCGGCGCGGGTATATCCGATCGGGCGTCTGGACCGCGTCAGCGAGGGCCTGCTGCTCTTTACGAACGACGGCGATTTTGCCAACGAGATCATGCGCCCGCGCAGTCAGGTGACCAAGACCTACCGGGTAACCGTGCGCGGAGAAGTGAAGGAGGAGAGCCTGATCCAGCTCTGTGAAGGCGTGGAGATCGACTCGGGAATGACCCTTCCGGCGCAGGTCACGGTGCTGGAAAAGACGCCTGAGCGCTCGGTGCTTCAGTTTGTCATCAGCGAGGGAAAAAACCGGGAGATCCGCAAGATGTGCGAGGCGGTCGGGCTCGAGGTCATTCGCCTCAAACGCACCGCGATCGGCGCGGTGAAGCTCGGCATGCTTCCGATCGGAAAGTGGCGGGAACTCACGAAGGAGGAACTGATCGGCCTTCGCGCGATCGCCAAGAAAGGAGAGGCCGCCACCCACCAGAAAGAGGTCGAGAACGCCGCAAAGCAAAAGCATCTTTCCGAAAAGGCAACTCGTCCGTCCGGGAAAGCCGCGACAAAATCTTCGACCGACAGGGAAGGAATCTTCTCCCGTCAGCCGGAAAAAGACAAGCATTGGACGGATAAAAAAGAATCCCGCCCCGGAAAATTTGAGCATCGGCCGGAAAAGACGGTTCACGGAGACCAGACGCCTGCCCATACCGCCGGAAAGTTTGAGCATCGGCCGGAAAGGCCGACGCATGGCTCGGAGAGACCGACCGGAAAAACCGGGGCGCCGGCCCATAGACCGGAAGGGCAGACCGGGACACCCGGAACGCAGGAACGCCGCCCCGCAAAACCGGCTCACAGGCCGGATCAGCCCGACCGCAAGTCGGAAAAACCGAAAAAGTAAATACCCCCGCTTTCCGCATCCCGTACGGAACCGGGGGTTCAGGACGCCGCGAGAAATCCCGCAGGCGTCTTTTTTATGCCGTCGGACCGGCGAAAGACGGCCATGCTCCGGGCGCTTTCCCCCAAGGCACGTTCTTACAAAGAAAAAAGCCCGGACTCTTTGAGCCCGGGCAGGAAATTCAATTCCGTTACAGATAAATGGAAACGGCGTAGGTGGCGATGGTCAGAACGAAGAAAACTCCGGCAAGAACCTTCGTATAGCGCACCAGTTTGGCCTCCGTGGAGCGGTCGCCGTCTTTGCTGAAATAAGTATCCTGGCCGCCCAATGCGGAGATGCCGCTCTTTTTGCTCCCCTGAAGCAGGATTGCGATGGTGATGAGAATACAGGTAATAATAAGAAGAATACTTCCGATTATTTCAAACGTAGTCATTATTTGACCTCCAAACAGCAAGATAGCTTTACTATAATAGCACAGTCGTCTATGGTTTGCAAGGGGATTCTTCTTCGATCATGGAAGAAAAATGGCGAAATCTCCCTTGTATAGCCGTTCCGTTCATGCGCAAAATGAGGATGTCGGCCAAAGAACGAAAAACTGCGTTTGCCTTTGGAACAGTTTCACAGCGGCCGATAAAAACGGGTGCTTTTGTGCATCCGTTTTTTTATACGAAATCCGGGACGTCCTCGATGTCGAATTCGCGGAAGCTGTCCTCGTAGTCGCCGGTCAGCATATCCCGGATCATGCCTCTACGGGGATAGATGACCTTGAATGTGGAGAAAAGAGCGATGCCGAGCACAAACGGCCAGATGAATTTTGCAATTTTTTTGCTGGAGATGCCGAGCAGAAATCCGAAAGCAAGGCAGGCAAGCTTCAGAAAAAGGAAATCCATCGGGTCAAAATCGGCGGCGATGTCGGAAGCGCGGTCAAACCAGAGTCGGAAAAAAGTACGCATGGAAACAGCTCCTTTCATTGATCGGAAATAGGATCGTTTATCAAACTGATTTGCTGAAACGTATCTCCCTCTTTGGGAATCACACCGGCGGCGGGGAGGTTCCGCGTACGGAAGCGATGCGCGTTTTCCAGCATGGTTTCGCTGAAGAGACGGACGCTTTCCAAAACGGCATTCTTTTTGAGCGTCATGGCGGACACACCCTGCGTATTTCTCGATGCCTTTGCGGGGATGGCGCCGGAGTGAATGAGCAGGAGCCTCCCGGCGCTGGAACGAAGCAGGAATTCCCGGTCCGCTCCAATGCAGAAACAGGCGGTCAGCGGGGATTTGTCACAGTAGGCGCCCACCAGACGCTTCCGCTTTGTTTTTGTCTCATAGGAGGAGATCGGAATCTTTGCCGCTTTTCCGTTCTCATAGAAAAATACCATATAAGCGGCCTGTTCGTCAAGCACCGCCATGCTGACGGCGTTTTCTCCTTCGTCGAAGCCGAGCTTTGCCGGGATGTAATCACCCATCACGCTGGCTTTCGTATCGTCAAAATCGTCGGCGCAGGCCTTGTAAACCTGTGCTTTGTCACTGAAAAACAGCAGATTCACGGAATTATGGGATTCGGTGACGGAGAGAATTTCGTCGCCTTCCTTGAGCTTTTGCTCGCCGGACATACGCAGCGACTGCGGCGTGATTTTTTTGAAATATCCTTCTCTTGTAAAGAATAGTGTGACCGGATAATCCGAAATCGATTCCTCTTCCGGCGCTTCCGGCTCCTCCGTTACATAAGAAATTTCGCTGCGGCGCGGCTGGCCGTATTTTTTGCTGACCTCCCGAAGCTCGTCGATGATGATCTGGTCGATTTTCTTCGGATCGGCGAGAATTCCTTCCAGCTCGGCAATCTCCTTTTCAAGGTCGGCGATGTCGGCGGTGCGTTTGAGGATGTACTCCCGGTTCAGATGGCGCAGTTTGATCTCCGCCACATAATCCGCCTGAATCTGATCGATGCCGAAACCGATCATCAGGTTCGGCACGACCTCGATCTCGCTCTCCGTCTCGCGGACGATCCGGATGGCCTTGTCGATGTCGAGCAGAATCTTCTCAAGGCCGCGGAGCAGATGCAGTTTATCCTTTTTTACGCCAAGGTCGAAATAGACCCTACGCTTGACGCATTCCTCCCGGAAGGCCACCCATTCGAGCAGCAGGTCGCGCACCCCGAGCACCTTCGGGAAACCGGCGATCAACACGTTGAAGTTGGCCGCGAAGGGGTCCTCCAGCGGCGTCATTCGGAAGAGCTTCTGCATCAGCGCATCCGGGTCGGCGCCGCGCTTGATGTCGATGGCGAGCTTCAGGCCGGAGAGATCGGTCTCATCCCGGATGTCGGCGATTTCGGTGATCTTCCGGGCTTTTACCAGTTCGACGATCTTATCCATGATCGTCTCGACGGTCGTGGTGGCCGGGATCTCGATCACTTCTATTGTATGACTTTTCTCGTCATAACGATATTTGGAGCGGACGCGGATGGAGCCGCGTCCGGTCTCGTAAATCTTTTCCAGCTCGTCATGGTTGAAGAGGATGATGCCGCCGCCCGCAAAATCCGGCGCCGGCAGGGTGGAAAAGAGGTCGTGCTTCGGATTTTTAATCAGGTGAACGGCGGTTTCGCAGACCTCCGAGAGGCGGAAAGGGCAGATCTGAGAGGCCATGCCGACCGCGATGCCGACGATGATATTGACGAGCACCGACGGGAATGTGACCGGCAGCAGGGAAGGCTCCTTGAGCGTGTTGTCGTAGT
>DAOSWK010000129.1:0-3492 GCA_035593545.1 Oscillospiraceae bacterium | reverse complement strand
ATGGTTGCGGGGGAAGGATTTGAACCAACGACCTTTGGGTTATGAGCCCAACGAGCTACCGAACTGCTCCACCCCGCGATATTTATTGCACCTCAACGGTGCTTTATTATTATAACGGATGGAGTGCGGAAATGCAAGAGCAATTTAAAATAATTTTCTAATGGAACAAAACGGCGGCGGAAAATCCGAACCCTGCCACGGTCAGAATTTTGACACACAGGGAGAGGATGGCCGTCAGACTGAGCCGGGTTCGGTACTTGAGGGTGCATCCTTCTGCAATGTATTTGCTGGCCTGTCCTTCCAGCAGATCGTCCGGGGAGGAACGCTTGTCATCCTTGACGAAAAACAGTACTTTTTCAAAATATCCGCCTTCCACGTTGTTGATTTCAATAATTTTCCGGTTCACACCTCGTACCATCATTTTGCCTCCCGCCTTGGAATTTACGGTATTATCTTGCTTTTCCGCCTGCCGAATATTCACAGGAAAATAGCTTTTTCCGTTCCCAAACGGATATTACAAAACGTATAACATGAAAAACCGATCCTGTTGAAAAATCGGTTGAAAAAGTTGAAAAGTGGTCCGAAAAACGGCTGGAGCATGAAATTCCGGGAGATCTCCCCAACATAACATCCATTTTTTTACATCCTACATAAAGTTGTTTTGCCTTTACGTGCTCAGGCGTTTTGTGAAAAATTTATCAAAATTTCGTCGAAAATACGAAAAAAATAGTTCTTTCGAAAGAAAAGTACGCGCAGAAGAGACATCTGTGTTCCAAAAGAATACTCCCTTCCGGTAGATTGCGGAGAAAGAAAAAATCCTGTATAATTCGGATGTCGGAGGTGATTGTTTGGAAATCACGGTACATGAGGGAGGCGTCTCCGTCCGGGGGTTCGGCGGAATTTCGCTCTCGGAAACTTTGGACTGCGGTCAGTGCTTCCGTTGGGCGGAAAAACCGGACGGCGGTTGGAGAGGCGTTGTCCGCGGCATTTGCCGCACGGTCTATGAGGAGCCGGAAGGCATCTTCATTGCCGGGGCGGACGAGAAGGAGGTCCGGCAAATCTGGCTCGAGTATTTCGATCTCCCGCGGGATTATGCCGGGCTGCGGGAGAGATTCTCCGCTGTTCCGTTACTCAGGGAGGCCTGTGCCTTTGCGCCCGGGATCCGCGTGCTCCGGCAGGAGCCGTGGGAAGCGCTGATCACGTTTTTGGTCAGCCAGAACAATAATATCCCACGAATCCGCGGCATCTTGGAGCGGCTGTGCGGGGCATATGGGGAGGCGCTTCCGGAGGGGGACCATGCGTTCCCGACGGCGGAAGTGCTCGCCGGGCTGGAACCGGAGGTTTTACGGGAGATGGGATGCGGTTACCGGGCAGAGTATCTCTCTTCGGCGGCCCGGGAGGTCGCGCGGGGGGACTTGGATCTGGAGGCGCTCCGGGGCGTCTCCGTCTGTGAGGCGCGAAATCGACTGCTGAAAGTCCTCGGTGTCGGCCCAAAGGTTGCGGATTGTATTCTGCTCTACGGTCTCGGAAAGACGGAATGCTGCCCGGAGGATGTCTGGATGAAGCGCGTGCTGGCGGCGCTGGGCGGAGAGATGCCCGGCTGCACGGCGGGGGAGGCCGGCATCGCGCAGCAGTATCTTTTTTACTATGCGAGGAAGTTTCCGAAAAAATTTCAGGCTTTGCGGGAATTTTCGTGAACCTCGATCATTTGACAGGTTTTTACTTGCTTTTATAAGCGTTCGGGCCTAATATGGAATTGGAAAATTTTTTTGGGGAGGATGAGCGAAATGCCGCTGGTTGGAACAAAGGAAATGTTTGCAAAAGCCTATGACGGCGGATATGCCATAGGCGCATTCAACGTCAATAACATGGAGATCATTCAGGGGATCACGGAGGCCGCCGCCGAGGAGAAGGCCCCTCTGATCCTTCAGGTTTCGAGCGGAGCAAGAAAGTATGCGAAACCGGTCTATCTGAGAAAATTGGTCGAAGCGGCCGTGGAGGATACCGGTTTGCCGATAGCCCTTCATCTCGACCATGGGGATACGTTTGAGCTGTGCAAATCCTGCATCGAGAGCGGATTCACCTCGGTGATGATCGACGGCTCCAAGTACGGCTTTGACGACAACATTGCGCTGACGAAACAGGTCGTCGAGTATGCGCATCAGCACGACATCTGCGTCGAAGGCGAGCTCGGCACCCTTGCGGGCGTCGAGGACGACGTGCAGGTGGACGACGAGTATGCTTCTTATACGCGCCCCTCTCAGGTCGAGGAGTTCGTGGAGAGGACCGGCGTCGATTCCCTTGCAATCGCCATCGGAACCAGCCACGGCGCCTATAAATTCAAGCCCGGCCACAAACCGCTGCTTCGCTTCGATATTCTGGAAGAGGTGTCGAAACGCCTGCCCGGATTTCCGATCGTTCTGCACGGCGCTTCTTCCGTTCCGCAGGAATGGGTAAAGGTCGTCAATGAGCACGGCGGCAAAATGCCGGATGCGATCGGCGTACCGGAGGATCTGCTCCGTCAGGCCGCCAAAATGGCCGTCTGCAAGGTTAACATCGACTCCGATATTCGCCTTGTCATGACGGGGAGCATCCGGGAATATCTTGATGAGCATCCCGAAGCTTTCGATCCGCGCGCCTATCTGAAGCCCGCCCGCGCAAATATCAAAGAGCTTGTGCGTCACAAACTGATCGACGTGCTCGGCTGCAACGGGAAGGCCTAATCTTAATATTCCTTCCCGAAAGGAAGGCCTGATCTTAATATTCCTTCCCGAAAGGAAGGCCTGATCTTAATATTCCTTCCCGAAAGGAAGGCTTAATCTTAATATTCTTTCCCGACGGAAAAGTCCGTTTCACATAATAAAAAAACAGCCGTACCCGAATGGATGCGGCTGTTTTTATTAGAAAAACGATTTCTTTTGTAAATATATCTTCGGGTACGGAGCGGCCCGATAACTCCTGCCTTCCGGTGCGGCCGATCTCCATGAGCACGGCGGGTTTTTCACTTTTATTCCGTTCCGTTTGCGCCGAAATATTTATCCGTCAGCAAGGAGGCGGCGGCTCCGATTCCAAAGCAGAGAACGGCCAGCAGAAATTCGCCAAAGCTGCCGTATTCCAGTGGGACAATATAAAGGGTCGACGCCAGCACGATGCCCATGATCGTGTGGTAGGAGACGGAATACCGCGTCTCGAACAGGTGGTTGATCAGCTTAGCGGTCAGCGCGATCACGCCGACGATGCCGATTCCCATCGGGATCAGGACGTGGAGATCCAGCGAGGCAATTCCCTCCGCCAGCGGCTGGTAGAGGCCTAAGGAGATCAGCGTGGAAGAGGAGGTCATTCCAGGCACGACGAGGCTCAGCCCCCAGAGAATCCCGCAGAACAGGAACCACCAAACGTTCGGCTGAAGGTCGGCCCGGAACGTGATCCCCGAAATAAACAGGGAGCCGAACATGAAAAGAAACCCGACGGCAAAACCAATCCATGAGGTGG
>DAOSWK010000128.1:0-3508 GCA_035593545.1 Oscillospiraceae bacterium | reverse complement strand
GTTTACGATCACGACTCAGGCCTGTACGCAGTATTACGAAGACGGGCGCCAGATCAACGAAGAAATCAGGGCGCAGATCTTTGAATACCTCGGCAAGCTCGAGTCCCGGACCGGAAAGGAACTCGGCGACTCGGAAAATCCGCTTCTTGTCTCCGTGCGTTCCGGGGCGAGGGCCTCGATGCCCGGCATGATGGATACCATCCTCAACCTCGGCCTCAACGACGAGGTGGTCGAAGGCCTTGCGAAGCTCACAAACAACGAGCGCTTCGCCTACGACTCCTACCGCCGTCTCATCCAGATGTATGCCGACGTCGTCGAGGAGATCCCGAAGGGCCGTTTTGAGGAGATCATCGACGAGATGAAGGCCGCCCGCGGCATCGAGCACGATACGGAGCTCAGTGCCGACGATCTTCGGGAGATGGTCGAAAAATTCAAGCAGTATTATGTTGAAACCAAAGGCCGGAGCTTTCCTTCCGACCCGAGGGAGCAGCTCATCGGCGCGGTCAAAGCCGTTTTCCGTTCGTGGGACAACCCCCGCGCCAACTACTACCGCCGCATAAACGACATTCCTTATACGTGGGGCACCGCCGTCAACGTGCAGTCGATGGTCTTCGGCAACACCGGCGACCTCTCCGGCACCGGCGTCGCCTTTACGCGCAACCCCGCCACCGGCGAGAACAAGCTCTACGGCGAATTTCTGATTAACGCGCAGGGCGAGGACGTCGTGGCCGGCATCCGCACGCCGCAGCCGATCGAACATCTCGACGACATCCGTCCCGGTCTCTATGACGAGTTCTTCGCCATCGCGAAAAAACTTGAAAATCACTACCACGACATGCAGGATATGGAGTTCACCGTCGAAAACGGCAAGCTCTACATGCTTCAGACCAGAAACGGCAAGCGCACCGCCGCCGCCGCGCTGAAAGTCGCCTGCGATCTTGTGGACGAGGGCCTGATCTCCAAAGACGACGCCATCATGAGCGTCGAACCGAAATCGCTCGATGCGCTGCTTCATCCGCAGTTCGACCCCAAGGTTCTCAAAAAGGCCGAGGCCGTCGGAGAGGCGCTTCCGGCAAGCCCGGGCGCCGCTTCCGGTAGAATCGTCTTTAACGCCGCCGACGCCGTCGCATGGACGAAAAAAGGCGAAAAGATCATCCTCTGCCGCCTCGAGACCTCCCCGGAGGACATCGAGGGCATGCATCACGCCGAGGGCATCCTCACGGTGCGCGGCGGGATGACGAGCCACGCCGCCGTCGTCGCGCGCGGCATGGGCACCTGCTGCGTCGCGGGATGCGGCGCCATCACGATGCATGAGGAAGAAAAATATTTTGAGCTCGGCGGCCGCACCTTCCATGAGGGCGACTACCTCTCCCTCGACGGCACCACCGGCAAGATCTATGCCGGCCCGATCCCGACCGTTCCGGCCACGATCTCCGGCTACTTCGGCACCTTTATGGACTGGGCCGACCGCAGACGCACGCTGGGCGTCCGCACCAACGCCGATACGCCGACCGACGCGAAACAGGCCGCTCTCTTCGGCGCGGAAGGCATCGGTCTTTGCCGCACCGAGCACATGTTCTTTAACCCGGACCGCATTCAGGCCATGCGCGAGATGATCGTCTCCAAGGACGAGGATCACCGCCGCACCGCCCTCGCGAAGCTCCTGCCGATGCAGCAGGGCGACTTTGAGGGCATCTACGAGGCCATGGAGGGCCGCCCGGTCACGATCCGCTTCCTCGACCCGCCGCTCCACGAATTCGTCCCGACGAACGAAGACGACATCGCCGCGCTCGCCAAGGAGATGAAGCTCGACATCACCGACCTCAAGGCCACAATCGCCGGGCTGCATGAGTTCAACCCGATGATGGGCCATCGCGGCTGCCGTCTCGCCGTCACCTACCCGGAGATCTACGAGATGCAGACGCAGGCCGTCATTCAGGCGGCGATCAACGTGGGCGCCATGCATCCGGAATGGAACATCACGCCGGAGATCATGATTCCGCTTGTCGGCGAGCGCAGAGAGCTGCGCTATGTGAAGGAAATCGTCGCCGCGACCGCCGACGCGATCATCGCCAAAAACGGCTCCACGATGAAATATAAAGTCGGCACGATGATCGAGATCCCGCGCGCGGCGCTTCTGGCCGACGAGATCGCCGAAGAGGCCGAATTCTTCAGCTTCGGCACCAACGACCTGACCCAGATGACTTTCGGCTTCAGCCGCGACGACGCCGGCGCGTTCCTCGGCGCCTATTACAGCAAAAAGATCTACGAATCCGATCCGTTCGCCCGCCTCGATCAGGAGGGCGTCGGCAAACTCATTCAGATGGCCTGCGATCTCGGTAGAAAGACCCGCCCGGATATCAAGCTCGGCATCTGCGGCGAGCACGGCGGCGACCCTTCCAGCGTCGATTTCTGCCACCGGATCGGCCTCTCCTATGTTTCCTGCTCGCCGTACCGCGTCCCGATCGCCCGCCTCGCCGCCGCGCAGGCCGCGATCCGCAACCGCAAAGAGGAATAACGGTTCGACCATGCCCGCATCTTTTCCTCCGCCCTGCGGTAAAAGTCCCGTTCCGTGCTCAAAAAAAAGAGGCGTCCGCGTCAAAAGCGGGTGCCTCTTTTTGATTTCCTTGATAAAAGCGGAGCAAAAGACGTGCCGTTCCGGAAGGATCACTCTTTTTTCTCCTCGCGCGCCTCTTTTTCCTCCTCCGAGAGGATATGCGCGTGAACCCTCGCGATGTGGTGTTCCTCCGTCTTCAGGACCGTGAACTCCACGCCGCCGTAGACGATGACGGGGTGTTCGTCCTCCTCCGGAATGCGGCCGAGCAGATCGGTCAGCAGCCCGCCGAGCGTGTCGTACTCCGCGTCGATCGGCACCTCGATGCCGATCAGGTCGTCGATATCCTTGAGAAAGACGGTCCCGTCGAAATCGAAGTTTTCCTCGTCGATCTTCGAGATTTCCTCCTCCTCGTCGTCGTCATACTCGTCCTGAATATTTCCGACGATGGCCTCGAGCAGGTCCTCCATGGAGATGATGCCCGCGGTGCCGCCGTACTCATCCACGACGACGGCGAGCTGGATTTTTTTCTGCTGGAATTCCGCAAATACCTCGCGGCAGCTGTTGGATTCCGGCACGAAGCTGACCGGCCGGATGAAATCCTCCACCTTTCTGCTCCGGAAATCCGGGTCTCCGATCAGGGAGAGCAGGTCCTTGACGTAGATAACGCCCCGGATGTTGTCGATCGTCTCCTCATAGACCGGGAGCCGTGAGTAACCGTCCGCAATGGCGGTTTCCACGACTTCGCCGATCCCGTCGCTCTGTTCCACAGCGGTCATGTCGATGCGGTGCGTCATCACCTCGCCTACCGTGCGGTCGTCGAACTCGAAGATGTTGTTGATCATATCGCGTTCGCTTTCCTGAATGGTGCCGTTTTCGTTTCCGGCGTCGAGCATCATCCGGATGTTCTCCTCGGTGGCCCCTTCCGGCTCGCCGACCGAATCGATGCCGGCA
>DAOSWK010000028.1:10235-18728 GCA_035593545.1 Oscillospiraceae bacterium | reverse complement strand
GTGGAGAAAAACGCCGGATTCTACGACGGGTATTCCCTGATGTCCTATCGCTACGCCGAATTCGGACTGGAGCTCGCAAAGAAGTTCCTGCCCGGCGCGGAAAAAGAGCTTAAATAAAAAACAAAACCCCCGGAGCCACAGAACGGTACCGGGGGTTTCTTATGCTTAAAAAATGGTTACGGGCCGCATGCTTATAACCGGAAAAGCAGCTTTGCGATGCCTTTTGCGGAGAAAGGGATGACCGGCCAGAAATATCCTTTTGTGCCGGGGCTTTTTGTGGTGAGGATCAGCATCAGCGTGACCGCCATCGCCACAGCGAATCCCCAGATGCCGAAGAGCGCCGTCAGAATCACCGCGAGGATCCGCATATATTTGATGGCGTAGCCGAGCTCGTATCCGGGCTGGCTGTAGTTTGCCATGGCGACAAAGGACATATAGAGCAGCGTGTCGGAGCAGAACCAGCCGGATTCCACGGCGTAGTTCCCGAAGACGATCGCTCCGATGATGCTGAAAGAGGTGGTCAGCGTCTCCGGCGTGCTCAGGGAGGAGAGCTTGAGTCCGTCGATGATAAATTCGAGCAGCAACAACTGAATCGCCGGATGCAGATAGGGCGTCTCGTCGAGCAGGATGAAGTGAAACGTCTGCGGCACATACTCGGGATACCTTAGCGCCAGCAGCCACAGCGGCGTCATCACGAGCGTCAGCAGCGTGACGATGAGCCGCGTCAGCCGAAGGTAGGCGCCCGTCATCGGCGGAAAGTAGTAGTCGTTTGCGTCCTCGGAGATGGCGAACAGCGTCGCCGGAAGGATGATCGCCGAGGGGGAGTTATCCACCAGAATCGCGAGGTCTCCCTCAAGAATCTGTGCGGCGGTGGTATCCGGGCGCTCGGTGAATTTGTATTTTGGAAACGGGTTCCAGCGCGTTTTTCCGGTGAGGAGGGAGGCCATGCTCTCCTGATTCATCGTCAGGGAATCCATGTTGGAGCTCTTGATCCGGCGCCGTATATCTTCGAGCAGCTTCGGATCGGCTCTGCCTTCCATCCAGCAGATCGCAACATCCGTCTTTGAGCTGACGCCGGCCGTCAGGTATTCGACGTGGAGCCGGGGATCCCGGATTCGCCGCCGGATCAGCGCGCAGTTGAGCACCATAGTTTCGGTGAAGCCGTCCCTCGAGCCGCGCAAAACCTTATCCCGCGCCGGCTCGGAAGTGGTGCGCTGCGGATATTCCCGCAGATCCATCACAACGGCGGCGTCGAAGCCCTCGACCAATATGACCGTGAGCCCGCTGAGCACGGCGGTCACGATCGCGTTTTCTTCCTGCTCAAGCGTGGCCGCGCAGTGTGGAACGCAGCATTCCAAAAAGCTCTTGGCATCCTTCATTTCCTTCGGCCTCGCGAGAAGAAGAGTCTCCAGAACCCGTTCAAGGACGGTGTCCTTCGTGAGCCCGGTGACGAAATAAAAGGTCGCATCCCGCCCGCCGATGACGAGGTTCCGTTCCTGAAGGTCAAAATTTTGTTCCTTGTCAAAGACAGCGGCAAACCGCCGCCTTTCTTCTTTCAGATTTCCGGATATCTGCATTGTAAAAAACCGCCCTTTCAGGAATATTTTGCCTGAAGGGGCGGTCTCTTATGCATCATCTTATCAGGGGCGTTTCTCCGGCAGCAAAAAAGGCGGGCGTGAATTTTTTTCCAAGGAAAGATAACGTTCCATGCCGCCGACGTTTTATTTCGCGTTCCGCCGAGGGGAAGACTTAGTTTCCTACCGATCGGACGAGAAGGACGACAGGGATAACGGCGATGGGCGGACAACGGCTTGTCGCCCGGTATCATCCAGAAAATACGGCTGCAAACTCATTTTAGAAGGACGAGAGTCTCCCGCGCAGCCAGTGTTCCATCCCTGACCTGCCCAAAGAGCGGTTCGGCCTTTTCCCATTTCTCCGGAAGAGACTGCGGTGCCAAAGATCGGTTCAGCATAGTGAGCAAGAAATGCCCACCGGCCGCTCGCTCAAAGGCAAAGACCGCCTCATCCGCCCGCAGGATGCGAAAGCTCCCGCCCATTAGCGCGGCATGCTCCTTCCGCAGCTTCCCGAGCCGGGAAACCGCTTCTCTGAGTTCCGCGTCCTCGTTTCCCCATGGGTAACAGCAGCGGCAGAAAGGATCGCCATAGCCGTACAGGCCGGCCTCGTCGCCATAATAGACGCAGGGCGTGCCCGGAAGCGTGAAAATCGCGGCGAAGGCTTCGATCAGCAGGCGTTTTCCGGCCTCATACTGGTCCGAAGAAGGGATATGATGCGCCGCCTGCCACTCGCGGTCATGGCCATTCAAAGGCTCACAGCCAAGGAAGGTGAGCGCCCGTTCCGTATCGTGGGTCGAGAGCAGGTTCCAGCTCCGAGCAAGGGAAGGGGCCGGGTAGTTTTCGTATAAATCCAGAAGCGTCTCCCGGAGCGGCGTCCCGTCCTTGAGCCAGCCGAGCAGCGCCGTCCGGACGGGGTAATTCATCACGCCGTCAAGCTCGCCGCCAAGAAAGTAATGCCGGCGCTTTCCGTAGGAGATCTTGTTGGAGGCGTCCTCCCAGACCTCGCCGATCAGCAGAGCACCGGGAAAGCGGTGTACGGCGGCAGAGATCTTCCGGAGCAGCTCCTCGTCAAGCTCGTCGGCGACGTCGAGCCGAAAGCCATCCGCGCCGAGCGAAAGCCATTTCTCAATGACGCCGCCCGGTGCGCAGAGAAAGTTCTGCCAATCCGGGTTGGAGCCGTCGACCGCCGGCAGATCAGGGAAGTTCCACCACGTCCGGTAGCCGTAGGGATAGTCCCCGAAGGTATACCAGTCATGGTATGGGCTCGCCGGATCGGAAGCCGACGGGCCGGGATAGCGCCGCCTCGCATTGAAGTAGACACTGTCGCTACCGGTGTGGTTAAACACGCCGTCCAAAAGGATCTTTATGCTGAGCCGGTGCGCTTTTTCGCATAATAAGGCGAAATCCCGTTCCGTTCCGAGCAAAATGTCGATTTTTGTATAATCTGAAATATTATATCTGTGATTGGAATGTGCCTCGAAAATCGGGTTCAGATAGAGCTCGGTGACGGATAGGGAGGCGAGATAGTCGAGCTTCTCCGTGATGCCGCGAAGGTTCCCGCCAAAGTAGTCCTTGCAGGAATCTCCGTTTTCGTCCGGCCGCCATTCCGGCAGTTCGCCGCGGTCGGCGTAAAATCTCCGGTCGGGAAAGGGGCAGGGAGGACGCTCTCCGGACTGAAAAAACCGGTCCGGAAAGACCTGATAGACCACTCCGCCGTTCTCCGTTATCGGTTCGTTTCCTTCGTAAACCGTGAGTTGGTAGTGTGCGCAGAGATCGGCCACCGCGCCGGCGTCCTCGCCCTTCCGGTAAACAACGCCGTCGTAGAAAAACTCGTAGAACAGCAGTTCCGGCACTTCCGGCGTAAACTTCGCGCAGAAGGCGTCTCCCTCCGGGCGCATTTCCCGTTCATAGGCCGGCGTATCCCAGAGATCGGCGTGAAAAATCCGCAAAACGGGAAAAACTCCCGGGGCAGGGTCCTTTGCCCGGACACGGAAAAGAATCTCCGTGCCGGCAGGAACCGCGCCAAAGGGAGTTTTACAAAAAGGGTCTCTGCTGTTGTAGATCAGACGGCTCATGGCTTCCTCACAAAGTCCGGTAGTTGCCGGGAGCGCTCGGCTGCGAAAGGGCGGGCAGCACGCTCTCAAACATCACGCCGTAGCGGGAATCGGCACCGTAACTGAAGGTCGTCTTGACGCAGAGCTCGACAAAGCCCGCGGCACGGCTCATGGCGATCGGGAGACTCGCGCCGCCGAGCAGGGCGCCGGTCAGGACGGAGGCGAAAATATCTCCGCAGCCGGGATAGGAGACCGGCACATAGTCGCAGGGCACAAACCAAAACGAGCCGTTTGCGCGGTCGTAGCCGAGGTTCGCGATCTCGCCGGTGGCAAGTTCCGCGCCGGTGATGACGACGCAGTTCGGCCCGAGCTCGGAAAGCTTCACGAGGAGGCTTCTTGCGGCGGCATGGGTCAGCGGCTCGTAGGAATAACCTTTCTTGAGCAGAATGGCGGCCTCGGTCAGGTTCGGCGTAATCACGTCGGCCACCGCGGCGAGCTCGGCCATGCGGGACTGCATCTCGGGCGTGCAGGTGCGGTAGGGCTTGCCGTTGTCGCCCATCACCGGGTCGACGATTTTGAGGGCGTTCGGATAGGAGCGGAAAAACGAGAGGCAGGCGTCGACCTGCGCGCTGCTGCCGAGGAAGCCGCTGTAGACCGCCTCGAAGCCGATGCCCAGTTCTTTATAGTGAGCGAGCGCGGGCTCGATATAATCCGTCAGGTCGCGAAAGACCACTTCTCCGAGGCCGCCCGTATGGGTCGAGAGGACGGCGGTCGGCACCGGGCAGACCTGAACGCCCATCACGGAGAGCACCGGCAGGATTACGGAGAGGGAGCACCGCCCAAAGCCGGAAAGATCGTGGATGGCGGCGACGCGCTGCGGTCTTTTTTCCATAAAAATCACGCTCCCTGTTCCAGAAAAAAATTGGCAAAATAAAATTGGTTCTCCCGGAAACGGATTCCGGGAATCTTCGCTTCCCGAGCGGGGAAACTAAGTTCAAATGAATGAAATCGGAGGGATCAACAAATGATTATGAACAGAAATACGGCGGCCATCGTTTCCGGCGTCGCGGCAGCTGCGGCGATCGGCACCGCAATTTATGCGATGAGCGGAAACAGCAGGAACATGCGCAGACTTCGCCGCAGTGCGCGCAGAACCATGGGCGCGGTGGGCAACATCGTCGACGGCATCTCCGCCATTATGCACTGAGCCCATTTATCCGAAAAGAGGCCGCCGGGCGAAGATCCCGGGGAAACACATCCGCCTTTGCGGAGCCCGGAGGCCTTTTACTTACAAATATAAAAAAGGAAAAAACGCTTTCGCCGGGATGTTCTTTCGAAAAGAGAAATCAGTCCAGCTCGTCAAGGGTGAGGCCGTAGCTGGGCAGAAACTCCGCCACAAAAGTATCCGCTTCCGGAAGGTGCATATCCGCGATGGCTTTTCCGATACTTATTTTTGCGCGGGAGAATTCCCTGTTGCCGGCGTTCTCCTCCTCCACGCATTTAATCAGCGCGGAGATCTTGTCGGCGGCCTTGAGGAGACGGAGCAGTTCTGGGTCCTCGCCGGAATGGTCGAGCAAAGGCAGGTAGTCGGCCTGAAGATCCTCTGGCAGCATCTCCGCGAGGCGGTGGGTGGCGAAGGATTCCACGGTTTTATAGGCCCGGTTGATCTCCGGGTTAAAATATTTGATCGGCGTCGGCATGTCGCCGGTGAGGATTTCGCCGCAGTCGTGATAGAGGGCGAGCAGCACCAGGCGTTCCACGTCGCAGTTCCCGCCGAAGCGCCGGTTCCGCAAAAGCCCCAGCGCATGGGCGACGACGGCGGTGTCGAGCGTGTGAACGGAGAGAGATTCCGGCTGAGAATTCCGCATCAGCGGCCAGCGAAAAATATGTTTCATCCGCGAAAGATAAGCGTAGAATCTGCTCTCGGCCATATTTCATCCTCCCATGCAGGAAATCCGGTTTCCGCCCGCACTTAATCCATGGAACGCGCGATTCCAGAAAATCAAAAACGCCCGTCGGAGCCACCACCGGCGGAAGCTGTACCTGTTATTATACGACAAAATGCCGGAAATGAACAGGAATTTTTGCAGCTTTCGTCCTCCGCGGGCGTTTTGCGTATCGGAAGTGATTTTTTATACACCGGACTTTTCATTTTATGGATTTTGTTATACAATATATAAGGAATCATTTTCAGTTGCCGATCAAAGGAAAGGACAGAGCTATGCCGCTGAAATGGAAACAGGGGGAAAACCTCCATTGGATGGCGTTTGGACTCGCGTTTGTCTGCGCGGTCATTGTTTTTGCGCCCATCACCATCAAGAACGGAGGAATCTTCACCTATTACGGGGATTTCAACGTCCAGGACATCCCGTTTATGATGCACGTCCACGATATGGTGCTGGAAGGAAACTTCGGCTGGGATTGGAATACGGATCTCGGCGCGAACTTCATCGGCTCCTATTCGTTTTATTTTTTGTTCAGCCCGTTTTTCTGGCTGACGCTTCCGTTCCCGACCTCATGGGTCCCATATCTGATGGCGCCGCTGCTGGTGCTGAAATTCAGCTTCGCGGCGTTCACCTCTTTTTTTTATTTTAAACGCTTCGTCGGCGATAAGCACTGGGCGGTCCTCGCCTCGCTGCTTTATGCCTTCTGCGGCTTCTCCATTTATAACGTCTTCTTCTTCCATTTTCACGAGATGCTCGTTTTCTTCCCGCTGATGCTCATCGGCATGGAGGAACTGCTCGAGAACGACCGGCACGGCATCTTTGCTCTGACCGTCGCCGTCAACGCGATCGTGCACTACTGGTTCTTTATCGGAGAAGCGGTCTTTCTCGTTTTCTATTTCTTCGTCCGCATCTCGGTGAAGGGCACGTCGCATCGGTTCCGCAAATTCTGTTTCGTTGCACTGGAGGCCGTGCTCGGCGTCGGCATCGCCATGGTGGCGTTTTTGCCTTCCGTGCTCGCCATCTGGGATAACCCGCGTACCGGTACGGGGAATCTGCTGAGCGGCTGGTATCTCTGGCTTTATTACAGCGAGCAGCGCATTCCGGCCATCGTCGCGAGCTTCTTCTTCCCGCCCGATTTGCCTTCCCGCCAAAACATGTTTACCGGACAGGGCGCGCAGTGGGCCTCGATGGCGGGTTGGCTTCCGCTTTACGGCATGGTCGGCGTACTGGCTTACATGCGCAGCTCGAAGGGTACGTGGCTTCGCCGGATGATTTTTGTCTGCACGATCTGCGCCGCGATCCCGTGGATGAACGCGCTGTTCATCTTGATGAACAACTCCTATTATACCCGCTGGTTTTATATGTTTGAGATCATGCTTGCGCTCGCCACCGCCAAGGCGCTCGAACGATGTGCGGACGAGGTACCGGAGCGCGTGATCGATCTCAAAAAGGGCCTGATTCCCAGCGCCGTGCTCATGAGCATCTATACCGTCGCCATCGGGCTGACGCCGGTGGAGGACGAGGGCGTCTGGAGCCTCGGCCTCGAGAACGACCCCGCAATTTTCTGGGAGACGGTCGCTTTTGCGTTCATCTGCCTCGGCATCACGTTCTGCCTGTGGAAACTGCGCGGGAAGCCGTATTTCCGGAAGCTCTCGATGGGTTTCACGGCGCTCGCCTGCGTCGCCTACGGCGTCATCTATCTGCTCAACGGATATAGTTATTCCTCCTCGCACGATACGATTATCCATGAGGCAACCGCCTACCGCGGCGAAGTGAGTCTTCCCGAGCCGGACGGAAATTTCACCCGCTGCGATTTCTACGGCGCGCTCGACAACATGGGCCTTTATTGGGAGCTGCCGTCCATTCACTGCTTCCACAGCGTCGTTCCGGCCTCCATCATGGAATTTTATCCGATGGTCGACGTGACGCGCGATGTTTCCAGCAAGCCGGATTATTCCTATTATGCCCTGCGCAGTTTTCTTTCCGTCCGCTGGCTGTATGCGAAGGATTCTTCGGAAGAATCACCGGTTCAGGGCTTTGAATATTACGGAACCGAAGACGGCTATACGATCTACGAAAATACAAATTATATCCCGATGGGGTACACATTTGATTATTATATTACGGAGACGGAATTCGAGAACGTCCCTATCGAATACCGGGACCGCGTCCTGCTTTCGGCGCTGGTATTGACCGATACGCAGATCGGTTATTACGACAAGCTTCTGACCCATCTCAAAGACGGGCCGGATTACTATATGTCGTATGAAGATTTTGAGGGATACGCCGCAAAGCGCGCCGCTCACGCTTCCGAGAGCTTTGTCGGGACCTCCGACGGCTTTGTCTGCCGAATCAACCTGCGCTGGAAGAATCTCGTCTTTTTCTCGGTTCCTTATGATGAAGGCTGGACCGCCTACGTCAACGGCGTGGAGACCGCGATTGAACGGGTGGATTACGGCTTCATGGCGGTTCCCGCACCAAAAGGCGACGTCGTCATCGAGTTTCGGTACGAGACGCCGGGTCTTAAGATCGGTGCATATATCGGCGGTGCCTCGCTGGTGCTTCTGACGGTCTATGGCCTGTTCTGGGCGTATCTCCACCGCAGGAGCAGAGCGGATGTCGCCTACCTAAACGAGCTTCTCGGCGAGCGGGGCCGGCCTGTCTCCGCCGACGAACCGGAGCTTCCGCCCGAGGAGGATCTGACCATCGTGCGCTCGCCGGAGGATGTACCGCCGCCTAATGAACCGGACAATCCGGAGGAGACCTATTACCCGGAGCTTTAAGGTTTTGGGGCGGCGGGCGCCTAATGAACCGGACAATCCGGAGGAGACCTATTACCCGGAACTTTGAGGTTTTCAGCATGACCTGCAACAAAAAAGGAAGAATCGGCCACTTATGGGATGAAACGACTTTTACGGA
>DAOSWK010000028.1:0-10135 GCA_035593545.1 Oscillospiraceae bacterium | reverse complement strand
CCTGCAACAAAAAAGGAAGAATCGGCCACTTATGGGATGAAACGACTTTTACGGAGGGAATGACCATGAAGAAAGTATTTGCAATTCTTGTGTCCCTGCTGCTCATCCTGTCGCTCGCAGCCTGCGCCTCTTCCGCGAAGGACGCAGCATCCACGGAGGAAGAGGCACCGCTTGCTTCCGAGGATTATGACGGCCAGATGCTGGGCGGCGGATATTCCGGAGAGACGGCTTCGGAGTCCGGATGGAACTATACGACGACGGATGCATCCAAAGATACGGCCGAGACACCCACCGTCGATGAGAGTACCGCTGCCGAGACCACCGGCCGCAAACTGATCCGCACCGTGACCATGGAGCTTCAGACGCTGGAATTCGACACCTTCACCGCGCAGATCGACACGATGGTGACGGATCTCGGCGGCTATGTGCAGAGCTCCAGTTTCAACGGCAATTCGATCTATTCCTCTTCCAACCGGAACGCCGGTTATACGCTCCGCATTCCGGCCGACAAACTGGATTCGTTTCTGGAGCAGATCGGCGGCATGGCGAACGTGACCTACCAAAACGAGGAGACGCAGGACGTCACGCTGGACTATGTCGACATCGAGGCCCATAAGGAATCTCTGCAGACCGAGTACGACCGGCTGATTGAGCTTTTGGCCATGGCGGAGAATGTCGATGCCATCGTCACGCTGGAAGCCCGTCTCTCCGAGGTTCGCTATCAGATCGAGTCCTATGAGAGCCAACTGCGTATCTACGACAATCAAGTCGATTACAGCACCGTCTATCTGACCGTCAACGAAGTACAGCGGGAGACGCAGGTTGAGGAAGGTACGGTCTGGGATCGCATCTCCACCCGCCTGAGCGACAATTTCTATCAGATCGGTCAGGATTTTGAGAATTTCACCGTCTGGTTTGTCAGCAGCCTGCCCTACATCGTGATCTGGGCCGTGATTATTACGGTGCTTGCGCTGGCCGTCAGCGGCATTGTCCGCGGCAGCAGGAAGCGCCGGGAGAACCGGGAAGCAAAGAAGGCCGCCAAGCTTCGCACCAAATATGAGGCGAGACAGGCCGCTTCGGAAAGTCCCGCCGAGCCTTCGGAAGAAAAGAAAGAATAAAGAAAAAAACAAAAAGGGGCCTGTCTGAGGACGGGCCTTTTTTCGTTGCGAAACAAAGAAAAGCGTGCTATCATATAATGGAAGAAAGGGGGCGTCCGTATGGATATCACCGGATTTGAAAACGGTCTCGACGTCGGGGAGATCGCCGGCGTTTTGGCCGGAGAAGATATGAAACGGAAAAAAGAAGTCTTCAGCGACCTCAAGGATTCCACGTTTCTGATCCCATATAATAAAACACAGACGGACATCCGCCTGCTCAAAATCCCGGAAAAAGGGGAGTTCCTGCCCGCCTTTACGAGCTATACCGAGTTCATGAAGAGCCCGCTCGATCATGAAAAAGTCGTTGTCCTGCCGTTTGCCAAATTGGAGTCCATCTTGACCAACGCGCCGGAGTCAGTTTCGGGCATCGTCGTCAATCCGCACGGCAAATCCCTGTTGATTCAGCGCAAACAGGCGCTTTCGCAGCCGGCGGTCTCTCTCGAGAAACAGACCTATTCCGGCGGACTCAAGCTCTCCAAGCCGAATTATATTCCTGAGCCCGTGCTCGCGGCGCTGAGCGGCTTTTTCAGCGCGTCGGACGATGTCTACCGCGCGTGGCTGCTTCTCTCTCAGGGGAAAGAGGAGATCGCTCCGCATCTGCTGTTGCTCGTCGATTTCGACGGCGACAAGGAGGCCTTTTTCACAAAGATCGCAAAAGCCGTCCGGCCTTTTTTCCGCAAGGGAGACCGCTTCGAGATGATGAAGGCGGATTTTAAGCTGATTCAGGCTGCGGAGAAACTTTCCCATCCGTTTTATCAGAAAGCGTAAGCCGTTTCGCTTGTGATCCGCGCGGAAATGTAGTATAATAAATAAAGATAAAATAAAGAAGGGGGATTCCTGATGGAGAACGGTCATGTCCGTCTTTTTACCGGCGACGGCAAGGGCAAAACCGTCATGGCGCTCGGGCTTGCGGTGCGCGTGGCGGGACAAGGCAGAAAAGTCTTTGTCGGCCAGTTCATCAAGGATGACCCACACGGCGACATTCTGGCACTGCGCAAGGCCATTCCCGGGGTTGTAACCGCCCAGTTCGGCTGCGGCACCGGCTGTATCTGCGGCAGGGAACCGGATGCAAAGGACCGCGAATGTGCGAAACGCGGCCTTGAGCGCGCGAGACAGGCGCTCTCGAGCGGCGGTTTCGGTCTCGTCGTTCTGGATGAGATCACGATTCCGATGTACTTCGGTCTGATCTCGGCCGACGAGGTGCGGGAGCTTTTCCTTCTTCGGGCGCCGACCTGCGAGCTGGTGCTGACCGGCCGCTACGCCTCGGAGGAGCTCAAAGCCCTCTGCGACATGGTGACGGTCGTTGCCTCCGAAAAGCTGCCGGATCCCGTCCCGAATATTTGAAACAAGATCCATAACCGGAGGCCGCAGGGCCTCCTTTTTGTTTGAGAAAACCGCGGAGGGCATCCGGAGAGGCAGGAAGGCTTGTCCTCTTTCGGAGAAGGTTTCCCATATAGAGCCGCCGACAGGGATGCCTCTTCAGGCCGATGAAGAAGCGGAGAGAGCGCTTTCCGCCGGCCGCATTCGGCATGCCGGAGCAAGGCTCTTTTTCGGAAATCGCAAAAACGGAATTGCTTTTCTCCGCATAGGGGAGTACAATAAAAATTGCCGGAAGGCACAGCTTGAAAATTGGATATTGTGGGTTTTGCGGTTGCCCGAAGGGGATCCCGTTGTAACGGATGGGATGGAAGGCGGTGAGAATCCGTCGCTGTGACCTCAACTGTAATTGCCGACGAAGGAGGCATTTGCCACTGTCTTTTTGATGGGAAGGCGCCTCCGGAGGATGAAGCATAAGCCAGGATAATTTCCGCAAAATCATTTCTCGGGTTCGGAGAGCACCACATAGTCATTTGACCGGAGAGGGGTCTGTTCAAGGGAGCAGTCCTTTTTTGAGTAGTCGGATGCTTTTCTCACTTGAGAAAGGCATCTTTTTTTGTTATAAGCGGTCCCACCGCTTCTTTCCGGGAAGGATGTCTCAACGCTCGACGATATCCTTTCCTCTGTGCCGGAAAGAACGGTGCGGCAGGGCGGTCCTTTCACTCCAGCCGTCCTGCCGCCATCCTCCCGTAAAATCAGTAAAACGAAAGGGGCTTCGGAAATGGATTATAAAACCGCCGTTCTGACAGGAAAGAGCTTCATTGAAGAGAACCTTTTGGAAGATCTTTCGCCATATACGATCGCTTCCGCCGCCGGGTACTCGGTTTTTCATTATTGCCGCCTGTTCCGGGAATGTACCGGAGAGAGTCTGATGGGCTATGTCCGCCGGCTCCGGCTGGTGCTCTCCGTGCGGGAAATCGAGCAGGGAAGACCGCTTTCGGACATTGCGGTGAAGTACGGATTCGAGACTGTCAGCGGTTTTTCCCGCGCTTATAAACGGCAGTTCGGCTCTTTTCCCGCCTCCCGAAAGACCGCTTGAGATCCGGGAAAAAGCGCGGAATTTTCCGCGTTTTCGACACAGATTTCTGTTGACAAAATCCGCTCCGGCAGTTATAATAAAAAGGCTGTCCGGGGTGTAGCGCAGTTTGGTAGCGCGCTTGGTTCGGGACCAAGAGGCCGCGAGTTCGAATCTCGCCACTCCGACCAATAAAAAGCAGAGAACCGCATTGTTAAGCGATTCTCTGCTTTTTTTATTTTTGTTTCGACACGGTATGGCATGTTCATTCCCTTGCAAGAAAGGGTGCTTATGTTTATACTATATTCAGCGTTTAACATTCATAAGGAGGGATGGATCGTGATCATCGGGGTGGGCACGGATCTCTTGAGGATCGGCAGAATACGTGATATGGGTAACGGCGAAAAACAATTGCCGGATGCTTTTCTCCGCAAATGCTATACAAAGCGGGAAAGGGACGAGGCAAAGAGACATAGCGATCCGATATTATATTTTGCAGTGCGGTTTGCAGGCAAAGAGGCGGTTTTTAAATGCTTGGGGATGAACGGAGACGATGTGCGGCTCAGCGAAATCGAGATTCTTGAAAGAGACAACGGGAAACCTTATGTAGTCCTTTCGGATGAACTTGAGGAATCTGCGCGAAAATCCGGAATCACGGGGATACAACTATCTCTTTCCTATGAGACGGATTATGCGTTGGCGTTTGCGGTGGCAGACGGCTGAATAATTTTGGATCTTAACATGACGATGATTCTGAGAGATGCATCTCTCAAGCTCTAAAAAGAGCTTCCTCAAACGCCGTATCATTCTCGTGACTTTCCAGATTCAGCAACTGTATAATGCTTAAAAAGGCATCCTCCAGAGAAAAAGTCCGTCCATTTTTGAGCCCGTCGTTGATTAACTCAAGCACGGCCCCCGCAACGGCATTGTCGTAATATTTTTCACAGTTGCCTTGGGGGAGGTAAGAATGAATGATACCAATGAGGATATCGCGAAAGCGCAGATAAAAATAGAGATTGTTTTTATCGGCCAGAAAAGTATGATACCATTCCTTTTTGGAGTCAATGATATCAAATAGGGTTTTAAAGGCTTGTATGGTCTGCTTCGAATCCTTGCATGAGTTCGCCTGCAAATTTTTCAGTGGATCCAGAAGATCGTTCATCACGGCTTCCTGCAGGAAGTAGATATCATCAAAATAAAGATAAAATGTGGCCCGGCATATCCCTGCGCGACGACAGAGATCCGTGATATGGATTTTTTCAATTGGATTGTCGCGCAAAAGCAGAACCAGACTATGTTTCAAGCATTCCATACTGATCGTATCTCTGTTCATGCCCGCCGCCCCCATAAATTATAGTATGCACTTGCTTTATTTAATTATAGCAAGTACACACTACAATTTCAAGCGACATTTCTGACATGTTTGGCTGGACTTTTTTATGAAAAAAGTTTAATATGGAAAAAGCAAAACAGGAAAGCTGAGGATAGCGGATGGCGCATGACAAAAGAGAGAAGATTCTCGAGACAAGTCTGCACATGTTTTCGAGACATGGATACTTTGATACCTCTACAAAGGAAATTGCCAGATGCAGCGGCGTGACGGAGTCCACGCTTTTCAGTTATTTTACAAGCAAGGCCGCCCTTTACTGCGAAGTGATGCGCATATATTCTTCCTTTGATATACCGGAACTGGAAGCGCTCAACGGCCGTCTCAGCTACTCCGACCTAAAAAAAGATCTTTTCGACATGGCATTGGTCTATTATCAAGCGACCTTTACGCATATCGATATTCTGCGTATCTTTGCGGGGAAAATTTCTGCCGCGCCGGAATATGACGGAGCCCGTTTTCTGACACTGCCTCAGCTTTCGGAACATTATCTTGGTTATCTTGCGAAGATGGCCGAAAAGAAGATTGTTCCCGTGCGCGATTATTCTGTTGACAGCGAGGTGTTTGTCTGCTACATTACACGGACCGTTATGGATCTTACGATTCATGAGCACGTGTTTGAGATGAATGAAGAGGTCGGAAGGCACCTTTCCGAAAACGCCGAAAAACTTGCCGATGTTCTTTCCGTCGAAATTATGATGGACAATATGCAAAAATGACCGGCATCTGCCGGTCATTTTTTATCATTGATTAAGCGAGATATTCCGGTCAGGACAGCATCAGCCTGCGGCACAGGAAATCCGTATATTTTTGAACAAACTCATTTGCGGAATCCCGGATGCTGTGCTCCCCGTGCTTTTCTCCCGTGACGCGCAAGGCGGTTATCAACAAAGCGGAAAAGACGATATCGGATATCATGGAAAAGTCGGCGCTGCGGATATTCCCCTTATCGCATTCATCCTGAAGAAAATTGCAGAAAAGATCGATGATACTCTGAACGCGGGAAAACACCGCATGCCGATATTTGGTATCCGTTTCCTCAATAATGGACAACATGAAGATGCGGAAAATCGCCATCTGACGGTAATAGAGATAAAACGCCGTGTCCAGAAAACAATCGACTCGGGCTCTGAAATCAGGGAGAGATGAAATGACGTCCAGATCAATTTCATCGGTGCTGATCGTTTTCTGATAAACCGCTTCGAGAAAAAGCTGATCCTTATTTCCAAAAATACGAAAGATAGACGCTTCATTCATGCCGGCGCGTTCGGCAATTTTTTTGGTGGTTGCGTTTTTGTAGCCTGTTTCGCGTACCTGCTCCAAAATTGCATTCATCAGATTTTCACGGGAATCCATTACGCGTCTCATGGTGCGCCTCCCTTCGTTTTTTAATAGGTATAATTATATCATAATTTTATACAAAATCAAATATTACCAAAAAGAACTCCCTGTGCGTTGCGGGATCACAGGGAGTTCTTTTTATTTATAAATTATATTCAGTTATTTTGTGCCCGTACGACCGACATAATTGTAACGCCGACAATATCCTCCGGGGTGGCGCCGCGCGAGAGGTCGCTGACGGGTTTTGCGAAACCCTGCAGGAACGGCCCGTACGCATTGGCCCAAGCAAAGCGCTGTACCGCTTTATAAGTGATATTTCCGGCATTCAAATCCGGAAAGATCAGGATATTGGCCCGACCTGCTACGCTGCTTTCCCCAGGAACCTTTCTGCGGGCAACCGAAGGTATAATGGCCGCGTCCAGCTGCAGTTCGCCGTCCACGGCCAACTGAGGCTCCCTTTTTCGGATAATTTCAAGGCCCGCAAGCACATTGTCCACTGCTTCGTGCTCCGAACTGCCCTTCGTGGAAAAAGAGAGCATCGCCACGCGGGGTTCCCAGCCAAGCAGGTTTTTGGCCGAATCGGCCGTGGCGATGGCAATGTCGGCAAGTTCGTCGGGGGTTGGCTCAGGACAGACACCGCAGTCGGCAAATATGATAAGGTTGCCTTCTGCGCTCTTATAGCCGGGGATCTCCATAAGGAAAAAACTCGATGGGGTTTTGATACCCGGTGCCGTGCCGATCATGATCTGACTGGCGATAATGACGTCTCCGGTCGTACAGGAAATGCCGGCCACCATGGCATCCGCCTTGCCGTATTGAACGGCCGCCGCGCCCTGATACAGCGGTTTTGTCAGACGCCTCGAAATAGCTTTGGCAGAAAGCTCCCCGCCGTCTGCGGCGTATTTTTCCGCCCAAACGGAAATGGTTTCCTCCGACGCGGGACGGCGCAGCTCGATGCCGTCCAGAGAAATGCCGCCCTGTTTTGCCGCGGTACGGATTTCATCCGGATCCCCGATAAGAATCGGATACGCAACGCCGCGGCTTACGATCATAGATGCCGCGGTGAGAATTCCGGTATCGCCGCCCTCCGGGAAAATGACTCTTTGAGGATTGGATTTTGCCTTTTCTTCAAGGGTTTCTATACAAGACTTCATGTTCTTTTAACCTCACATATTTACAAAACAGAATGGGCATGCTCTTTTTAATCAGTATATCATTTCCTAAACGGCTTTCTATAGACATCAGATGCAAAAATGTCTATAGAAAACAACGGATCCTGCGCTATACTTTTTATAGTAAGTAGTTACTATAATTTTGCATCATGTGAGAAAGAAGGTGAGCATATGAACAGCTCGGAAAAATTCCGCGAAAAAATCACAAAAGTGATTTATGCCGCAGTGGCCAAGACCATGAATGTGGATGTGAACACTCTTACGGATGAGACTCAGCCAATCGCCGACCTCGGTGCAAAATCAGTCAATTTTGTCCATATTGTCAGTGCTATTGAAGATGAGTCGGGGCTTGAAGTTCCGTTTATGCAGCTTCGCCGACAAAAGACCATTGCGGAAATGATCAATTTTGCGGTGGAGCTTTATGAAAATTAAGGAGGTATTTGCAATGGCCCAAAAAGAAAAAATCAAGATCCATGAAAAATTTAACAACGGAGGAGAGTGCGACGTCATCTATCGTCCATCTCCAGATCCTGTGGATCCAATGAAACTCACCTTGGACGGTTTGGGTTTCTATCCGCCGCTGAACCAGCGCACCTATATAGAGGACGATCTGCAGATCGATCAGGATGTCGCTATTAAGATGCGCGACGGCGTGACGCTCTATGCGGATATCTACCGTCCAAAAAACCAGCTCAAGGATCTTCCGGCAATTATTTCATGGTGCTTCTATGGAAAGCGGCCCGGAGACAGTCCGAAGAACTGGCAGATCTTTGGCGTCCCGCCGGAGACCGTTTCGAGAATGACCAAGTTTGAAGGTCCGGACCCTGACTACTGGTGCAAAGAGGGATATGCCGTTATCAATGTGGACACCAGAGGAGCCGGAAACTCCGAAGGGAACCTTATCGTTTGGGGCGAACAGGACGGCCGCGACGGATATGATACGATTGAGTGGATTGCGGCGCAGACGTGGAGCAACGGGAAAGTTTCCATTATGGGCAACTCGGGTCTCTGCATGTGCCAGTGGTGGATTGCCGCCGAACAGCCGCCGCATTTGACCTGCCTTGCCGCATGGGAAGGCACTTCCGACCTTTACCGGGAATTTGTCTGCGAAGGCGGCATACCTGCTCCGGGCTTTAACAATTTCGTCATGAGCGATGCGAGGGGCCCCGGCTACATTGAGGATTATGTCGGAATGCTCAAGGAATATCCGCTGATGAATGCCTACTGGGAGTCGAAGATTCCGGATCTTGAAAAAATCACGATTCCCGCATACTGCACGGCCGGATGGAGCCATCTGCATCTCCGTGGAGCGATCAACGGCTTCCGCAAGATTCGTTCTCCGAAGAAATGGCTGCGCGTACACCGCGACTTCGAGTGGCCGGATACCTATTCATGGTGGAATCTGGAGGACCTCAAACGGTTCTATGACAGATACCTCAAGGGAATTCACAACGGCTGGGAGATGACGCCGAAAGTCAGAATCGAAGTCATGGATGCCTATGATTATGATTATCAGGTCAATCGTCCGGAAAAAGAGTTCCCGCTCAAGAGAACCCAGTATAAGAAATTGTATCTGAACGCGGAACAGAACGGTCTTCAGTGGGAACCTGCCGCCGTTGAAACGAAGACTTCCTACGACGGAAACACCGGAGAAGCGGTGTTTGATATTACGTTCAATGAAGAGACGGAAATCACCGGTTATATGAAACTTCATGCATGGGTCGAAGCCGACGGAAACGACGACATGGATATGTTCCTGACCGTGCTCAAATTGGACGCCGCAGGGAACTGGATTCCGACGAGCGTGCTCGGGGAACCGCATCCGGGCGCATGGGGCAAGATCCGTGTTTCCCATCGGGAACTCGATGAAGACCTTTCGACCGATTTTCAGCCCGTTATGGCGCATCGCCGTGAACTAAAACTGTCGAAAGGAGAAATTGTTCCGATTGATGTGGAGTTTTATCCCCACAGCCGTATGTGGCACAAGGGCGAGCAGCTCCGTCTTCGCTTCGCCGGACGCTATATCCGCGAGGGATGGTTCGAGCCGTTCTCTTGGGAGACCAACAACAAAGGAAATCATATCATCCACACCGGTGGAAAATATGACTCCTATCTTCAGATCCCGGTCATTCCACCCAAGTATGTTTCCGGGGACTATATTTATCGCTGATCCGTTATTGACTTCATAGAAAAACTCCAGTAAAAGAAGACGCACGGCATATTTTGCAGTGCGCCTTCTTTTTGTCAGATATTATTGAGCAACGAAGCCGTCGAATGGACATCGGATAAAGTCGATGGTTCAATCGACACGATTGAGCCGTTTATCGCTTCGCTATGAAATGCTTTTCCGCCGCTTCCGTTACACTGTCCAGCACGAAATCCGTACCGTGGTTCGCCGCGGCGTCCCTATCTATGTATTAGAAAAAACACTGCCGTCTTCCATGGAAGATGGTAGTCTCACCGATTGACTTTGAGCACCATGGATTGGCCGTTGCCGAAAAGGAAGGGCCGGAAAGGGGCGCGGACATACTTCTGTTTTGGCGGCGTAAGCCATCGGAGACACTGATGATGAAATACACCATCGGGAAAGCGCCGATGAGCACGAAGACGATGGAGCCTATTGTTAAAACGCCGTAAAAAAGCTGATTCGTTCCGGTTTCAGGGTCGATTTCCACCATTGTATCGA
>DAOSWK010000027.1:0-18844 GCA_035593545.1 Oscillospiraceae bacterium | reverse complement strand
TTCGGCGCCGCAGGCCTTGCCGACATCGGCGCGCATTTTCCGGACACCGACCCCGCCTACGAGGGCACGAACAGCATGCTCCTGCTGAAAAAAGCCTTTAAGGAGGTCTCTTTGCTGGGCTTTCGGGTGGAAAACATCGACTGCACCGTGATCGCCGAGCGCCCAAAGCTTCAGGCCTATCTGCCGCAGATGCGGAAGAATCTCGCCGCCGCCCTCGGTACGGAACCGGAACAGGTCAATGTAAAGGCCACGACCGAGGAGGGGCTCGGCCTCGCCGGAATGGGCATCGGCGCCCACTGCGTCGCGCTGCTTCGTCGGGAGCCCTGACCGGTTTCTGAAATATAACGCCGCAGGTCCTCACGGAACCGCCGCGAAACGCGCCGCTTTCGTGAGAAGGATGATGCCCGCCGGGACCGGAACGCCCGCCGTTCGAAACAAAAAAGCGCTTTCTGATTTGTATGAAATATATAAAACCGCTCTCGCCGGGATTAAAAAGGCGGAGCGATTTTTTTACGCTCTTTCGGCATCGGGGGAATCGGGCTTCTCCACCCGCCGAGCAGGTCCGAAGCCGGCTGCCGGAATTCTTTATGCAGGTCGTACGCCGCCGCGCCGGTTTCGGATGGAACGCAAAGGAACTTGTGGTGGTTTTTTGTTTTTTTCTGAAAAAATGCGGAATTTTGAATTCATATGTTCTTGCTATGATTTTCTGCGGATGCTATAATACGGGTATCACGAAATCACGGGGAAAGCAGGGAAACGGATATGATGGTCTCGACAAAAGGGCGATATGGTCTGCGGCTGATCCTGGCGCTCGCTCAGGAAGCCGGCGGAAAACCGCTCTCGATCCACGAAATCGCAAAACGGCAGGACATCAGCGAAAAATACTCGGAGCAGATCATCCTCCAGCTCTCCCGCGCGGGACTCGTGACGGGGCTCCGGGGCGCGCAGGGCGGCTACACGCTCTCGCGCCCGGCCGACCAAATCACCGCCGGCGAGGTGCTGCGCGCCGCCGAGGGCTCGATCGCGCCGGTGGAGTGCGCCGAGATCGGCTGCGAGCATTCGGACGGCTGCATGACCTACGGCCTCTGGAAGCGCATCAAGGAGGCGGTGGACGCGGTTGTGGACTCCACGACGATCGCGGATCTCCTCTCCGACGCGGGCCATCCTTGCCCCTGATATTCACAGAAAAAACATAATTTCGATATTGTGCGGCGACACCTGCGGGGTTATAATAAAATATAACTTGTCCCATAATAAATTTAAAATTATGAAATGATCGCTCGGATGGAAGGGAGAGCTTTTATATGTTTACCCAAGATATCGGTATCGACCTCGGTACCGCCAACACGCTCATCTTTGCAAAGGGAAAAGGCATCATCATGCACGAGCCGTCCGTCGTGGCGGTCGACACCAGAACCGATACCGTCCGCTACGTCGGCAAAGAGGCGAAGGAAGTCATCGGCCGTACGCCGGGCTCCATCGTCGCGGTCCGTCCGCTCAAGGGCGGCGTCATCGCGGATTTCGACATCACCGCGAGCATGATTCAAATCTTCCTCAAAAAGGTATTCAATAATTCCGTCTTCGCGCGGCCGCGCATCGTCATCTGCATCCCCTCGGGCGTCACCGAGGTCGAGCGCAGAGCCGTCAAAGAGGCCGCCATTAAAGCCGGCGCGCGCCATGTCTCCGTCATCGAGGAACCGATGGCCGCCGCAATCGGAGCCGGGCTTCCGGTCGCCGAGGCTTGCGGCAGTATGGTCGTCGACATCGGCGGCGGCACGAGCGAGGTCGCCGTGATCTCCCTCGGCGGCATCGTCGCCTCGAAATCCGTCCGCGTGGGCGGCGACGAGTTCGATTCCGCCATCATTTCCTACATCAAGCGCAAATATAACCTGCTGATCGGCGAGCGCACCGCCGAGAACATCAAGATCACCATCGGTTCCGCCTTCCCGTTCGAGGAGGAGATGGAGATGGAGATCAAGGGCCGTAACCTGATGGACGGCCTGCCGAAGAATATCTTCATCACGAGCGAGGAAATCCGTTCCGCGCTGGCCGATCCGCTCGCGAGCATCATGGACGCCATCAAGTCCACCCTTGAACGCACTCCGCCGGAGCTCTCCGCCGACATCATCGACCACGGCATCACGCTGACCGGCGGCGGCGCCCTGCTGCATAACCTCGACCGCCTGATCAGTCAGGAGACCGGCATGCCCGTCCATATCGCGGACAACCCGCTGGACTGCGTGGCCACCGGCGCCGGGCAGGTGCTCGACAACATCGACCTGCTCCGCGAAGTCATCACCGACAGCGACCGTAAATACTGATTTCCGAAACACTTTTTGTAAGGGCGGAACCGGGAGTCCCGGAGCGGATTTCCGGTTCGTTTTTCTGTGGAGCGAACTTCTTGGAAAGGAGGCGCCGGCTTGCAGAAATTTTTCAAGACCAAAAAATTTCATGTGCTCTGCGGCATCGCGGTGGTGCTTTGCGCCTTCATGATCCGTTCCGCCATCGAAGGGAACTCCGCCCTGCTGATCTCCCGGCTTGCGGGAGGCATCTCGCGTCCCTTCCTTGAGGCGAGCGCCAACTTCACCGACGCCCTCAACGGATTCTTCTCCAAATATTTTAAAACCGCCGAGGTCTACGAGGAAAACGAATCGCTCAAGGAACAGATCCGCGGCCTTCAGGAACAGCTCGTCGATTATGAGAGCGTCAAACGCGAAAACGAACAATATAAGGATTATCTCGGCCTCCGGGAGGAAAATCCGGATTACGACTTCGAGACCGCCTCGGTCATCGGGCGGGATTCCACCGGCCGCTTCGGGAGCTTCACCATCGACAAGGGCAGTTCCAGCGGAATCGCGGTCGCGGACCCGGTCATCACGGCGGACGGCCTCGTCGGTCTCGTCTGGGAGGTCGGCCCTTCTTGGGCGCGCGTGCGCACGATCCTCGACAGCTCCGTCGAGGTCGGCGTCTACGACATCCGCACACGGGACAGCGGCATCGTCTCCGGCGACATTCTGCTCTCGGAAGAGGGTATGTGCCAGATGCTCTCCCTGCCGCGCGACAGCGGCGCCTCCGCCGGAGACCTGATCGTCACCTCCGGCATCGGCGGCGTCTTCCCCAAGGATCTCGTCGTCGGCACGCTCTCCGAGATCAGCCTCAGCGGAAGCGGCCTCTCGCTCACCGCCTCCGTCACGCCCGCCGCCGACATTGCCAGCGTCACCGACGTGCTGGTGATCAAATCCTTCCAAGGGCAGGGAGAAGAAAATCTCTCGTCCACAACGGAAGAATCCTCCGGAACGGAAAGTACCTCCGAGGCAGAAGAGTCCTCCGAAGTGGAAAGCTCTTCCGAAATGGAGGAGTCCGGAACGGAAAGTGGTGCCGCGCCATGACGAGGGACGACTTCCGGAACCTGATGAAATACGGCAGCTATGTGCTGATTCTGTTTTTCTCCTATATTTTCCAAGCGACACCCGGCATCGGCTTTTTGGGCGTCAAGCCCATGCTCGTGCTGCCGGCCTGCATCTGCATCGCCTTTCTGGAGGACGAGTTTTCCGGCGGCCTGCTCGGGGTCTTCGCCGGGATCTTCTGTGATTTTTCTTCGGATACGGTGTTCGGTTTCAATGCGCTGCTGTTTTTGCTTTTCTGCGTGGGCGCGGGGCTTGCCGCCGAATATGCCGTCCGCAGAAGCCTCATCAACGTCATGCTCTTTTCGCTGGCGGCCGTCTTCCTCCGCGCGGGGCTGGAATTTATCTTTTCCTTCGCGCTCTATCGATACGAGGGCGCCTCCGCGTATTTCTATACCGTCATGGGCCCGGAGATCGTTTTGACTTCCGTCTTTACGCCCCTTTACTTTTTCCTCACAAAACTGGTGCATCATAGATTTCGTCCGAGCAGCGAGCGCGAACAGTCGTAAGAGACGGCGCCCGCTTTTTTGGACAGCGCGAAAGGAGGCTTTGCCGAAGCCATGATTCCTCAGAAAAAACGCCTGATCGTCACCATGATTTTGGTTGCCGTCATCGCGGTCGGCTGCTTTATCCGGCTGATGTCGATGCAGGTCGTCAACGGCGAGGCCTATCAGGAATTGATCGACCAAGGCTATTCCACCACTTATTCCGTGACCGCCGCGCGCGGGGAGATCGTCGACCGCTACGGCCGCACGCTCGCCGCCAACCGCGTCAGCCACAACATCGCCTTCGATAAAAACACGATGCCGGACGACGAGACCAACGCCATCATTCTGGAACTCTGCGGCATCCTCTCCGACGCCGGAGAGGAATGGAACGACAGCCTCCCGCTCAGCGAGACGGCGCCCTTCTCCTTCACCGGCAGCGATTCCGCCGTCTCCCGCCTCAAAAAGATGCTCGACCAGCTCCCGGAATTCGCCACGGCCGACGACGCCGTCTACTGGCTCCGCGAGCGCTATGATTTACAGGAATATTCCGATGCCGATTTCCGCATCGTCGCCGGCGTCCGCTACGAGATGGAGCGGCAGGGCTACAACGCCAATACGCCCTATACCTTCGCGGAGGACATCTCCGAGGCGACGATGACCTATATCTCCGAGCACAATTATCAGCTCCCCGGCGTCAGCATCACGGAGGGCTATGAACGCGAGTATCCGGAAGGGGACATCGCGCCGCACATCATCGGGCTTGTCGGCCCGATCTTTGAGGAGGAATACGAGAAGCTCGACCATACCGTCTACGGCATGAACGACGAGATCGGAAAATCGGGCATCGAGGCGGCCTTCGAGGATGAGCTCCGCGGCCAAGACGGCACCGTCAAGGTCTCTTACGACTCCGACGGAAACATCGTCGGCGAGGAAACCGTCGAGGAACCGCTGCCCGGCAACACCGTCGTGCTGACGATCGATAAGGATCTCCAGCGCGTCGCCCAGCAGGCCTTGGAGAAACAGATTCTCAACCTGCGCGCGACCGCGGAGGCCGGCAAGGGCAAGGAATCCGAGGGCGGCGCCTGCGTGGTCATTCAGGTCGGCACCGGCGACATCCTCGCCTGCGCGACCTACCCCTCTTTCAACCTCTCCACCTATACCCAAGATTACAATACGCTGCTCGAAACCGACTACAATCCGCTCTTCAATCGGGCAACCGAGGGCGTCTATGCGGCCGGCTCCACCTTCAAGCCCGTTGTCGCGACCGGCGGCCTGATGGAGGGCATCATCACCGCCACCACCCAGTATGTCTGTACCGGACGCTATACTTATTACAGCGATTATCAGCCGACCTGTCTGCGTGCCCACGGCGCCGTCAACGTCATCTCGGCGCTCGGATACTCCTGTAACTGCTTCTTCTACGAGGTCGGCCGCCAGCTCGGCATCGACAACATCCGGCAGTACGCCTACTATTACGGCCTCGGCGAGCCGACCGGCATCGAGATCGCCGAAAATATCGGGCAGGTCTCCAGCCCCGAATACGCGAATTCCGTCGGCGACAGCTGGCAGGCAGGCGACGTTCTGCAGACCGCAATCGGCCAGAGCTACAATCAGTTTAACCCCGTGCAGTTCGCCAACTACGTGGCGACCATCGCCAACCACGGCGTCCGCGTCAACGCGCATCTCGTCAAGAGCATCGACAGCTACGACTTCAGCGACGTCATCTCCGAGACGCAGACGGTGGTCCTCTCCGACATGCAAATGACCGATTATACCTATGACACGGTCCTCGCCGGCATGGAACAGTCCTCCGTCGACTCCTCCGGCTTCGTCTGGTCCGGCTTCGATATCCCCGTCGCCTCCAAGACCGGCACGCCGCAGACCAATACCGAGCACTGCACCTCGACCTTCATCTGCTTTGCCCCGGCCGACGATCCCCAGATTGCCATTGCCGTCATCATCGAGAAGGGCTGGCATGGATACACCGCCGCCCCGGTCGCCAAGGAGATCTTTCAGTATTATTTTTACGGCGACGACGAGGGCACCTCGGCCGTCGAGGACACGCTGCTCGGCTGAGCCATATCCCGGCCGAAGCGGGACGAGCGGTCCCCGGATTTTTCCACCGGCTGTTCCCGTACGGTCAAAAATAAATTTTTAGAGACGCGGAGCCACGGTTCCGCGTCTCTTTTTTATAAAAAAGCTTCGGCGGCGGCTTCCCTCCGTACGGAAAGGACGTGGCTTCCGGTTTTTCCCTGATTTCCTTAAAATCTCTGGCAGTCTTATTGTTAGAGTGCCAATTTTTACAATTTGGTCATTATTTTTGCGCGTTATGTTCACAAATGGCGGGTATACTAAAAGCATCGAAGGGTAAGGAACCACCCCTTAGAAAAAAGATTTCAGACAACTTTTGTCAAACCACGACCGTTCGCAGAGCGGCGCGTTTCATTCTTAAAAGGAGGATGCACCATGTTTGATCTGATGCCTTTTGACCGCAAGGAAATGAAAAAATTCAACAACTATTTTGACGACCTTGAGCGCAGCTTTTTCGGTGGATTCCCCGCCGTAAATGCGAGCTCCATGTTCCGCACCGACATCATCGACCGCGGCGACAACTACCTGCTTCAGGCGGAGCTTCCGGGCTTCGACCGTGAGGAGGTCAATGTCGACGTAAGCGGCGAATATCTGACCATCTCCGCTCAACACAAAGAGGAAAACAAGGAAGAGGAAAAGAATTTCGTCCGCAGGGAACGCCGCTTCGGTTCCTTCGTCCGCAGTTTCGATATCACCGGTATCAGCGCGGAACAAATCACCGCCGAGTTCAAGAACGGCGTTCTTGCTCTGACCCTGCCGAAGCAGGCCGAGCCGGAAGTCTCATCCAAAAAGATCGAAATCAAATAATCGGGCCGGAACCGGAGATTTTTCCGATTCCGGCGGCCATGTGGGCTTCGGCCCCGGCAAAAGAGAACGGCTTTCCGTCCGCTCCGTTTTGGAGCGGGCGGGGCCTTCTTTTTTTACGTGATTTTTGCGGCTGCCGCTGCCTATGTTTTTCTGTTTTTGCGTGAGCGGATTTTCGACATGGCCCCTGAGTGTTTCGTATGGTAAGGAGATTTTTTTGATATGGTTTCCATGACTTCCGCGGCCGTACGGGTTTTTATTCACATGGGCGGGCTTCCGCTGCCTATGTTTTTCTTATGCGTGGCCGGAAAATCATCTATGCCTTCATTAAAAAATGAGCACGGAGCGACATATTCCGTGCTCATTTTTTATAAACCGGCTCATCCGGGTGCCTGACGGTCGCAGGCCTCCGGATACTGTGGAAACTCCACCACGGTCTCCTCCGATGCGGAATAGGCGGCCCGCGTCTGATCCTCCCATTTCAGCGCGAATCTTTGCGCCGTCAGGGCCGCATAGAGACGCACCGCCGTATGCAGAAAGTGGAAGAAAAAGATCTCGGCGAGACCGGCGGCAAAAAGCGGCAGAAGATCCGCCCGGCAGACCGGTGCGCCCTCGAGCTTCGCCGCGCCGAGGACGATTGTCCACGAGGAAAGGAGACAGACCGCCGCATACCCGGCCGCAAGCAGGAGAACTTTCTGAAGATCCAGAATGCCGGCGATCCGGGCGAGCGCGAGCGTCGCCAGCCCGGCGCATTCGACCGCGGGCGCCGCCAGCTCATAAAGCCAGTAGACCGGAGCCGTCAGGAGCCCCGCCGCGCCAAAATAGCGTGACGAGACCTCGTCCCGGTGTTTTTTGAGGCTCTGGATCAGCCCCGTCTGCCACCGTCGGCGCTGGAGGCAAAAATCCCGGAGCCGCAGCGGAAACTGCGTGAGACAGATTGCATCCGGCACATAGGAAACCGCATAGTCCTTTCCACAAAGGCGGCAATAGGCATGGAGGCGCAGGATCAGCTCCATATCCTCGCCGACCGTATGCGTATCGTATCCGCCGGCGCGAATTACCGTATCCCGGTCGAACATTCCGAAGGCGCCGGAAACGATCAGATTCGCGTGAAAACGGTCGAAAAAGAGCCGCATGCCGTAAAATGCCCGCAGATATTCCAGCTTCTGAAACGCGAGCAGCAAGGGGTCCGCCTTTGCGCCCGCATAGAGCTCCTTCGCCGTATAGACCGCGCCGCCGCAGGCCACGGTTTCGGGCTTCTCCGCAAAGGGAAAGGCGATTCTCTTCAGGGAATCGTAGGACAGCACCGTGTCGGCGTCCACTGCGGCAAAATGCGGATACCGGCAGAAATTGATTCCCATATTCAGCGCGTCCGCCTTACCGCCGGCCTCTTTGTCGACGACGGTGATCGGGACTCCGCCGATCGCGCACCGGTAGACCCCGAGAATCGGCCGGGCGGGCAGAAGTTCCGGGGGATTCAGCCCAACCTGTTGCAGCGGAAAGGCATCGAAAAGCGTCTCCAGCGTCCGGTCCGTTGAGCCGTCGTTGACGACGATGATCTCATAGACCGGATAGTCGAGACGCAGCAGCGTGTCGATGCCCGCGCAGAGGGAGCTTTCCTCGTTATGCGCCGGGATCAGGATGCTGACCGGCAGCTCGCGGAAGAGCTCATCCGAGGCGAGCATCCGCCTGCGGAAGCGCTCTTTCCGGTCTTGCTCCATCCGGCAAAGCGCCGCCGCATCCGACAGGACAAGGATGATAAGGTAACATCCCGCGAAACAAAAAAACAGCCAGAACAAGCATTTCAGGTAAGCGTTGAGAATTTCCATGGTCGATTTTTTTCTCTTTCTGCGATCGTTTTATGCTCGGAACTTCCGCGGCATCCCGCGGATCATTTCCGGAGAAACCCGGCGGATCTTACGCGCCGGGGCTTTGGACGGTATTTCTCCCGGGGCCGCGGCTTTTCCCATCGTGGCCTCACGCTCACAGGAGACTAGCAGGCATTCCGGCAGTTCCGCCAGCCGCTTTCGATAGC
Organism: Oscillospiraceae bacterium; assembly: GCA_035593545.1. Classification (GTDB taxonomy): domain Bacteria; phylum Bacillota; class Clostridia; order Oscillospirales; family Ruminococcaceae; genus UMGS1668. Next base: position 10,022 of record DAOSWK010000027.1, on the reverse strand, counting down.
GCGGCGGATTTGGCTCGAGCTCCTCCAAAAGGCGCAGGTAAAAAAGACGCCCGGTCACATCCGAAGGCGGACAGCGGCGCTCCTCCCCGGAGAGCAACACATAGATCTGCGGGAGCAGCGCCTCCGCCCGCTCCGGAAATTCGGTTTTGAGCACCGCATATCCCTTTACCAGAGAGGCCGCCGCCTCGTCGCAGGTTCCGAGCCGCTTCATTTTCGTAAAACGGACCGGCTTCCCCTCCGCGGCTGCGGCAAGGTATCTTTCAACCGCTGCGGTCCGGCGTTTTGCGCGCACATCCGGCCCGGCGAACAGCAGATACAGGCAGGCGGAGAGCAGCAGTACGGAGAAATAGGCGAAGATCAGAACCAAAAGGATCACCTGCATGCCGCCGCGCCCTCCTCTCTTCTTTCGAAATCGCACCTTGCCGCAGGATAGGGCCTCCACATAAAAACGATTATGCCGAAGTTGCTTCCCTCTGAGAGAATCGTTTCTTACCCGGAAGCGGCGGATACCCGCCTTGGAATCCTATGTACCGCAAAACAGAACCGGTCGCGTCAAAAACCGTTTTCTCCGGGAAAGCCCTTTCTTACCCGGAAGCGGCGGATGCCCGCTTTGGAATCATACGCCCTGCAAAACAGAACCGACTACAACCGGCGCGCCCTTTTTCAGAATGATTGCCCCCGCCGGTCCTCTTAAAGCGGATTTCTCCGTGCCCGGCGGCTTTTCCAAAAGATCATGCGCAGAGGCTGTTTTTGCAAAGGCCGAGGCTCTCATTTTACCGCCGCGAACACCTGTTGAAGAAGATAGTAGGACTGCTTGAGCCGCTCATGATAAGTCGGCGTCTTCCACGTTTCAAGCGTATAGGCGCCCCATCCGGTCGCCGAGACGATCTCCTCCTCGGTACGGCAGAAGCCCGTGAGGAAAATCTGCCGGACGGAAAGCCCCCGGACCTCGTAAGTTTCGTAATAGTCGTCCCGCACCTGCGCCGTCGGCGGATCGTAGAAATTGAGCAGTTGCCACGCGAGCCGCACCTCGACCGCCCCGTCGGCAAAGCAGTAATCCGCGAGAGAGTGAAACTCCTCCGACGCGGGATTTCCGTTTCCATAGACGAGCCGGCCCGTCTCCACCGTGAGGGCGTCCGTCGTGACCTCTTTTCCGTCGGCATCCAGATAGGTGTGGCGGCTGTCGCTGCCCATTGTGGCGACATGAAAGACCGGGTTATCCTTCCGTTCCGGCGTCGCGAGGACCGCGGCGGAGCTGTCCCACGCATAGATCGACAGATTGGTGTCGTAGTATTCCTGTACCAGCAACTCGGCGTCGGTCTCATCCCGGACCGAAAGCACAAAGTCCGCCGCCCGCGAAAAGGAGACGGTTTCATAGGAGAACGCCCCGGATTTCGGCGTCACGTCGAAGGCGACCAGCAGTTCCTCCGTTCCCGGCGTCCAGTCCTCCTTTTCGATCAGCAGGTAGAGGTATTTCTCGTCCTGCTGCACCGCGACGGAGAAACCGCCCTCTCCGGCAACCGTTTCTACGTCCGCCCAGTCGGAGAGATCGCCGTCCGGGTAGCAGACGCTCTCCTCCTCCCCGGGATCGAAGGTCAGCAGGCCGTAAAACTGCTCGTTGGTCTGCGCGTCGCTCCAGTTGACGATGTTGTCTTTGTCCACGGTGAGCTTCGTGTTCCAAGCCTGCTTGAACCACTCATCCTGCCACGAAAAGAGCACGCATCCCGCGCAGCCGGCTTCGCAAATATCTTCAAACAGCGCCGCGGAGGCCTCTCCCTGCTCCTCCTCCGAGAGCCCGCCCTGATGGAAGCCCCGTACCGGATCCTGATAGGCCTGCCCGCGCGCCGAGGAGGTGCCGAATTCCGAGATAACGACCGGCACGGTATGGTAGGCGTTCAGTTCCTCAAGATAGGCACGGTAGGGGTTCTTTTGCCCGGAGGCGTCCGTTTCCTCCGCATAACGGCCGAGCTTCAGGAATTCCGGATAGGTCGGATAGACGTGGTAGGAGGCGAAGATGCCGGTTTTGAGCTTCTCCGTGGGGAGGATGTGCTCCGTATCGACGTTTACCTCGCGCTTGAGCACGGTATCTTCATGGGAGAGCGGATCGGTGAGCGGCCAGTTGGAGAGCGCGATCAGCTTCTGGCAGCCGTATTTTCCCCATTCGTAGGAGAGCGCCGTGTCGCCCATCCAGGCAAGAAATCGCTCGAACCCCGTCGCCTCCGCGGAGGCCGAAAGAAACTCCCCTTCGTAGGTTCCGTCCTGATTCAGAATATCGTTAAAGGAGACAAAATCCGTCTCCCACTCCACGCCCAAAATATAACCCAGCACATACGCGGAGACATCCTCGGAGTAGACGGAAAGGGCGGCATCCTCGCGGAGAATCCGGATCCGCTCCCCATGCAGCGCGTCGATCGTGGCCTGAAGCTCACCGGCGACGGAAGAGCGAAAGTCTTCATCTCCCACGTCGGTCGTCGTATACATATAGGTCTCCGGCAGGTAGTAGCCCTGAAGCAAATAGAGCGGCTCCGCGGCGGCGCGGTTATATTCCCCGAGCGCCCGGTAGAAAGCCGGCGACTGCAACAGATAGACCCGGACGCAGTTCGCATGCAGCGCCCCGATGTAGCCGAACCACCGCAGATATTCCTCCTCCGTGACGCCGAGCTCGTTTGGGAAACAGCCGGGCTTCCCGGTACCCATATCCACGCCGATGATAAAAAACGGCTCCCAGACGCCGTCCCTGTAAATCTCGAACTCCTTGCCGGAGGTGCGGGCGAAATAGGAAAGCTCCGGATACCCGAAAGCGATCGGGAATCCGTACTGCGCCAACAAGACGAGCCCCAGCAGCGCCGCCAAAAAGCCCGCCGTCACGCGAAGAAAAAGCGTTCTCATGATTTCCTCCCGGTTTTTGGGCATACCTGCAACGGCGCCGCTCTTCCGTCGCCGGATGCGCCCGGCTTGCAAAGGCAGCGATCCGCGTTCTGTCGGCAGGACGACGGAAAACCCGCCGTCACGGAACGCACTTTCGGGGAGCCGTCCTAACCGTTGAGCATGCTCAATTTTTCGATATTTTCATCCATCCATCGACCGCGCTCGACCACATATTCGCGGAGCTTGTCGTATTCCTCCTCCACGGTGCCGCGCCGGCGGTCGTAACGGGTCTCCTCGCCCGAGCAGTACCAGCGCTCGTAGTTGCGCGCAAGGCTGCCGCCGAGATAGTCCCGGCAGGCGTCGATATAAGAAAGTAGATACTCCTCCGACAGATAGCTTTTTCGCAGCTCCCGGTAACGCAGCTCACACAGCCGGGTGAAGATCTCGGAACCGCAGAGATAATAATAAATCATATTTTTCGGCATCTCGATGGTGTCATAGGCCACCCACTGGCCGATGGTGTTGTTCATCGCGCCGTCGAAATCCCAGACCGGCCCGATATGCACGACCCCGTCCAGATCAAAATAGAGAAAGGTCGAGAGCGTGCCCGCGTCGTAATTCTGAAAAAACTCGTTGATAAGGAAATAATCCACGAACGAGTCGACGTCGATCCGGTCCATCCAGTCGGTACTGTCCGGGTTCTTGTCGATGTCCATCAGCGATTTTTCATAGGCCGCAAAGACGGATTCCGTCCATTGGAGCTGCTCCGGGCTCATTTGAAGATAATCGGGATAGAGTAGGTCGCAGTCGTAGACGCCGGCCTCCGTGGACATCAGGCGCTCGATCTTGTAGTGATCGCAGGTGTTGTTGATTTGCAGGAGAGCCGCGTTCTCCGTCCGGGCGGAGTCGAATTCCGTCAGATTGAGGTGCTCGCGGTCCGTCTGAATGCGCTCGATGATCGTATAGAGGCCCAGATACTCCGTTTCGCCGTCCTCGTCTCTGAGGAACATCTCACACAGGCGGGCGTCCGGCGCGTTGCCCATAACGGCGTCGGAAATCTGGTAGAGCATGTAGTTTCGGATCTGAGTTCGGTCGATGTAGCTGCCGTTGACGGCATAGGAGTCGCCCGCCGCCATGCCGCAAAGGGACTGCTCGTTTCCGCTTCCGTCGTCGCCGACCAATTTGACGGCGTATTGCTTTTTTGGATAATAGCGCGAACTGTGGCCGCGGATATTGACGAGCGCCGCGCTCTCCACCGCGGGCGTATCCTGAAGCGTATTCCTTCCGCCGCCGTCAAAGAGGAAAAATCGGCAGAGAGTCTTCTCCTCGGTCTCTTGCTCCGCGCCGGGGATTGTCTGCCCCTCCGTGTCGATCAGAAGAAGCGGCAGGCAACTCGAAAACGTCTCCGCATCCGGCTCGCCCTCGGTCTCCTCCGGCTCCTTTTGATAGGTCAGATGCTGCGCGGCCCGGAGCGCATTTCCCTTCGTGGAGGCGGCGGGCATTACGGCGGCCGCCAGCAGCAGAAACGCCGCCAGCAGAAGGGACAGGGTTCTTCTCATCTCTTTACTCCTGAATCTCGCTGTTTTGCAGCACGAGGTTGACGTAGCTGACGCCCTCTTTATCGTACAAAAGCGCGAGAAGATCGTCCAGTTTCTTCTTTGCTTTGCTGTCCCTCAGGTCGTAGATCAGCTCCGCCGTCTCCGGCGTCGTGTTGACAACTTGGAGACGGCTGTTCGGATAGGTTTTAAAAATATCGGATTCCATGTCCTCCCGGCGCTCCAGCGTGCTGCGCACGACGAGCAGATAGCGGCTGTCCTTCCGGATTCTGCCGAAAACCAGCAGCAGAATGAAGATCAGCGCCGACGCCGTCATCGCGACCACATACTGCGCGACGCCGCAGCAGATGCCCGCCATGATGCACCAGAAGATATGTACGGCGTCCTGCGGATCCTTGATCGCCGTGCGGAAGCGGATGATCGAGAGCGCGCCCACCATGCCGAGCGAGAGGGCGATGTTGCTGCTGATGACCGCCATGATCGCCGCCGTGATCGCGGACATCGCAATCAAAGAGACGGCAAAGCGCCGCGAGAAGGTCACCCGGGTGGCGGAAAAATAATAGGCGATATAGACGACGATGCCGACCGCGATCGCCACGCCGACGCGGACCGTGACATCAAAGAAATCGAGCTCCCCCTGCTGGAGAAGGTTATCCAGAATGTATTGCTTCATGGTTTTTCCCCGTTTCGTGCGCTTGATCGTTTTAAAAATCCGGCCCCGGTTCGGCAGACGGGAATTTTCAGATTCGTTTTAGGCTTCCACCCGCAGACAGGTTTTCCATCCTATTCAAAAGAATGGCCCGGAATTCGTAGATCGTTCCCCCGATTTTTATATTTTTATTTTCAGTAAACCGTGATCCGGTTCGGCAGGCGAGAGATCCCATATTTGCTGCAGGATTCCTGCGCGCCGAGCCGATCCGTGAGCAGGTCCTGAATGTAATCCGGCAGCCAGCCGCTGAATTTGACCTCCATCACCCAGACATCCGCCTCCGTGGCCGGACACAGTTTCGGCGCCGCCGAAAACAGATTCCGCCCGCTCTCCTCCATGCGGATGTCGCTGTCGAACGTGATGCGCGTGCGGCAAAGCGGCACCGCGAAGGCCAGTCTCCGGTACTGAATGACGGCTTTGGGACGCCACATCTCCTCCGTCATGCGGCAATAGAGCTGCGCCGCCTCGGGCTGCGGCAGTTCCAGCAGCGGACGGTAATCCTCCGTCTGCATCGCTTCGGCCTGCGCCCGGGTCATGGGCAGGGAACACTTCGAACGCGCGTCGCCGTCCCGGTGTTTGATCTCCATCTTCGCAAAGCCGAATTCCGGCGGATAGACCCGCAGCCGGATCTTATCCCGGCAGTAGATGCCGTCCTCCTTCTCGGTGCAGCAGCGGTTGTCCGGCGTGTCGTAATACAGCGACCGGATTAGGTATCCGTTTCCGCAGGCGCCGTGCGGGTCCTGCGGCAGCACCGCCGAGAGCTCGCCGATGATCTTCGCCGCCTGCACGGTGGTCAGCAGGTACTTGTTTTCCGTCCTTCGTACAAACATGCCTATCCCTCCTGCCGCGGCATGGCGGTCTCCGGCTCCAACCGCTCGATTTTCACTTGAAAAACAGCCGGAAACGCCGTGTTTTCGTCCGGATCGCCCGGCCAATCCCCGCCGACGGCGAGGCACATGATCAGATACATCGGCTCGTCGGGAACATGAGATACCGTACGGAAAACCTCCGCGCCGTTCAGGGTCCAGATCAGCAGATTCTGATGCCACGAGAGGCCGACCGTATACGCCTGCGGCATCCCGTTTTCAAAATCATAGATAAAATAGGCCCTCCGCTTTTTGTCGGCCATATAGTGGAGCACGCCCGAATACCGGTTCGGCTCGGTGCCGACGTGCTCAAAAATATCGATCTCCGGGAGCGCCGTCCCGGCCGTGCTCAACATCCAGATCGAGGGGAAGAGGCCCGCGCCCTCCGGAACCGTGACCGTGAACGAGAATTCCCCATAGAGATAGCTCTCGTCCGACGTCACCATGCCGGAGACATAACCGCTCCCTTTTCGTTTCGCCGTGAGGAGAACGGTGTCTCCGCCCGAAAAGGAGACCTGCCCCGTTTCATAGACGCTCAGTTCGTTGTTGTTGTGTTCGGCGCCGGCGACCGCCGTAAAATGCTCCGTCAAAACGGAGACGGACGCCGCGGATCCCGTTCCGGATGTTGCGGACGAGGCGGAATTCTCTGCGCCGGAAGAGTCCGCTTCCTCGGAGGACGCCGTTTGCCCGGAGGCGGCGGGCTCCGAGACAAGCGCAGGTTCCTTTGCGCTCACCGCGGAGTTTGCGGTCTTCGTTGTCTCTTCGGTCTCCGCGGCTTCCTCAGCTTCCGTCGTTTTTGCGGCCTCCACAGCCTCCTCAGCCTCTGCGGTCTCCTCCTCGGAAGCCGCCGCTCGGGGCGCCGAGGTCTGCATCCGCTGCCGATACGTAAAAATCGTCATCTGTAAAATCATCGCCCCCGTCAGGCAGAATGCGGCCCCAACTGCGGCAATACGAATCATCCGGATTCCTTTCATGCCCGTTTTCCCCTTTTTTCGGAACCTATGGCGGCATCCTTATATTGCGCGCGGCGGCCGCACCGGGCCTTCGCTCAAGCAGTTTCCATAATCTTCCAAATATAGGGAAAAAGCAAGGGGTAATTTGTCGCCCTTCGCCGCAGGGATAAAAAAACAAAGACCGCGAAAAACGCGGGGCCGCCGGTTTCCCCGGAAGCGGAATTTTCGGCATCCGTTCCAACAGGGCAGAGGCGCACAGGAACCGATCATATGCCGCGGCTCCGCATGTTCGGCCTCTTTCCGATCGAATTGGGCGCAAAAAATCCGCGCCTCGTCTTTACGGACGAAGCGCGGATACGGCTGTTGTTTTTTTAAGGCCGGCTTTTGGCGGAGCCTTATGCGTTCGTTTTCCGGACCGCCTCATAGACGGCGACGGACATCGCGACGGTCGCGCCGACCATCGGGTTGTTGCCCATGCCGATGAGGCCCATCATCTCGACGTGCGCCGGCACGGAGGAGGAGCCCGCAAACTGCGCGTCGCAGTGCATGCGTCCCATCGAGTCGGTCATGCCGTAGGAGGCCGGACCTGCGGCCACGTTGTCCGGATGGAGCGTGCGCCCGGTGCCGCCGCCCGAGGCCACGGAAAAATATTTCTTTCCGTTCTCGACACACCACTTTTTGTAGGTACCGGCGACGAGGTGCTGGAAGCGGACCGGATTCGTGGAGTTGCCGGTGATGGAGATGTCGACGTGCTCATGCTGCATGATGGCGACGCCCTCGTTGACGTCGTTCGCGCCGTAGCAGAGGATCGCCGCGCGCTCGCCCTCGGAGAACGGAACCTCGCGCACGATGTGGAGCTCGCCGGTGGCGAAATCATAATCCGTCTGGACATAAGTGAAGCCGTTGACGCGGGAAATAATATAGGCGGCGTCCTTGCCGAGCCCGTTCAGGATCACGCGGATCGGGGTTTTGCGGGCTTTATTGGCGTTGCGGGCGATGCCGATGGCGCCCTCCGCGGCCGCGAAGGACTCGTGTCCGGCCAGAAACGCAAAGCACTTGGTCTCCTCGCTCAGCAGCATGGCGCCAAGGTTGCCGTGGCCGAGGCCGACCTTGCGCTGTTCGGCGACGGAGCCGGGGATGCAGAAGGCCTGAAGACCCTCTCCGAGGCAGACGGCCGCCTCCGCTGCGGATTTGACCTGTTTTTTGATGCCGATGGCCGCGCCGAGCGTATAGGCCCAGACCGCGTTGTCGAACGCGATCGGCTGCACGCCCCTGACGATCGCCTCCGGATCGATGCCAGCGGCCCGGACCAGCGCGTCGGCCTCCTCCAAAGAGGTCATCCCGTACGTTTCGAGGCAGGCCGTGATCTTGGGCATTCTTCTTTCTTTTCCTTCAAACTCTGCCATATATCTGAAAAACCATCCTTTCCACTCAGATTGTCGGAGCGGCCCCGGCGGCGCGGATTTCCGCAGACAGCGGGTCCCTCTTTCGGTAGCCGCCCGGCGTCATTCCTCCCGCGGGTCGATGTACTTCACCGCGTCGGCGTAGCGGCCGTAGGTGCCGGTCTCTTTTTCGAGCGCGGCGGCCGGGTCCGTACCGTGGCGGATATCCGCCATCATCTTACCGAGGCGGACGAATTTGTAGCCGATGACCTCGTCGTTCTTATCGAGGGCGAGGGAGGTGATATAGCCTTCGGTCAGGTCGAGGTAGCGCACGCCCTTGACGCCGGTGCCGTAGATGGTGCCGACCGAGGAACGGAGCCCCTTGCCGAGATCCTCAAGCCCGGCGCCGATCGGGAGCCCGCCCTCGGAAAAGGCGGTCTGGCTGCGGCCGTAGACGAGCTGCAGGAAGATCTCGCGCATCGCCACGTTGATGGCGTCGCAGACAAGGTCGGTATTCAAGGCCTCGAGGATGGTTTTTCCGGGCAGGATCTCGCCGGCCATGGCCGCGGAATGGGTCATGCCGGTACAGCCGATCGTCTCGACCAGCGCCTCCTGGATCACTCCGTTTTTGACGTTCAGCGTGAGCTTGCAGGCCCCTTGCTGGGGTGCGCAGGTCCCAACGCCGTGCGACAGGCCGGAGATATCGGTGATCTGGGTGGATTTGACCCATCTGCCTTCCTCCGGAATCGGTGCCGGGCCATGGTTCGGGCCCTTGGTCACGCTGCACATTCTTTCCACATCTTTTGAACAGTTCATGCGGCAGCTCCTTTCCTCTTTATGATAAATCTTCATGAAACAATGAGAGCGGGCTTTCGGAATCGCGGGCGTTTCGCAGGCTTTCCGTCAAACCCGCCTAAATTATATAAGAAATTAAATCGTAAATCAATGTGGAGTATTTCCAAATAATCACCCATTTCTGCAAAAAATTCCGTTGAAAACGTTCGCAGGCCGCAAAAACGGCAAACAGATTTAACAGACCGTTCATTGACTTGCAAATATCTTAAGAATAAAATAGGAAAATAGAATATTAGGCATTTCTTTCGGGCGAAGAGAACAACGTCCAGGATAAGGAGAAAACATGAGTTTACTTGAAAAGATTTTCGGCAATTACTCCCAGAAGGAGCTCAAACGCATCGACCCTATCGTCAAAAAGATTCTCGCCCTTGAGGACGAGTATAAAGCCTTGAGTGAAACCGAGCTCAAGGGCCGGACCGCGCAGTTCCGGGAGCGCTGGGAAAACGGCGAGTCCCTCGACAGTCTGCTCCCGGAGGCGTTCGCCACCTGCCGGGAGGCCTGCGACCGCGTGCTCGGCATGCGCCCGTTCCCGGTACAGCTCGTCGGCGGCATCGTGCTCCATCAGGGGCGCATCGCCGAGATGAAGACCGGCGAAGGTAAGACGCTGGTCGCGACGCTTCCGGCCTACCTTAACGGCCTGACCGGAGAGGGCGTGCACATCGTCACCGTCAACGACTACCTCGCCAAGCGCGACAGCGAATGGATGGGGAAGGTTTATAATTACCTTGGCCTCTCCGTCGGGCTTGTCACCCACGACGTGGAGACCGGCCGCCGCAAGGACGCCTATGCCTGCGATATCACCTACGGCACCAACAACGAATTCGGTTTCGATT
>DAOSWK010000127.1:0-3593 GCA_035593545.1 Oscillospiraceae bacterium | reverse complement strand
CGACGTAGGCCATAATCAGCATCATAATGCGGATATATTCTTTGGTTTTCTCGGTGGAAACGATAAAGTCCGGCGCAAACGGTCGCAGGGCAAGCACGATGCCCGCCATGACCGCGCCGAGCGCCAGCCCGATATAGGTGAACGAGCGGGCCAGCTTCTTTACTTCCTCATCCCGGCCCGCGCCGAGCATGTTGCCGAGAATCACCATATCCGCGTTCGCAAAGCCGCACATGAAAACGGTGGAGAGATCGCCGACCACGAGCACGAGGCTGTACGCCGCCAGAAACTCCGCGTCATACTGGCCAAGCACGGCGGACTGTACCGTCATGCCGATGCCCCAGACAAATTCGCTGAAAAACACCGGAATGCCAAATTTGAAAAACGAGGGAAGATACGGCTTCGTATTGACAAAGATGCTCCTGAGCGTGAAGCCGACGTCCTTTTCTCTAAAATACATATAGGCGAGCACGATAATAAATTCAAAAGCCTTGGAGATCGCCGTAGCGATCGCGGCGCCGCGCACCTCAAGTCTTGGCGCGCCCAGTTTTCCGTAAATCAGGATCCAGTTAAGAAAACCGTTGAGGCAGCAGGAGGCCAATGAGACCATGAGCGAGACCTTGACGTTGCCGACCGCGCGCAGGTTGGAGAGATAGGTCAGCGTGAACGCGGGGAAAATATAGGCCCAGCCGATCACTTTGAGGTACTCCACGCCGTAGCGGATGACCTCCGGATCGCTCGCAAAAATGCGCATGACAAAGTGCGGGAAGATCAGGATCACGGCGGAGAGCAGAATGCCGACCGCCGCGGAGATCTGCACCGTCAGCCCGATCAGGTCGCGGATGGGTTTGGTCTCCCCTTTTCCCCAATATCTTGCGGAAAGCGTCGCGGCACCCATACAGATGCCCCAGATAAACATCGTATAAAACAGGTAGAGCTGGTTGCACTGGTTGACCGCCGCAAGCTGCAAGCCGCCGAGCCGGCCGACCATGATGGTATCCAGCATGTTGACGGCCACATTCACAAAGTTGTGCAGCGCGACGGGAATTCCGAATGCGAGCACTTGCCTGGCAATTTCCTTTTTATCATACATGGAGTTCCTCCAACTTTTCTTTTTCCTCGGCAAACCGGGCTCCGCGCGGATGGCCGACGAAAAGCGGGCCGTTCCGCCGCGCATCCCTTTCCGTTCCCGGTCGAACTTTTCCTCAGCGGTTTTCTTCGGGCGGCTGCTTCTTTCTTCTTAGATCTTCCGCGAGCGCGTGAAGGCGCTGCAGGCGGTGATTGACGCCGGAGCGGGAGAGATTCGGCTCCAGCAGTTTGCCGATCTCGCGCAGTGTCAGATCCGGGTTTTCGAGTCGGATGTCCGCGACCGCGCGCAGTTCGTCCGAAAGCCACATTCTGCCCTTTTCTTTATAGATCAGCCGGATGTCCGAAGCCTGCTGAATGCCGGCATCCAGCGCCTTATCCTGATTTGCGTTTTCACAGTTGAGTTGGCGGTTGACCTTGTTGCGAACCTCCTTGACGATCTTGACATTCATCATGTTCATGGAGGAGACATAGGCGCCCATATAAGTGAGCATGTCCTCGATATTTTCGCTTTCCTTATAATAAATCACATGGACGCCGCGCCGCATGGAGATCTTCGGCTCCTCGAGCACCTCGCCGATCAGCGTGGCAAGATCCCGGCAGAGATTCATGCGGGTGATGTCGAATTCCAGATGATAGTCCTTCTGCGGGTCGGAGATGCTGCCGCAGACCAGATATGCGCCGCGCATAAAATACGGAAAACTTTCCTCGTTTTCCAGATTCGCGCGGTTGATGCGCAGATGCGGCTCCCTTTCCGAATGATAAAACGCCGCAAGCAGGCGCTTCCGGTCGGCGGCATTGTCGATGCTCACATGATACAGTGTGCCGCGGACGCGCTCATGAAAGCTGATTTTGGCGGAAATTCCGCAGTGGACGGCCAAACATTCCGCAAAGAGGTGCGCCGTCGGCTCATGCGCAACGGAAAAACCGATCTCCTCCGCGGAAAATTTCCTCGAAAAAAGCAAAAAGCCATAAAGCAGCGCGTGAAGAAAAGGTTCCTCCTCCGGCGCGCGGCGGCAAAGCTCGTCTTTCAATTCGCTTGCGAAGGACATGGCGGTTCCTCCTTAAAATCCGAGAAATTTCACTTCCGGCTCCAAAAGGAACCCTGTCTGCTCCCGGACGGTCTCTTTTACATGGTCGATCAGCGCGAGAACCTCCCGGCAAGTCGCGCCACCCCGGTTGACGACGAAGCCGGCATGTTTCTCGCTGACCTCGGCGCCGCCGATCCGGAAGCCCTTGAGCCCGCACCGGTCGATCAGTTCCGCCGCAAAGGCGCCCTCCGGCCGCTTAAACGTGCTGCCGGCGCTCGGAAGATCCATCGGCTGCCTGTCGAAGCGTCTCCGGATCAGTTCTTCCATCCTCGCCCCGATCTCGGCCGGATCGCCCTTTTGCAGCCGGAAATAGGCGCCCGTAATGATCTTGCCGCTATCCGTATAGGCGCTGCGGCGGTAGGACATCATAAGCTCCTGTGATTCCATGCGGCCGGCGCTCCCGTCCGCGTTCAGATGCTCCGCGGCAATCAGGACGTCTTTGATCTCGCCGCCGTAGGCCCCTGCGTTCATATAGATGCCGCCGCCGACCGAACCCGGGATTCCGTAGGCGAATTCCAAACCTGTAAAGCTATGTTCCTTTGCATAGTTGCAGAGCGACGCGAGGCTGACGCCGGCATCGGAATAGATGACGGTCTCGTCGGCCATACGCAGCCCGGCAAACAGATTTCCCATATGAATGACCGCGCCGCGGATCCCCTCGTCGGAGACAAGGAGGTCGGAACCCTTTCCGATCACCTCATACGGAACGGAATGTTCTCCGCAGCAGGTTAAAGCTTCAGCGAGCTGTTCCCGATCCGCGGGCTCCAGCAGAATATCCGCCGGGCCGCCGATCCGGAAACTTGTATAGTCCGTCATCGGCGCATCCAAACGATATCGGATCGCGTTTTTTTCCGCGAAAGCGGCAATTTCCCTGACAGAATCCAATCCGGAACCTCCCCTGTCTCAGTTGTCGAGCGCGAAAAAGGTTTCCCATTCGCTCTCATCGAGTTCCTCTTCCTGAGGCGGCATACCGAGCAGATCCAGCAGTTCCTGCGCGGCGTTATGGCCCATCCGCTTTTGACGGTTGTTCATGGCCGCGACCTCGATGATAACCGCGAGGTTGCGTCCCGGCTTCACCGGAATCGTCACCAGCGGCAGTTTCACGTCGAGGATCGACGTATAAATATCGGCGGCGCCCATCCGGTCGTAGGCTCTGGTGTCATCCCACTGCTCAAGCTGGATGACCATGTCGATCTTCTCCGTCGTCTTGACGGCGCCCATACCGAAGAGGTTTCTCGCGTTGATGATTCCGACGCCGCGCAGTTCCATGAAGTAGCGGATGTTCTCCGGCGCGGTTCCGACGACGGCACGCGGCGATACGCGGCGGATTTCGACCGCGTCGGCGATCAGGCGATGGCCGCGCTTAATAAGCTCCAGCGCGATCTCGCTCTTGCCCACGCCGCTTTCGCCGAAAAGCAG
>DAOSWK010000126.1:0-3599 GCA_035593545.1 Oscillospiraceae bacterium | reverse complement strand
CGGGCTGCACCGTGGTGGCTCCGGCCGCCGAACTGGAAAAGACCGCCGGCGTCGCGAATCCGCGCGTCGGGCTTATCAACATCGGCGCGGAGGAATCCAAGGGCGCCGATCTGCAAAAGGAAACCTATGCGCTGCTCCGGCAGTCCGACCTCAATTTCGTTGGCAACGTGGAACCGCGGGACCTGCTCTTCGGCGTATGCGACGTGGCCGTGGCCGACGGATGGACCGGCAACATCGTGTTAAAAACGACGGAGGGCACCGGGCTCGCCTTTTCTAAAATGGTCAAGCGCATGTTTACGAAGAACGTGCTGACCAAGATCGGCTCCCTGCCGATGAAAGAAGGCATCCGCGACATGAAGCGGGAAACGGATTATTCCGAACGCGGAGGCGCGCCGCTGCTCGGCATCACGAAGCCCGTGATTAAAGCTCACGGCAGCAGCGACGCCATCGCTTTCCGCAACGCGCTGGAACAGGCGAAAATTTTCTATGAAACGGACGTCAACGGCGCGATTCTTTCCGCGCTCGCGGAGAGAAAAGAGGCGAAGGAAGAATGAGCTTTGAAATACCGCATACGCTCGAGGAGGCATCCGGATATACCTTTGTGAATCCTCATTATCTGGAGATCGCGCTGACCCATTCCTCCTATGCGAACGAAAATCACGGCCGCTGTGAGAGCAACGAGCGGCAGGAATTCCTCGGCGACGCCGTTTTGAGCATCATTGTCTCGGATTACCTGTTTCATAATTACAAACATCTGCCGGAGGGCCAGCTCACCAAGATGCGCGCCTCCCTCGTCTGCGAAAAGACGCTGAGCAGCTTTTCCAAAGAGCTCGGGCTCGGCGGCTACCTGATGTTCGGCCGCGGCGAAGAGCAGATGGGCGGCAGGGAACGCCCCTCGATTCTCTGCGACGCCTTCGAGGCCTTCCTCGCGGCGATCTATCTCGACGGCGGCATGGAGCCCGCGCGGGATTTCGTATTGCGCTTTGTGAAGCCTTCGCTCGACGATTTTGAAAAGCTCTCCTTTAAAGACTATAAAACGCAGCTTCAGGAGATCATTCAGCAAAATCCCGAGGAGCAGCTCACCTACATGCTCACCTCCGAGAGCGGCCCCGATCACGACAAACATTTTGTCGTTGAGGTCATGCTCAACAGCAACCCGATCGGCCGCGGCGAGGGCCGGAGCAAAAAGGCCGCCGAACAGATGGCGGCGAAAGAGGCGCTGGAGCTGATGGGCGAATGAGACACGCCAACGTCTCGTTTTTCGTGCCGATGGCCGGCTGTCCGCACCGGTGCTCGTTCTGCGACCAGCACAGCATCACCGGCGAGAGCGGATGCCCCACGCCGGAGGAGGTCGACGCCTGCTGCAACAAAGCCGCGGAGGCGCTCTCCGGATTCTCCTCCGAGAGTGAGATCGCCTTTTTCGGCGGCAGCTTCACGATGATTCCGCGGGAGACGATGATCTCCCTGCTGGAGCCCGCCGCGAAGTGGGTGGAGCGGGGCGCCTTTTCCGGCATCCGGTGCAGCACGCGGCCGGACGCGATCGACGAAGAAATTCTCGATCTGCTCGCCCGCTATCATGTCCGCTCGATTGAGCTCGGCGCCCAGAGCAGCAGCGACGGCGTCCTTGCAGCAAACGGCCGCGGGCACACATTTCTCGATACGCGGAGGGCCTCGGCGCTCATCCGGGAACGGGGGTTCTCCCTCGGGCTCCAGATGATGACGGGCCTGCCTGCGGATACGCCGGAATTGGATCTCCGGACGGCCGAGGATTTTATCAGGCTCCGGCCGGAGACCATGCGCGTCTACCCGGCGCTGGTGCTCGACCATACGCCGATGGCGGCGCTCTGGCGGGCGGGCGGTTACCGGCCCCAGACGCTGGAGGAGGCGGCTTCGCTCTGCGCGGAACTGCTCGATCTCTTTGAGGAGGCCGGAATCCGGGTGATCCGGGTCGGGCTCCACGCGGAATCCTCGCTTGAAAAGAATCTGTTGGCCGGGCCCTATCATCCCGCGTTCCGCGAGATTGCCGAGAGCCTGCGCTTTTATAAAAAAATTGCGCCGGAGATTTTGAAATATCCGGAGGGGGCGCTCACCGTCTTTGTGAACCCCTCCGAACAGTCCAAAGCCGCCGGGCAAAAGCGCGCGAACCTTTCCCGCTGGAAGGAGGCCGGATACCACGTCCGTATTCTCGGCGACGCCTCCCTCTCCTGCGGTAAATTTAGAATCTGCCCCTCCGAAACCACGATGAGTAGGAAGTGAAACATTGTTCCTGAAATCCCTGGAACTTCAAGGCTTCAAATCTTTCCCGGATAAAACCCGTCTCAACTTCGGCCGCGGGCTGACCGCGGTCGTCGGGCCGAACGGGAGCGGAAAAAGCAATATCAGCGATGCGGTGCGCTGGGTCCTCGGGGAACAGTCCACCAAAGCTTTGCGCGGCATCAAGATGGAGGACGTGATCTTCAACGGGAGTGCCGGCCGCAAGAGCTACGGCTGGGCGGAGGTCCGGCTCTTCCTCGACAACACCGACCGCGCCCTGCCGATCGACAACGACGAGGTCGTCGTCTCCAGAAAATACTACCGCAGCGGCGACAGCGAATACCGCATCTGCGATAAGATCTGCCGCCTGCGCGACATCAATGAACTGTTTATGGATACGGGCCTCGGCCGCGACGGCTACTCGCTGATCGGTCAGGGCAAGATTGCCGAGATCATCGGCGCCAAAAGCACCCAGCGGCGCGAGATCTTCGAGGAGGCCGCCGGCATCTCCAAATACCGCTATCGCAAGGAGGAGGCCGAGCGCAGCCTCGTGCAGGCGGACGAGAACCTGCTGCGGCTCCGCGACAACCTCTCCGCCCTCGAGGAACGGGTCGGCCCGCTCAGGGAACAGTCCGACAAGGCAAAAAAATTCCTCGAGCTCGCCGAGGAGAAAAAATCGCTTGAGATCTCCGTCTGGATGCGCAACCTACGCAAGCTCAAATCTCAGCTTCAGGAGCAGAACAGCTCCATCAGTGTCTTTCAGGCGGAGTACGAGTCCCTCGATACCGATTACAACAAGGCCGAGGAATACATAGGCACGCTCTACGAGGGCATCCGGAATCTCGATTTCGACGTGGAGAACCGCCGCAAGGAGATCGCCGAGAATGAGGCGAATATCTCCGGGTTGGCCGCCGATTCCGCCGTATCCAAGAACGAGATTCAGCACGCCGAGAACGAGATTGCGCGGATCGGCAGCGAGATTAAAGAGCTCGAAACCTCCGGCAGCGAGAATGCCGCTCTCGCCGAGGCGAAACGAAACGAACTTGCCGCAAAGGAGGCGGAACGGGTCTCCTTTGTCGAAAAGACGGTCGCAAACGCCGCCGAAGCGGAGACAATTGTCGGAGCCGAGACGGAAAACGCCGCCGCCCGCGCGGAAGCTTCCGCGGAGCTCGCAAAGGCCGAGGCTTCGATCGGACATATCAGCGTCGTACTGGCCACCGCCGGCTCCGACGCCGAGCAGTACGAGAAGCGTCTCGCCGAGATGGACGCCGCCGCCGCAAAGACCGGGGAACTGATCGCCGCAAACGAAAAGGATCTTTCGGACATCGGGGAATTCCTCTCCGATA
>DAOSWK010000026.1:0-19063 GCA_035593545.1 Oscillospiraceae bacterium | reverse complement strand
TTGACGATGAGACTTTCGCATCGGCACAAGCAGTTTTACAAAAAATGCGTGAAGCAACCAAAAACAGACCACGTCCACAAAAGAGCGAGTTTACAAGCAAAATCTATTGTCCGTACTGTGGGAAAGCCTACAAACGCAACACCAGCAACGGCTCTGTCGGCTGGAATTGCTCGACATTTCTTTCGCAGGGCAAGGCCTACTGCCACGGGAAAAAGATACCAGAAGCCACCTTGAAAGCCGTGTGCGCCGAGGTGCTCGGTACGGGTGATTACAATTCGATGGTTTTCGACACGCTGATTGAGCGTATCGAGGTGCCGGAAGATAACCACTTGCGTTTCATATTCAAGGATGGGAGAACGGTTGAGCGCACATGGGCAGACCGCTCAAGGCGGGAAAGTTGACAGATGAAATGAGAGCCGCTGCACGACAAAAAGCGCTGGAAAGGAGGCGGTAGCAATAATGGCAAGAGTAACAGTAATTCCCCCGACGATTAATCCATTAACGCACCTGCCGACTGCGAATACCAGACGACGTCGAGTTGCCGGGTACGCCCGCGTTTCGACCGACAGTGAAGAACAGCAGACCAGCTATACGGCGCAGGTGGATTATTACACGCACTACATTCAATCAAAGCCGGAATGGGAGTTCATTGCTGTATATACGGACGAGGGCATTTCAGCCTTGAACACCAAGCATCGTGACGGCTTCAATCAGATGGTCGACGATGCCCTTGCCGGTAAAATCGACCTCATCGTCACCAAGTCGGTTAGCCGTTTCGCGCGCAATACGGTGGACAGCCTGACTACGGTGCGAAAGCTCAAGGAAAACGGCATTGAGGTCTATTTTGAAAAGGAAAATATTTTCACACTGGACAGCAAGGGCGAACTGCTCATCACGATAATGTCCAGCCTCGCGCAGGAAGAGAGCCGCTCCATTTCGGAGAATGTCACATGGGGACAGCGAAAGAGGTTTGCCGACGGCAAGGTGTCGATGGCTTACAGCCGATTCCTTGGCTACGAGAAGGGGGAAACGAAGGATGACCCGCCTGTGGTAAATGAAAAGGAGGCAGCGACGGTACGCTTGATTTATGCGCTATTTCTCGAAGGAAAGACTGCCACCGGAATTGGTAAATATCTTGAGAGCCTCGGTATTTTATCGCCGGGAGGCAGCACGAAATGGAGCAAGACCACAATAGACAGCATCCTCACCAACGAAAAATACAAAGGTGACGCTCTTCTTCAAAAACGCTTCACCGTCGATTTCCTTCAGAAAAAGCTCAAGCCAAATCAAGGCGAGGTGCCGCAATATTATGTTGAAGGCAGTCATCCGGCAATCGTCGAGCCTGACGAATGGGACCATGTTCAGGCAGAGTTTGCCAGACGAAAACAGCTCGGTAAGGCGTACAGCGGTAAAAGCGTTCTTTCCACGAAGTTGGTATGCGCTGATTGTGGTGGGTATTACGGCAGAAAGCTATGGCACTCTACGGATAAATACCGCAGCACGATTTGGCAATGCAACGCCAAATTTGAGCATAAATGCACGACGCCGGTGCTCACGACAGAAACAATCCAGTCTCTGTTCATTACCGCATACAACCGAGTGATGGACAATCTGCCGAAGGTGGTAGCTGACTGTGAATTGATGAGAAAAAGTCTGACGGACTTTGCCTCACTCGATGCTGGAATAGCCAGCCAAGAGGACGAAGCTGCTGTGATTGCCGAAATGGTCAAGGCAGCGGTTACGGAGAACGCCAGCACAACACAGTCACAGGAAGAATACTTGAAAAAATACGAAAGCCTGACAAAGCGTTACGAAGAGACGGTCGCAGTGCTTGAAAGACTCAAAGCAGAGCGCACATTGCGGGAACAGCAGGACAAGTCGATGGGACTGTTCATTAGGACGCTCAAGAAGCAGCCGCAAATCCTGACAGAATGGAACGACACCATCTGGACGGTCATGGTCGAAAAAGGCATCGTTTACCCGGACGGGCATATCAAGTTCGTGTTTTATAACGGGACGGAAATAGAAGTCGACTAAGCTCCGGCTTTTTATTTGCCTTGCAAGTTTTAACGATACCCCGCAGGAATAATTAAAAGATGCACCCAACGGGGGAAATAATAAAATCTTGCAAGGTAAGAGCATAGAAAAAGGTTCCGGCGACCAATCACAGAGAGGTCTCGGAGCCTGCTTTCGTTAAATGTTGTCGGAAAAGCCTTGTAAATAGGCACTTTTTGATAAAAAAACAGCACACCAACGTCGATACACATTGTATCAAAACTGGTGTGCTGTTATGGTGGAGGCGGGGGGAGTCGAACCCCCGTCCGAAAATCCATCCATAGGAACTTCTCCGGGCGCATCCCGTCGTTTGCATTCCCTCCCCGGCACGCCGACAGGCAGGCTTACCGGTTCAGTATCCTCCTAATACATCACAGGGCCGGAGAAACCTCCCTGTGACGTTCACCGCTAAGTCACGCCCGTTCCCAGGCCGCGATACTCATGGGACGGACGGCGGCCTATTTAGGCCGCGTAAGCTAAATTATCGTTAGCGTTTGTTGTTTTTGCCCATTTTATAGAGGGTAGGCGCCTCTGCCCGCTATCCGAACTTCAGAATCCCCGTCGAAACCTTTACGCCCCCATATCCGGCAAAAGGTACGGGAGTATGGATTATACTCTCTGTTCCTTCATGCTCCTTTCGATGTCTCTTTTGGCCGCCCGCTCCGCGAGATCCTCGCGTTTGTCGTAGAGCTTCTTGCCGCGGCAGACCGAAACCGCCATCTTGACCCGCGAACCCTTGAAATACAGCTCCGTCGGAATCAGCGCCATACCCTGCTGCTGGATAAGGCCGAACAGCTTGCTGATCTCGCGCCGGTGCATCAGGAGCCTGCGCGCGCGCATCGGATCCCGGTTAAAGATATTGCCCTTCTCGTAGGGGCTGATGTGCATGCCGTTGACGAAGATCTCGCCGTTTTTGACCTCGCACCAGCTGTCCTTGAGGTTGACGCCGCCGGCGCGGATGCTTTTGACCTCCGTGCCGCAGAGCTCGACGCCCGCCTCGAAGGTCTCATCCACAAAGTAGTCGTGGAAGGCCTTTTTATTGCGGGCGATCGTCTTGATTTCGTTTTTCTGCAACGCCGGGCCCTCCTTCCCCGCTGCCGCCGAAGACCCAGATCCGGTTCAGCACGAAGTTGATGACAAGCGTCACGCCGACGAGCAGGATCTTGGCGAAATATTTGTTGAGCCCCCACACGTCCGCGAGCAGCCACAGCGCCCCGAGCGAGGCCGCGTAGGAGACCAGGTTGACCACGATGAACTTGACGAACTCCGGGGAGAAGAATTTTCCCTGTGTGTCGAAGGTCCATTTTCGGTTGAGGGTGTAGCTGTTGAGCACGCCCGCCGCATAGCCGCAGGTCTGGGCGAGATAGATATTCTCCGAAAAGAGGCTTACGGCCGAAAACACGGCGTAGTCGACCGCCGTGTTGAGCACGCCGATCAGACAAAAGCGAATAAACTGTTTTCTGTTTTTTCCGTCCGTCAGACCGCGAAGATTCATCCTTTGCCTCCGGGAATTTTACATGGTATTTCTGCCCTCGAGCGCGCGGTAGAGCGTCACCTCGTCGGCATATTCAAGGCTTCCGCCGACCGGGATGCCGTAGGCGAGCCTCGTCACGAGCACGCCGAGCGGTTTGAGCAGACGGGAGAGATACATGGCGGTCGCCTCGCCCTCGACGGTCGGGTTCGTGGCCATAATGACCTCTCTGACCTTGCCGTCTCCGAGGCGCGCCATCAGTTCCTTGATGCTGAGCGCCTCCGGGCCGATGCCGTCCATCGGGGAGATGAGCCCTCCGAGAACGTGGTACAGCCCATGATACTCCTTTGTGCGCTCAAAAGCAATGACATCTTTTGGATCCTCGACGACGCAGATCGTCGTCTCGTCGCGCGTCGGATCGGAGCAGATCGGGCAGCAGTCGCCGTCGGTCAGATTCCGGCAGATCTTGCAGTAGCCGATTTTTTCCCGCGCCTCAAGGATCGCGTCGGCGAAATCGCGCGCCTCCTCCTCCGGCATGCGGAGGATATGGAACGCCAGCCTCTGCGCGCTTTTTTTTCCTATGCCGGGAAGCCGCTCAAAATGCTCGGTCAGCTTCGCCAGCGGCAGCAGACTGTATCCCATCGCTCACAGACCGAGGCCGGGCATCTTCATGTTGCCGGTCAGCTTCGCCATCTCTTCCTCGTTCGTCTTCTCGACGCCGGAAATCGCCTCGTTGACGCCGGCGACCAAAATATCCTGAAGCATCTCGATGTCCTCCGGGTCCACGATCTCCGGTTTAAGCTCGATGGAGAGGATCTCTTTCTTTCCGTTAATTTTGATGGCCGCCATCCCACCGCCGACCGTAAAGTCGTATTCGCGGGCGTTCAGGTCCTCCTGAAGCTGCGCCATCATCTCCTGCATCTTCTGCGCCTGCTTGAGCATCCCCTGCATATTGGAGGGAGCGCCGCCGCCGAATCCTTCGGGCATTCTTGCTTTCATACTCTCTGTCCGTCCTTTTTTTGATACTTATCTGACTGTCACCGGGATATCCGCGTCGCCTGCGCGTTTGAGCACTTCGTCGAGCGGGGTGCTGCGCCGCTTTGCGGATTCCGGTCTTTTATACGGCCCGATCCCGTAGCGGCGGCCTCCGACTTCCGTAATCGCATCCTTGATGATGCTGCGGGCGTCCTCGTTGCGCTGCATGTACGGGATAAAGGTATCGTTCTTTGCATCAATGAGCACCGTGTTGCCGGAGAGGTAGGCCTCCGATTCGGCGAGGAAAGAGAAAATCATCTGATTCCGGGCCTGAATCTTGGCAAGCACCTCCTCCCACAGGGAGAAGAGGCACGGCGCATCCGCCGCCGGTTCCTTCGCCATCGCGGGCAGACCGTCCGCCTTTTCCACTTCCGGCTTTTCTTCCGTCTTCGGCAAATCCGCGGCCGGTTCCGCCGACTTTGCGGGCTTTTTCCGGCTTTTTTCCTCCGGGGGATCCGCAGACGCCGCAGGAAGCGCGCCCGCTTTCAGCAGGGCGACCTCCCGCTCCAGCCGATCGATCCGCGCAAGCATGGCCTCCGGCGAATCGGAGAGGGCCGGGCTGCACAGCTTTACCAGCGCAAGCTCCAACTCCAGCCGCTTCGAGGCGGTCTTGCTCATCCGCGCGGCCGTATCCTGCAAAACGGAGATCGCATAAAAAATTGTCTGCGGCGTCAAGCGTTTTGCCTGCGCGGTCAGGCGCTGCTGCTCGCCGGCCGAGACCCTGAGCACCGCGGAATCCTCCGGCACGGCCGAAGCGACCATCAGGTTTCGGAAGTGGCCGATCAGCTCGTCGCAGAGCCGCGAGGCATCCGCGGAGCCGGCATAGATCTCCTCGAGCGACCGGAGCAGCCCGGGGACGTCCTTTTCGGCTACCCTCTCCGCCAGATCGAACAGGTGATCGTGGCCGGAGAGCCCGGCACAGGCCGTGACCGTATCGACGGTAATACGTTCGCCCGCCGCGCGGCAGACATCCAGTAGCGAGAGCGCGTCGCGCATGCCGCCGTCGGCAAGCTTGCCGATCAGGAGCGCCGCCTCGCCGTCGATCTCCATGCCCTCCTCGCTGCAGACGTAGCCGACACGCTCGGCGATGGTCTGCGGGGTGAGGCGTTTGAAATCGAAGCGCAGGCACCGGGAGACAATGGTCGCCGGGAGCTTATGCGGCTCGGTGGTGGCCAGAATGAAGATCACATGCTCCGGAGGTTCCTCCAGAATTTTTAAGAGCGCGTTTGCGGCCTCTCGGGTCAGCATATGGGCCTCGTCGAGGATGTAGACGCGGTATTTTGCCAGAACGGGCGTGAATCCCGCCTCGTCGCGCAGGCTGCGGATGTCGTCGATGTTGCGGTTTGTGGCGGCGTCGATCTCCTCGACGTCGAGCACCGAGCCCTCGTCGATGCCGCGGCAGATCGGACAGACGCCGCAGGGCTCTCCGTTTTTCATCTCCGGGCAGTTGACCGCTTTCGCGAGAATCTTCGCGCAGGTGGTCTTGCCGATGCCGCGGCTGCCGGTGAACAGGTAGGCGTGGGCGAACGTGCCCTCCGCGACCTCGCGCGTCAGAATGGAAGTGATATGTTCCTGCCCGGCAACGTCGTCAAATCTGCGCGGGCGGTATTTTCGGTACAGCGCCTGATACATGCCGGGCCTCCTTTCGGCGATAAAAAGGACGCAGACCTGCGTTTTGTCATACGGCACACAGATGAATCTGCGGCACCCAAATCCACCGCTTAATGCTGCTCGGTTCCCCGCCTGACATGGTTCACGGTAATTTGTCGCACAGGACCCGTATGCCGCATGACAAAACGCATATCCGCGCCAACTGGTTGAGTCTGGCCTCGTTTATTCGGCGGTCTCCTCCGCTGCGGGCGTCTCCTCGGCGGGAGTTTCCTCCTCTTTGGGAGCGGCAGGCTCCTCCGTATCGGTTGCGATCTCCTCCTCCGGGAAATCGTCATAGAGATCTTCGTCCCCACAGCAGCGGCCGCACTTCTTAGAAAGAAAATACGCTGCGGCGGCACCTGCGATAATCAGGGAGACGATTCCGACAATAACACCTATTGTTTTCATAGAATTGCCACCTTTCAGTTTCCTGCTTGTGTTCCTCAGCTTTTCACTGAGCAGATTTTTCTCGTCCTGATAATGGTCGTAGGCGCCGACGCACGCCCTCATGATTCCGATCATCGCTGCAAGTTTCATTCATCGGCCCCCCTATCAAATTCTGCTCAAGGATAGTATTATCATACCATATTCCCCGCTGCAGAACAAGTATTTCACCCCGAATTTCCGTTTCGTCGAAAAATCCCGAAAAAACGGTCATTTTTCGCCGAGCGCGCCGATCCGGTCGGCGATCTCTTTAAAAAGCGGCGCGGCGTCCTCCGTCCCCGATCCCGTATCCTCCGCGAGGACCACGACGGCATATTTCGGCTCCTCCGCCGGAAAATACCCGATAAACCATGCCTCGATGATCTCCGCGCCGGTTTCATCATACTGCCCGGTCTGAGCCGAGGCGGTTTTTCCGCCCGCACCGCCCGTCTCCGGCATCGCGACGGAGATGGCCTCCTCCTCGAGGACGCCCATCGTCATCTCACGCAGCAGCGCGGCGGTGTCGGCGCTCATCACCGGATTCGGCTCGTAGGAAGGCGTCTCGGTGTAGCTCCCGTCGGCGGCGTAGATTCCTTTGATGAGCCGCGGCGTGACGGCCTTTCCGCCGTTTGCGACCGCGGAGATCAATACGGCCAGCTGCACCGGCGTCGCGGAGAGTTTTCCTTGCCCGAAGGCAAAGCTCGCGAGTTCCGTCGGGTTTTGAAGTTCCTCCTCCGTCGGCAGGGTTCCGGCGGACGCGCCGAGCCCATCCCAGAAATCGCTCGGCGAGCCGAAACCGAGATTTTGCGCCATCTCAAGGATTTCTTCCCCACCGACCTCCTGCGCCAGCGTGATAAAGTAGGGGTTGCAGGAATATTTCATCGCTGTCGCCATATCGAGCTCGCCGTGGCCGGTGGTCCAGTGGCAGTGGAAGACCTGACCATCCACATCGACCGAGCCGGAACAATAGACCTTGTAATCCGGGGAGATCCCGCTCTCGAGTGCCGCGGCCGCGACCACCAGTTTAAAGGTCGAACCGACCGCATAGGCGGAAAACGCCCGGTTGAGAAACGGGGAGTTCTCGTCGGAGAACGAGGCGGCCGGGTCGTCCGGATCGAATTCTGGCACCGAGGCCGAGGCCAAGAGATCCCCGGTCTGCACATCCATGACCACCACGGCGCCCTTTTCAAGATGTTCCTCCAGCACCGCCTCCGCGATTTTCTGGATCTCCATGTCGATAGTGAGCACGACGGCCGCCTCTTTTTCGCCGTCTTCGCGCTCGGCGTCGATGGTGGGCGCGCCGATCAGGTTCCCGTAGGCGTCGGCGCTGTAGGTGACGGAGACGGACGGTCCCGCATCGGTCAGCAGGGTGTCGAAAGCTTTTTCAACGCCGTAGACGCCGCTGCCGTCTCCATCTAGATAGCCGATCAGATGGACGGCCGTCTGGTCCTCCGAATAGCGGACCGGCCGCTCAAAGAAATAGACGCCCTCCGCCTCCGGCAGCCTTTCCATTGTGAGAAAGGGAAGCCTGCTCTGCATCGCCGCAAGCAGACTGTCGCCGGAGAGCAGCGTCTCCAGAAGGGCCGGCGCCGTCTCCCCGGGAAAGACGACGGCCGCGGTAGTGCTCTCCCGGCCGGCAAGCGGCTCGAGATTCCGGTCGTAAATGAGCCCCCGCGAGGAGGAAAGCAGCACGGTTTTTGTGCTCTGGTAGGCGGCCGCATCGGAGAGCGCGGTATCGGAGGCAAGGGCCGCCGTTCTGATAAACAGTAGCGCAAACGCGGCAAGAAGGCCGAGATAGGCGCCGAGCATTCTCCCGGCCATGACATCGCCTCCCAAATTTACCGGTAAGGATTCTCCTTTTTTATCTTTCCCCGGAAAAAGGTTTCTAAACGATTTTTTGCCTCCGGGCGGAAAACGGTCTTGACTTTGAAGGTCTGAATTGTTATAATTACATACGCTTGATTCATGCGGCAGTGCTGGAATTGGCAGACAGGCACGTTTGAGGGGCGTGTGTCAACTGACGTACGGGTTCAAGTCCCGTTTGCCGCACCAAGTAAAGAAGCCGGAAACCGTCTTATGAAACGGTTTCCGGCTTCTTTCTATTTTGGTAGGCACCAAAATAGACACCATTTTTTCATGTTGTTAATTTATAAGGTTCCCGACTTTCATGGTTTTGGTTTGCTTTTGGTTTTTACTGCTTCGGCCATTCGATCATGTCCTCTTGCTTCGCCTCATACTTATTTGGTCTTTTGCCTCCCAGCACCTCTTTTGCATGGACTAATATAAAGATGCCAAGCGGATATGATAGGAAACATAGCGCATCTCCAAAGACGACAATAAAGCCTATGCCCGTGATGATGCTTGCAATCAACTCAATTCCGAACAATAAAGTTCCAATGGCACATCCTACATACGCAAACCATTTTGTTCCGGCTTCGTCGGCCATGCTAACGGACAGCAGCACGGAAAACATAACTACCGCAGGATAAATTCCAGCTCT
Organism: Oscillospiraceae bacterium; assembly: GCA_035593545.1. Lineage (GTDB taxonomy): Bacteria > Bacillota > Clostridia > Oscillospirales > Ruminococcaceae > UMGS1668. Next base: position 9,929 of record DAOSWK010000026.1, on the reverse strand, counting down.
CACAATGTATTGGAACGTCAATTCCTCCGAGATTCCGAGCCATGTTGCCACCGCATTTATAATAACAGACGCTACAAACGGAATTCCCAAAAATGATAAAGCTTGCAAGACAATACTTCCAAACTTTTTCACTTCAACTCCTCCTTCATATTTCTCCGACACCGGAGCCCGTGCCGCTCAGGAAATCCGGGCCTGCGGCAGGCATTTGTCAGAGACCGGCCGTTTCTTCGCTCCGGATCGTCTCCACAACCGTGCAGTCCTCCGGCCGCGGGAACGAGATCACGCCGAAATACATCTTCGGCTGCCAAAGATGCACGCTCCAGACGTTTCTGCCCGTCTCATCCGGGCTGTCGATGCTGTGAACCATCGGGCCGAAATTCATCTCGTCCACATTGTCGTAGGCCCCTTCTCCCTCGCCGAAGACGCATGGCCGGGCATATCCGCAGCACTCCCGGTCACCCAGAAAAATTTCCGCATGACCGTCGCATTCGGATATCCGGTTCTCTCCCAAAAAGCCCCCGTCTTTTTCCCGGGAGCCGACCGTCTCCATCCGGCTTGGAATATGTTCAAAGTGTGCCTTGATCTGATAGGCCACATCGGTAAGATAGGTGCGAATCGAAAGCGGACCGCCTCCGGGGCCGGCGGCGCGCATCCCGTCGGACTGCATCCGGATCGGCTTCAGAATCCGGACTTTATCGATCACCCACCGGAGAGTCGGTCTCCCGCAGCAGACCTCAAGGATTTCCTTCAGCGCCTCGTAGGTCGGAAGAGAATATGAAAACTTCTTGCTCCCAGGCCTCGTCAGCGGGTCTATGAAAAGCGCTTTTCTGCCCCATATGAGCAGGGAGACGCTGTCCGTTTCGTCCATGCATCCGCTTCCTTTCAAAAAATTAGCGGCTTTTTTGCCGCCCCCAACTCTTCCCGCCGTGTCTTCGGCGCCGTCGCACCGGACTCCGGATCTCGGCCCTTCCCCTTAAAAGAATAAGCCGACATCGTTGCCTTCCATGCGCGGCGATTTATTTTTTCGGAATCGATACGAATTGGCCGCATTTATAATGAGTATAACATGGTTTTCGACAATGAAAAGAAAAATTTTTCCTTATTTTACCTGTTGCGACTGTTTCGTCTCATCCCTTCCGCAAAAAAAGCCCGCTTTCCGCGACCGGCGAAAGGCGGGCTTTTCTATAAGAAGAGATTCAGGTCCTCTGTTTTGCGCGCTCGGCGCAGATCTCTTCCCAGCGCGGGAATTTTTGCAGCAGACCGTCGAGCTTTTTCAGAATTTCCGGCACGGGGATCCCCTGCGGGCAGACATGTTCGCAGGCTCCGCAGCCGATGCAGGCGGAGGGCCTGCGGTTTGTGGGAAGGGCATCCACCGCCATCGCCGGCGTATAGGAGACGCCGAAGCTGCAGTCGTTATAGATCGAGAGTAAAAGCGGAATATCGAGCCCCGCCGGGCAGCCGCCGCAGCAGTAACGGCAGCCGGTGCAAGGCAGAAGATTCGCCATGCCCTCCGCGGCCCGCTCGAGCAGCGCCCGTTCCTCCGGCGAAAGCGGCTCCCCTTCGGAAAAGGTGCGAACATTGTCCTTCACCTGCTCCATCGTGCTCATGCCGCTCAGGATCGTGAGCACGCCCGGCAGCGGCTGCAAATAACGAAATGCCCATGCGGCGGCGGATTCCTCCGGACGCGCGGCCCGGAGCAGGGATTCGGTCTCCTCTCCCGGTCTTGCGAGCCTGCCCCCGCGGCATGGCTCCATCACAATGACCGGCAGGCCCCATTTCCGGAGCAGTTCGTACTTGCTCTTCGCGCCCTGAAGCGTCCAGTCGAGGTAGTTGAGCTGGATCTGGGCAAATTCAAAACAGCCGGGATAACGGCCGAGAAAGTCCCCCAGCGTATCCGGCCGGGCATGCGAGGAAAATCCGAAGTGCCGGATGCGGCCCTTCTCTTTTTGCTCCAGCAGATAGTCGACGATCCGGAGATCCTTGTCGAGATAGGTCCGCATCGAATTTTCACAGACATTGTGGAGCAGATAAAAATCAAAATAATCCACGCCGCATTTTTGAAGCTGCCGCTCAAAGGTCGCGGCCGGATGGAAATCGGGGTTCGTCTCGTGGCCCGGCATTTTGGAGGCGAGGTTCCAGTTCTCCCGCGGATACCTCGCGAGCGCGCGACCGGCTACAAGCTCCGATTCCCCGCCGTGATAGGACCATGCCGTGTCGAAATAGTTGATGCCGTGCGCATAGGCGTAGTCGATGATCGCAAAGGTCTCCGCCTCGTCGATCCGCCCGTCTTTCGTCGGCAGACGCATCATGCCCATGCCGAGGGCGGAGATCTTTTCTCCGTGAAAGTCGTGATCGTTCATTCCGCCGCTTCCTCTCGTATCCGCGAAATTTCCGGCCGCCCCGTTTGAAGCAAAAAAGACGCCGGGAACCGTATTTTTTTATAAAGTCAAACCCCGGTCCGCGCCGGTCCTTCTCCGGAGGCGCTCAATCCACATACCCCTCCGCCTGAAACTCATAGAATTTTCGGAACGACGTGGGACAAATAAACGGTTTCTTCTCCGGGGTAAAATTTTTTGATGAATCCGGAGCCGACCCCTCTTTCCGGAGGCGCTCAGTTCCCGTCTTCCTCCGGCCGAAAGTCGAAAAACTTCCGGAACGCCGTGGGCAGGGAATATTTTACCCTAAGTTCCGCTTCGTCCGCCCAAACAAAGCGGTCCGGCCTCGTCTCGCAGGCGATGACATAGCCGGTCATCTTCCATGTGATATGGGTGAAGATATGGACCCGCTCCACGCTCTTTTGTACCATCCGCGGCCGGCAGTCCCATGCCTCCGCCTGAGTGAGCGCCTCCTCCAGCGTCCGTTTTCCTTCCACATTCGGGAATTCCCAGAGGCCGGAGAGCAGGCCCTTTGCGGTCCGCTTCAGAATCGCATATTTTCCGCCGCATTCGAGGAGAAAAACCGTCCTCTCCTCTTCCCGGCGCGGGCGTTTCTTTGCCCGGACCGGCAGTTCCGTCCAGAGCCCTTCGGCAGCGGCCCGGCAGATGCTCCGAAGCGGACAGGCGGCGCAGTCCGGTTCGCCGTTTGGCCGGCAGACCAAGGCGCCGAGCTCCATCAGCGCCTGTGTGAAGTCGCCGCACCGCCCCTCGGGATAGACCGTGGCGAGCGTCTCTGCGGCGGCGCGCTTTGTCTCCGGCTTCAAAATATCTTCATAGGAGGCGCAGAGTCGTGACCAGACGCGCAGCACGTTTCCGTCGACGGCGGGCGTCTTCCGTTCAAAACAGATGGAACAGACGGCCCCGGCGGTATAGTCCCCGATCCCGGGCAGCGCGCGGACCGATGCATAGTCCTCCGGAAAATGCCCGCCGTACTGCCCGGCGACGATTTGCGCCGCTTTTTTGAGGTTCCGCGCGCGGGAGTAGTAGCCGAGCCCTTCCCAGAGTTTATTCAGCTCGTCGTCCGGGCAGACCGCAAGATCGGCGATGGTCGGCAGTCTCTCAAGAAAGCGGAGATAGTAGGTTTTCACCGTCTCGGTGCGCGTCTGCTGGAGCATGATCTCCGAGAGCCAGACGTGATAGGGTTCCCGGTCCCGGCGCCACGGCAGGTCCCGCTTGTTTGTTTCGTACCAAGGGAGCAGCAGCTCCGGCAGCAGGTTGAATTCCGTCTCCCCCGCCCCCTTTCTTCAGATATTTTTTATTTTATCACAGAATCGGCCGGATGTCTGCCCCGCTCTCTTGAGGAATAACCGAACCGGTTCCTTTTCTTTTGCGGATTCCGGCAAAGGGCGGCTTCTGAAAAAGTTCCTGCCGGGAAAATCCGTTTCTTTTTTCGGGGAACGGGCACTCCCGCCGCTCCGTTCGATGGAAGAAGGCGAAAAAAGTAACATAACCTGTCCTTCCGCGGCATACTCTTTTAGGAAAAAGCGGAGGGAGGAAATGCCTCCGAGATAAAAACAGACGGGGAAAATTCCTTCAACAGAAAAATAAACGGAGGGAACGCCTCCGATATAAAAAATAGACGGAGGCGGTGGCTTTGAAAACAGATACCCTGCCGGAAAAGAAAGGGCTCTCCTCGGCGGAGGCATCCGCCCGGCTCTTAAAATACGGAGAAAACGTGCTCGAAGGAAGGCGGAATGAAAGCGCTGCGAAGATGCTAACCTCGCAGTTTAAGGACGCTCTGACGCTGATTCTGATCGCCTCCACGGCTATCTCCGTCCTGATGGGCGAATATGTCGAGGCCGCCACGATCCTCGCCATCGTGCTGCTCAACGCGCTGCTGGGCTTTTTGCAGGAGTACCGCACGGAGCGGACCCTTGAGGCGCTTCAGGCGCTCTCCGCCCCGACCGCGAAAGTTCTTCGGGATGGAAAGCTCCGTGAGATTCCGGCGTCGCAGGTCGTTCCGGGCGACGTCGTCCTGCTCTCCGCCGGGTGCCGGGTGCCCGCGGACGGCCGGCTGCTGGAGGCGTTTGCGCTCTCCGCCGACGAATCCCTGCTGACCGGGGAATCCGTTCCGATCGGAAAAGAGGTCATGGCCGGCGAACCCGGCTTTCTTTATATGGGTACGACCGTCGCCTCCGGCCACGGCAGGGCGCTCGTCACCGGGACGGGCATGCATACCAGAATGGGCGGCATCGCGGGCCTGCTCAAAGAGACCGTACAGGAGCAGACGCCCCTTCAGCGGCGGCTCACGCGGCTCTCGGTCTGGATCGGTGCCGGATGCCTCGCGGTCTGCGGGATCGTCACCCTGACCGGCGTGCTGCGCGGCGAATCCCCGTTCAATATGTTTCTGACCGGGCTTTCGCTTGCGGTCGCGGCGGTGCCGGAGGGGCTGACCGCCGTCATCACGATCTCGCTGGGACTCGCGGTCTCCCGGATGCTCAAAAAGAGCGCGCTGATCCGCAGGCTGCACGCGGTCGAGGCCCTCGGCTGCGCGGACATCATCTGCTCCGATAAGACCGGCACGCTGACGCAAAACAAAATGACCGTGCGGAGGGCGGTCTCTCTCGCCGGCCCGGCCGACGGCTGCCCCGCGGTTTGGGAGAAGATGAAGCTCGCCGCGGTGCTCTGCAACAACGCGGCGGACGACTCCTCCGCAAGCCCGACGGAGCTCGCCGTTTTGGAGATGGCGAAAGTTTCCGGCGCGAATGTCGGGGCGATTCTCTCCTGTTACGCGCGCGAGGCGGAGATCCCGTTCGACTCTTCCCGCAAGCGGATGTCCGTCTCCGTGCTCAGCCGGAGCGGGGAACGATTTGTCTTTACCAAGGGCGCGCCGGACGTGCTCATGCGCTGCTGTTCCTCCTGTATGATGGGCGACCGCATTGTGTCCTTCGGCCCGTCGGAACGGGAGCGGGCGGAAAAGCTGCTCTCCGGGATGGCCTCCGAGGCGCTCCGGGTGATCGCGTTCGCCTATAAGCCCTGTTCCGGCGGGCCGATTTCCGAGAGCGGCCTTATTTTTATCGGCATGGCGGGGCTCGCCGATCCGCCGCGGCCGGAGGCGAGGCCGGCCGTGCTCAAATGCCGAAGCGCCGGCATTCGCACCGTGATGATCACCGGAGACCACCGGGATACGGCCGTCGCGGTGGCAAGGGAGATCGGCATCCCGGCGGATACCGGCTCCGTGATGACCGGCGCGGAGATCGATGCCCTCTCCGACCGGCGTTTTGCCGAGAAAGCGGACGGTATCCGCGTCTTTGCGAGGGTGACGCCGGCCCATAAAATGCGGATCGTGCGGGCGCTCAAGGCTTCCGGCCACACGGTCGCCATGACCGGAGACGGCGTCAACGATGCGCCGGCGGTGCGCGCGGCGGATATCGGCGTCTCGATGGGCAAAGGCGGCACCGACGTGACGCGGGAGGCCTCCGGCATCGTGCTGCTCGACGACAACTTCGCCACCCTCGTCAGTGCGGTCGAGGAGGGGCGCATCATCTATGAAAACATCCGCAAATTCATCCGGTACCTGCTCTCCTGTAACATCGGCGAGGTATTCACGATGTTCGCCGGGATGCTGATCGGGCTGCCGGTCGTACTGTTGCCGATCCAGATTTTGATGGTCAACCTCGTCACGGACGGCCTGCCCGCGATCGCCCTCGGCTTCGATCCGCCGCAGAGCGATCCGATGGCCCTGCCGCCGCGGCCGCGGAACGAATCCGTCTTTTCGCGTGGGCTCGGCTTCACCATCGTCACGCGGGGGCTGCTGATCGGCCTCTCCGTGCTGCTGGCGTTCACCTCTGTCCTGCGCAGCGGCGAAGGTCTTGCCGCCGCCCGGACCTGCGCTTTTGCCTCGCTCGTTCTGACGCAGCTCGTCCACTCCTTTGAATGCAAGAGCGAGAGCCGCTCCCTCTTCACCATTCGTCTGCTCAACAACTGGAAGCTCATCGGCGCGTCGCTGGTTTCGCTCTCGATCGTCCTCGCCTGCATTTACGTTCCGGCGCTCGCGGAGATCTTCGGCACCGTGCCGCTGGGCTGGGGAGATCTCGGGAAGGTGCTGCTCTATTCCGGAGCGGTGCCGCTCGTCTCCGCGGTGCTCATGCTGATGCGGCAGGGAAAATAAAGCCGGAGACAAGAAGAGAAACACGGTTTATCAAAATTTTTCTCCGCAAAAAAAGCCCTTCCGGTTTTCCGGAAGGGCCTTCTGTTTTATCTCTTTTATTTCAGCAGGACGATGGCGATGAAGACGCAGCCGCCGTGATCGCCGGCAAAATTCTGGCCGGTCAGCTTGCCGAGCTCGGTGCAGTTGACGCAGTAGGCGCTCAGCGACGGGCAGGCGATATCGGGATGGCGGCAGGGCTCGCCGGTGATGCAGGCGCACTCCGGGCACAGATGGCAACCGCCCACGGTCAGGACGCGGGCATTTTTCTTGGAATATCCGAGCTTCTGCATCGACATCCAGAGCAACTGGCTGCGGCGCTCATGGGAGACATGCATCTTCTCGATCTGTTCCGCATCCTTATAGTCCGTGCAGGGATACTCATTGGTAAAAACAAGGGCATCTTTATAATTATGTAATTGGGCAATCAGCGTCTCCGCGGCACCCACGGCCGGCGGACACTGCCAGCACCGTTTATACTGTCCGCATGCGTTCTGAACGCAGAATCTCCGAAGAGTTGGATCACAGGGAACCAGTCTTGCGGGGAGCTCTCCAACCTTTGGATCAAAGCCGAGATCCTCCGCAAGTTTTTTGATTTCATCATTCATGGCCGCCGCTTCCTTTCCGCGTTCAGTATACTTCCAATTTTGCTTTCTGTCAATCATTGGTACAGGCATTTTTTATGAATCTTTTCTATATTTTCAGCGATTTTCCGTCCAATACGGCGGAAACCAACCGTTCTCCCCGGTATTCGAGTTTCAGCGAAAAAAACGGATGCTCTTCGGCCAACAGACGCAGAAAAATCCGGTCGCCCTCCCAGATCGGGAGCTGCAAAATTCTCTGCTTCGGCACCCACTCGAGCTCTCCCTCGTCGCAGGAAGGGACGCCCCCACCATCCTGCGGCAGACCTTCTTCCGGCGCCGGCGCGGTGAAGAGGTGCATATATTCGGTCTCCCATTCGTCGGAGACAAAGGTGACGATTCCCCGGTAACGATATTCTTTGAGCACGAGTCCGGTCTCCTCGCGCACCTCGCGGAGCATGCAGTCCTCCGGGCTCTCCTTATCCTCAAACTTGCCGCCGACGCCGATCCATTTATCTTTATTGGCGTCGTGTTCCTTTTTGACCCGGTGGAGCATCAGGCAGTCCCCGCCGCGTTCGATGTAGCAGAGCGTCGACTGAATCATTCCGCAAGTCCCCCCTCCGGCTCATAGTCGATGCAGGCCTTTCCCGCCTGCGGGATCTGATCTTTTCTTGGAATCGCGTAACGTTTCCCGTCCTTGACGAAGTTGGCGCCGGTCTGCTTAAAATGAAAGCGGACGCCGTTTTCCACGCACTGCCGCCGCAGATCCAGTACCCATCCGTAGTCGCAGATGCGCGCGCCCGGCCCGCTCTCTCCGCCGACGATCACGCTTCCCAAAGTCCCCTTCGGAATTCTGCCGAGGTCGATCCGCTCCAACAGCGGCTCGCAGACGAGAAAGCGGTTTTTGATCGGCAGCGAGAGGAACAGGGAGAGCCGCTCTTCGCAGCGCCGCTGATTCTCGACCGTGCAGCCGACGGAGACGTTCTCCCAGCCGCCGCCCCAATCCTCCGGCACGCAGTCCAGAAAACGGGTGATCCGCTTCGTGATGATGCGGAAAAAGAGGTCCGTCCGCTGCCGTACCATCTCCCAGACTTCGTCCCGCCACGAATCGGCCTCCTCGAGGAAAAAATCCGAGGAGAGGCAGAGCCAAACCTCGCTCCCGGAAGGCCATTTCCAGTTTCCGCCGCGGTCTCTTTTTACCGCGTCGGAAAACGAGGCCGTCTTCGCCACAACGGAGGCGTCCTTCCCGACGGATTCGTCCCGGCGGTAGACGTAGCAGTGCAGACAGCCCTCGGAATATTTCCGGCAGCCGTGCCATGGGTTCCAGACAAACGATTCCATGCGCGTTACCCCTGTTTTGCGGAGAGGAGTTTCAGGATCTCCCGGTCCGCCGGGCAGAATTCCAGCCCGTCGAAATCTTCCGGACCGGCCCAGCAAAACGTCTCGTGCACGATCAGCTTCGGCTCGCCGGAAACGATCGTCGCGGAAAAAAATTTGATGTCGACGTCATATTCCGGGTAGCGGTGGAAGGTCTCAAGCAGCAGCCCGCCGACGGTAATTTCGACGTCCAGTTCCTCGCGGCACTCGCGGATCAGGCATTCCTCGTCGGTCTCGCCCTCCTCGCGCTTGCCGCCGGCAAATTCCCAGAGATGGGCGCAACTTCCGCCCTCGCGCCGCCTGCAAATCAGAATCCGGCCCCGACCGTCTTCGATGACGGCGGCGGAGACATCCTTTTTCATACCACACCCCCCGGGCTTTTTATACGGATTATTGTACCCCCATCCCGGCGTCAAGTCAAACGGGAGAATAAAAAGCGGGGTCTTTCTTCTTTCTCTCAAAAGGGGTTCCGAAGCTGGATCCGATGCCACAATAACGAAAGATCTCCGGCGCGGGTAAAGCATGTTTTCCTCCCACAAAGATAAAAGTCCGCCTGACCCCGGCGCGAACAGGCGGCCTCCCGGGATAGGGCGGCCCCGGCAAAACTTGGAGGTGTGGCTTCTTCCTCCGGGCGCAAAAAAGCCTCCACCCGGTTTCGGCGCGAAGGGTCTGAATTTTCAGCGGTTTTTTCGTACGGTCCGGCAAAGGCTCATCTCCTGCGTCGTTCAAGATGTTCCGGTATCCCCGGCATCAGGAGGGGAAGCCCGGCTGAAAAGGACAGCCGATTGACAAACCCGTTTGCGGAGATTAAAATAAACAAGGCGCTTTTGGATAGCCGTCTGTCTCCGTAGCTCAGCAGGATAGAGCGTCCGCCTCCTAAGCGGAAGGCCGAGGGTTCGAATCCCTCCGGGGACGCCAACAGGCCGTGCCTGTAAACAATACGTGCTCCTCACAATGTGGGGAGCCGTTTTGTTTTTATCCCCTACAAAATTTACGCGCAGGCCGGATGGAAGGCGGGCAGAAGGTTCCCTTTTTCGCCGGAAGGCTTGCCTTTTTTGTGCCCGCTCAAACCGTCAAAAAACGGTTTCTGAAAAGAACCACCCAAGCCAAACGGTAAAATGCCCGTCGGCCACGGAGAAAGCCCATCCGTTTTTTGCGGATGTCTCTCAGGGCCGAGCGCCGTTTTCCTTTTCATATTTCATATAGATAAAAGCGTTGATTCCGCTCTGCTTGCTGTATTTATTCGGCACACGCAGGAATTCCCGGAAACCGAGCTTTTCATAGAGCCGGACCGCGGGCGTGTTGGTATCCGCGACCTCCAAGACATAGGCGCGCTACGGGGTATCCGAGAAGATATGCCGGAGGATCGCCGAGGCGACGCCCCGACCG
>DAOSWK010000125.1:0-3671 GCA_035593545.1 Oscillospiraceae bacterium | reverse complement strand
CCGGGACGATCCCCTGAAGGCCAATCTTCCGATCATGCACGGCTGCGACAACTTTTGTACCTACTGCGTCGTGCCGTTGGTGCGGGGCAGGGAGAAAAGCCGCGAGCCGGAGGCGGTGCTTGCCGAGGCGAGGGCGATCGTTCAGGCCGGTTACAAGGAGATCACGCTGCTCGGCCAAAATGTAAATTCCTATGGAAAAGGGCTTGAGCATCCGATCAATTTTGCAAAACTCCTGCGCGCGGTCAACGATATCGAGGGCGATTTCCGCATTCGTTTCATGACCTCGCACCCGAAGGACTGCACGAGGGAACTGCTCGAGACGATCGCGGACTGCAAAAAGGTCTGCCGCTCGATCCATCTGCCGGTGCAGAGCGGGTCCGACCGTATTCTGCGCGAGATGAACCGCAGATATACGGCGGAACACTATCTGGATCTGCTCCGGATGGCGCGGGAGATCGTGCCGGACATCACGGTCACGAGCGACCTCATCGTCGGCTTTCCGGGCGAGACGGAGGAGGACTTCACGGCCACGATGGCGCTTTGCAGAGAGGCGCGGTGGCTGATGACCTACAGCTTCATCTATTCAAAGCGCGAGGGCACCCGCGCCGCGCAGATGGAGGATCAGGTTCCGCCTGAGGTCTCTTCCCGGAGATTTCAGGAACTGCTCTCCCTCCAGACGTCCATCAGCCGGGAGATTAACGCCTCCTATGTCGGAAAGACGGCGACGGTGCTCTTTGACGACGAGGCGGACGCCGGGGAAGGCTACATCAGCGGCCGCAGCTCGGAAAATCTCGTGGTGCGGATTCCGCGGGAGGATGCGCCGGAAGGATTCGCAAAGGTTTACTTAAAAGAGACGCTCGGATGGGCGCTCGACGGGGTACTTATCAAATAAGGGAAAAATTATCTCTAATACAGGAGGAATCGCAATGGATATCATTGAAATGGCACGGGAGCTCGGAAAGAAACTGCAGGAGGAGGAAACCTATCTGCATCTGAGGACCGCACAGCAGGTCATCGAGGACGACGCGGAGCTTCAGGACCGGATTTCGGAATTCAATCTGCAGCGTACGGCGCTCGGCCAGGAAGCGGCGAAAGAACTCCGCGATCAGGCAAAGCTCGACGCGCTGGACAGAAAAGTCCGCGGCATGTATGAAGATCTGATCCACGACGCGAAGCTCACGGCATACAACGACGCCCAGGACGAATTCAACGAGATCTTCGGTTTTATCGTCCATATTCTTCAGATGTCCGCCGCGGGCAGCGATCCCATGACGGTCACGAAGGATACTATGGGCGGATGCGGCGGCGAATGCGGTGATTGCGGCGATTGCGGTTCCTGCGGAGGCTGCCACTGATGGAGCGTTCGGAACTGGCCAAACGGATCGACCACACGATGCTGAAACCGGACGCCACCCACGCCGATCTCCATGCGCTCTGCGATGAGGCCAAAAAATACGGCGTCGCGTCGGTCTGCGTCAATTCCCTGAACGTCTGGTTTGTCCATAAAGAGCTCGCAGGAACCGGAATCCGGACTTGCTCCGTGGTGGGGTTCCCGCTCGGCGCCATGGCATCCGCCGCGAAATCTTTCGAGGCTTCCTGTGCGGTTGAGGACGGCGCGGAGGAGATCGATATGGTCATGGATATCGCCTCCGCCAAGGCCGGAAACTGGCGCAAGGTGAAAGAAGACATCGAAGATGTGCTTGATGCCTGCGAGGAGAGCGGCGGCGCGCTGCTCAAGGTGATCCTCGAATGCTGCCTGCTGACCGACGAGGAGAAGCGGGAAGCCTGCCGGATCGCCAAAGAAGCGGGCGCCGATTTCGTCAAGACCTCGACCGGCTTCGCAAAGGGCGGGGCGACGGTGGAGGATGTCCGTTTGCTGAGAGAGGCCGTCGGCCCTGAGATGGGCGTCAAGGCGGCCGGCGGCATTCGGGATTTTGAAACCGCCTGCGCGATGGTCGAGGCCGGTGCGAGCCGGATCGGCACCTCCGCCGCGGCAAGGATTCTCGGAGACGAAGCATAAGGACCCTTCCACAAATGAATAAAGAAAGCCGGAAGACCGATCGGTCCTTCGGCTTTTTATGTTATGCTCGGATGAGCAAGCGCAATCATCCGGACAGGACGGTACGCCTATTCGAGCAAAGCGACCGGCCACAGAGGGCTATTTTGCCCGATCGATTCCGAGTCAGCGTCATTTGCAGCCATCCGGCGTCACATCGTTTTATGCCCGCACAATAGCTTTCAATGTCGTGTATCGGGGATCATGGAAGAGTAAAATCCGCCGCGCTCATCCGGGCAGATCGGGTATATTTTTATTTATCCACATTGAATCCACCCACTTGTGTCTTTTTACTCGAAAATACAGCGATTTTCTCCCGTGCAGCGGCTTCCGATTCCGGGCGTCGGGAAAAGATAAAATGATACGAGGCAAAAGAAAACAGACGCCGGAATTTCCGACGTCTGTTTTTATCATTTTACTTGCAGCGATTACAGGAACAGCGGCACAAACACGAGGGCGACGATCGTCATCAGCTTGATGAGGATGTTCATGGACGGGCCGGAGGTATCCTTGAAAGGATCGCCGACCGTATCGCCGACAACGGCGGCCTTATGGCATTCGGAGCCCTTTCCGCCGAAGTTTCCGTTTTCAATATATTTCTTCGCGTTGTCCCAGGCGCCGCCGGCGTTGGACATCGTGATGGCCATCAGCACGCCGGTGACCAGCGCGCCGCCCAGCAGGCCGCCGAGGGCTTCCGGCCCAAGGATCAGGCCGCAGGCGATCGGGCTGACGATCGCGAGGATGCCCGGAAGGAGCATTTCTTTGATCGCGGAGCGGGTGGAGATATCCACGCATTTCGCGTAATCCGGCTTGGAAGTTCCGGCAAGGATGCCCGCGTCGGCATGGAACTGACGGCGGACTTCCTCGATCATCTCATTCGCGGCCTTGCCGACGGAATTCATGGTGATCGCGCCGAAGAGCATCGGCAGCATACCGCCGATGAAGAGGCCGGCGACAACCATCGGGTTGAGCAGGTCGATCTTGGTCAGGCCGGCGACGGTGGAGTAAGAGACAAACAGGGCGAGGGCGGTCAGAGCGGCGGAACCGATGGCGAAACCTTTGCCGACGGCGGCAGTGGTGTTGCCCACGGAGTCGAGGGTATCGGTGATGTCACGGACGCTCTCCGGCAGCTCGGACATTTCGGCGATGCCGCCGGCGTTGTCGGAGATCGGGCCATAGGCATCGACGGCGACGACGGTACCGGTGGTGGAGAGCATGCCGACCGCGGCGATTGCGATACCGTAGAGGCCGAAGCTCATGTAGGAGAGAATGATGCCGACGGCGATCAGCAGGATCGGGAAGACGGTGGAGTTAAGTCCGGAGGCGTAGCCGCTGATGATAACGGTGGCGGCACCGGTCTGGCTCTGACGGGCGATTTCTTTAACCGGCTTATAATCCGCGGAGGTGTAGACTTCCGTCAAAGCGCCGATGGCGACGCCGACGACAAGGCCGACCACAACCGCGACAAAAGCGCCGAGTTCATGGAACATATAATTGGAAAGGAAGAAAGAGGCGACAATCACGATTCCTGCAGAGATGTAGGTGCCGAGATTGAGCTGTTTGGCCGGATTCTGGCCCTCTTTGCCGCCGACCATGAAGGCGGCGACCACGGAGG
>DAOSWK010000025.1:0-19650 GCA_035593545.1 Oscillospiraceae bacterium | reverse complement strand
ATTTGATCACATGGGCATAATGGTCGCAGAACAGCGTCTCGGAGGTCGGGCGCACGCAGAGGCGCTCCTGAAGCTTTTCATTGCCGCCGTAGGTGACCCATGCCACCTCCGGCGCGAAGCCTTCGATATGGTCCTTTTCCTTCTGGAGCAGACTCTCCGGGATGAACATCGGCATATAGACGTTTTCGTGGCCGGTCTCTTTGAAACGCGCGTCTAAGATCTTCTGGATATTCTCCCAGATCGCATAGCCGTACGGCCGGAGAATCATGCAGCCGCGGACGCTTGAGTAATCCACAAGCTCGGCCTTTTTCACGACGTCGGTGTACCATTGGGCGAAATCATCCTCCATCGAGGTGATCTCCTCCACCATTTTTTTCTGTTCCTCCAATTGTTCCAACTCCTTTACAGTGCGAGGGCCGGATAAACAAAATAGCGGAACCTCCGTTCCACTATTTTATCCGCATATCATTTTTTGTTCCTTTTAAAGCGAAGTCTCGATGAAACGGACAATGTCCCCGACGGTCTTGATGTTTTCGATCTCCTCGTCCGGAATCTCTTTGTCGAATTCCTCCTCGAGAGACATAATGAGATCGACAATATCAAGGGAATCGGCGCCAAAATCCTCGACGATGTTGGAATCCATCGTCACCTGATCTTCTTCGACATCAAGCTGATCGCAGAGTATTTCCTTGACTTTTTCAAATACCACGGCAATAGCCTCCCAAACTATATTTTCGGGCTTTCCAAAATTGCCCGGGCGTTTACTTCACTAAGAATACATGAACAATTTCCCCTTGTCAATATTTTTTTGGTGCGTTGTGCGGGGCAAAAATCTGTGTTATAGTATCTCTATGTAGAACCATTACACATGGGGGGTTACATGTTGAAGAAATATGCTTTCATTTTCCCCGGCTACGGCTGCGGCCATCCCGGCATGGGAAAACCTTTTTTGGAAAAATCCGAGGCCTGTCTCGCGCTCTATGCCGCGGCCTCCGTCGATCTCGGCTATGACTGCGCCGCCCTCTCCGTCTCCGGAAAGGCCTCCGAAATCGCCGATCCGCTGAAGACTTTCCCGCTTCAGGTGCTCCAGTCCCTCTCCGCCGCCCTCTGCGCGAAAGAGATCCTGCCGGAAGGACCTGCCGGCGTGCTGGGATACAGCGCCGGTGAGATTCCGGCCGTCGCCTGCGCCGGCGTCTTTTCCTATGAGGACGCAGTCAAGGCAGCCTCTTATTATTCTGACATGCGTCAGGAGGCGCTGAGGGCCGGCACGATGGAATCCTTCCGCCTCACGAACGTCAAACAGGAATTCGTCGCCCTCGTCACCGACAAGCTGACGGACGGCTTCGTGCAGCTGACCGCCGTCGAAGGCCCTGAACAGACCGTGATTCTCGGCGACCGCGAAGGCATTCAGGCGACGCTCGACGAGCTCGCAAAGCATAAGGTCGTCTCCTGTAAATTGGACAACGCCTCGGTCTTCCATTCGATGATCGTCAGCGCCTACGCCTCCCATATGCGGGAAGCCATGAATGCCCTGCCGCATGAAAAAAATCTCACGATTCCGCTTTATTCCACGTTATATGGAAAGAAATGGGAATCTATTCTCCTGCCCGGCGATTATTTCTACCTCCAGCAGATCAAGGCCGTCCGCCTCTCCGAAGCCGTCGAAGCCGCGGTCAGGGACGGCATCGAGGTGTTTTTGATTCCCGGCAAGGACCGTATCCTGCAAAACGCCGTTAAATCTGTGGCAAAGGGCGCCGAGGTGCTGATCGCTGAAGATATGAAGGGACTCGAAAAGGCCGCCGCCGTCATCGAAAGGGCCTGAACGACTTGAAAAAGCCGCCGGGGTTGCGGAAGCGAATGATGCCCCGCTGGGCAAAATCCGCCGCCCGGGAACTTTGGCATCGTCGGAAGGGCGAAACATTCGCACAGGAAAACGCCCCCGCCGCCCGGGAACTTCGATATGACCGGAAAAAGCGGCTGCTCTTCGGCATCCTTTAAGGGCAGACTCCGCCGGGAATCTCACCGGCGCCGGAAAAAGCGCGGCCGGGAAGGTGAAAAGGTTTTTTCCGCCTCCTTTACGGCGGAGAACACCTTCCCGGAAAGGACAATCAGCGCGGCACAGTTCGGAAAAGCCATCAGGCCGTCGAACATATCCGAAATGCCGAGCGCCGCGGTGAATTCGATGCAGGAACCAAGCACGCCGGCGGCACAAAACAGAATCCGATAGCCATACAGGGCGCTCTTTCGTTTCGTCAGAAAGGAGAGGGCGCTTTCTCCATAATAGGCCCATCCGATCATGGCGGCGAGGGCGAAGAGAAACGTGGAGGCCGCCAGAAAGATGCCGCCGGCCGCGCCGAAACAACCGGAAAAGGCCTCCGCCGCCGTGTCGCAGCCGCTCGCCAGCAACACGAGCGCCGTCAGCGTGCAGACGACGATTGTGTCGAGAAAGACCTCAAAGATGCCCCAACAGCCCTGAATGCCCGGCTCCCGCTCGGAGGAGGCCCCATGCGCAATGGAGGCCGAGCCGAGACCGGCCTCGTTGGTAAACGTGCCCCGCGCAAGGCCGACGCGCACCACCTTCGCGGTCAGGAGGCCCGCAAAGCCCCCGGCGGCCGAGCGAAACGAAAACGCATCTTCAAAAATCAGCAGCGCCGCTTCGCCTAAGCGCTCCCGAAAAACCGCCAGTGCCGCCGCGGATCCGGTGATATAGAGCACCGCCATCACCGGCACGAGCACACCCGAGATTTTCTCCACGCTACCGCCCTTCCGAAAGATCGCTGCCGCGGTGAGCACGGCAATCAGGAGCCCGGCCGCCGGGCGCGGAATACTGAGCACGGCCAAGCAGTTCTCAGCGGCGGCTCCGCTCTGGGCCATACAGCCGCCGCCGAACGAGGCGCCGATACACAATACGCACCATGCCGACGCCAAGATCGGCATTTTCAGGCCTTTTTTGATATAGTACATTGCGCCGCCGCGGAAGCCCTCCTCCCCGCGTTCGTGATACGCGACGGCGAGGGCGGCCTCCGCAAACTTTGTCATCATGCCGAGAAACGCGCCGATCCACATCCAGAAAACCGCGCCCGGCCCTCCCGTCAGGATCGCCGCCGAGACGCCGGCGATGTTTCCGGTGCCGACGGTCGCGCCGAGGGCCGTGCTCATCGCCTCAAACGGCGTCGGACCGGGGCCCTCTCTTTTTCGAAAGAGAGAGTGAATGACCGCGCGGAAAATACCGCCCATGCGGCGCAGAGGAAAAAAGCCGCTGACGGCCGTAAACCACAGCCCAGTTCCTAACAGCACGACCAAAAGGCCCGGCCCCCAGACGAGCGCCGCGCCCTTTGCGGCAAGTGTTTCGAGTTCCGTCAAGATTCGTTCCCCCTTTTCTTTAAAAATACGGAAGAACGGCTCTTTTTATTCACACCTGTCCCGAACCGTACCATACAAAAAAGCCCTCCCCGGAACGGGAAGGGCCTTTTTCGGTTATTTTTTACTTTGCGCGGTAGAAAGCTTCGGAGGCCCGGTGCATCATCAGAATGTCGATCTTGGAGGCGATCTCCATCGGCGCGTGCATCGAGAGAAGCGGCACGCCGACATCGACGGTATCCACCCCGAGGCGGGAAATATATTTGGCGACCGTGCCGCCGCCGCCGTTGTCGATCTTGCCGAGCTCGCCGGTCTGCCAAAGCACATGTTCTTTATCGAAGAGGCGGCGCACTTCGCCCAGATATTCGGCCGGCGCGTCGTTGGTGGAGTACTTGCCTCCGGAGCCGGTGTATTTGGTCATCACGATGCCGTAATTGAGGTAGGCGGAGTTGTTTTTCTCCGTGACATCCGGGAAGGTCGGATCGACCGCGCAGTTGACGTCTGCGGAAATGCACTTGCTCGCGCAAAGAATCGTGCGGCCGGCGATGCCGTAGGGCGCGCCGAGATCCTCGGCAAAATAGGCGAGCATCTTGCCGTTCATGCCGGTCGGGCCGTCGGATCCGGTCTCCTCTTTATCCGCAAAGCAGGCGACCGCCGTGTATTCCGGCACGCCCGCCGCCAAAAGGCCGGTCAGTTCGCCGTAGGCGCAGACGCGGTCGTCGTGGCCGTAGGCGCCGATCAGGCCACGGTCAAAGCCCATGTCCCGCGCTTTTCCGGCCGGGACGAAGGTCAGCTCCGCGGAACGGAAATCCGCCTCGGTGATGCCGTATTTTTCAAACAAGAGGTTCAGCAGGTTGAGCTTCACGAGCTCGCTCGCCTCGTCGTCGCGGAAAGGCATGGAACCGACGATCACGTTGAGTTCCTCGCCTTTAAGGCCGTCGGCAAGTTTGCGGTCCATCTGCTCTTTTGCGAGGTGCGGCAGCAGGTCGGTGACGCAGAAGGAAGGCTCGTCCTCCTCCTCACCGACCGAGACGGTCACGGAGGTGCCGTCCGCCCGGATGACGACGCCCTTGAGCGCCAGAGGAGTCACGCTCCACTGGTAGCGCTTGATGCCGCCGTAATAATGCGTCTTGAAAAGAGCCAGCTCGGTATCCTCATAGACCGGGTTGGGCTTGAGATCAAGGCGCGGGGAGTCGATGTGCGCGGCGGCGATATGCAGGCCCTCATCGAGCGGCCTTTTGCCGACGACGGCGGCCACGAACGCCTTGTGACGGTTGTTGAGATAGATCTTATCGCCCGCGACGTATTTGTGCTTCGGATCGAAGGGGCGAAATCCCTTTTCTTCAAGGAACGGAACGCACCAGTCGGTGAATTCGCGTTCGGTCTTGCAGCGGGAGATAAATTTCTTATAATCTTCGCAGTAGTCGTAGGCCGCACGGATTTCGTCCTCCGGCAGAAGCAGGCCGCCGTTCTTTTTCTGAAGAAACAATTTCTCCTTGAGCAGCGTGCCCGCGCTTTTTTCTTTTTCGCTCATACGCATTCTCCTTTATCCGGCAAAACTGCCGGTCAATCCATATTGTAGACCCGCCGGTAGCTTTTCCGGTAGCTCAAAACTTTCTTTACATAATCCGCGGTCTCCTCATAGGGGATCGCTTCGAGCGTCTTGCCGTCGGAGGAATAATCCGGGTTCTGAAGCCAGTTGTTGACGGCGGTTCTTCCTGCATGATAGGCCGCGAGCGCGCACTCCCAGTTGCCGAATTCATCGTACAGATAGGCAAGCAGCCACGTGCAGTAGTCGACGTTGGTCTCCGGATCGTACATGTCGGTCCATGAGGCGTTTTCCCCGCCGCCCGCGTATTCCACCCATTCGTAGGTCTCCTTTGTGATCTGCATCAGACCGCGCGCGCCGGCCGCCGACTCGGCCATCGGGTCAAAGTTGCTCTCTTGACGCACCACCGCATAGACGACAGAGAGCGGAAGACCGTTCTTCTCCGCGGCGGGCTCGATGTATTCGCTGTAATCGGTCGGATAGGCTTGATGCTCCAGACTTTTCGAGATGCGGTTCATCAGGATACCGGCAAAAACCAGCAGCAGGATCCCTTCGGTGATCAGGGCAAGATAGCGCAGAGAATCTTTCAAGCCTCCGTCACCGCCGGCTCTTCCGGCTTCCTTTCCGTTTTCGGCTCCGACTTTCTGCCTTCAAGAATCATTTTATAAAACAGGAGCGTTTTCTCCTCCAGTTCTTCGACCGTGCCGTTGTTGCGGATCACGAAACCTGAGCGCTCGACATAGTAGGCGTCGTCATATTGGGACTTGATGCGGCTCATGGCATTTGCCTTGGAAAGATGATCCCGCCGCACCACGCGCTGCGCACGGATCCCTTCCTCCGCGATCACAGAGACCACCGTCCAGCAGGATTTGTCGCAGCCGCTCTCGATCAGCGTGGCGCCGTCGATGACGATGATGTCCTTTTCCTCCGCCTCCAGCGCGGCGATCTCTTTCTGGATCTCCTTTCGGATATAAGGAAAAATAATCTTATCCAACGCGAGGAGCTTCTTCCGGTCGGTGAAAACCATTCTCGCCAGCGCCTTGCGGTTGAGTTTTCCCTGATCGTTAAGTACTAAACAGGAAAATTTCTCCGCGATCTGCACAAGACAGTCGAGATTGTTGTCGGAGATGCCGTGCGCGACCTCATCCGCATCGATCACGGCGGCGCCCTGCTTGGAAAGGATTTCCCGGACGGTACTCTTCCCCGCTCCGGTCTGACCGGTAAGCCCGATGACTTTGCTCATGCCGCAGCCCCTTTCTTTTAGGAAAGTTCCATAATATCGAAGCCCGCCGAGCGGACGAGCCTGTTATACACCGCGAGGCCGACGCCCTCTATGCTCGGAGAATGGGCCCAGACGGTCTCTGCGCCGAGGTCGTCCAGCTCCCGCAGCGCGTCGAACAGGCGCCGCGCCTGCTCCTCGCCGGAATCACAGGAGCCGTAGCAGACGGTTTCTACTTTTAAAGCCGGGGCATCCTCGTCGAAGCAAAGGGCAAAGACGCCGTCTCCGGCATGGCTGTTGACAAAATCAATATAGCGTTCCCGGCTGCCTTTCACGAGGGTGACCTTGGCCTTCGGCGCATAGTGTTTATATTTCATGCCCGGAGAAGCGGCGGTTTCGCCCTCGCCGAGCTTTTCGAGCACGGCGCGGGAAAGCTTCACCTCGCCGAGAGCCTCCCGGAGTTCTTCGAGCGTGACATAACCCGGGCGGAGCAGCGTCGGCACCTCCGCGGCCAGCGTGATGACTGTGGACTCGACGCCAACCGAGCACGGCCCGCCGTCGAGAATGGCCTCCACCTTGCCGTCGAGATCGTTGACGCAGTGCTCAAAGGTCGTGGGGCTCGGGTGGCCGGAGAGATTGGCGGAAGGCGCGGCAAGCGGCACACCCGCAAGCTCGATCAGCCGCCGCGCGACCGGATGGACCGGAAACCGGACCGCGACCGTCTCAAGACCACCGCTGCACGCATAGGGAATCGCCGGTTTTTTCTTCATAATCATCGTCAACGGGCCCGGCCAATAACGCGCCGCGAGTTTCCACGCGCTCTCCGGAACTTCTTCCACAATATCGTCGAGCATCTGCATCCGGCAAATATGCACGATCAGAGGGTTGTCGCCCGGGCGGCCCTTCGCGGCAAAAATATGGTGCACGGCCTCCTCGTTGAAGGCGTTCGCCGCGAGACCGTAGACCGTCTCCGTCGGCATGGCCACGAGCCCGCCGTTTTTTAAAATTTCCGCGCAGCGTTCGACGGCGCCCGGCTCGTCCGCGCGAAGTTTCAGTGTCTCCATGTTTTGTTTCGTCCTTTATTACGGAATTGTTGCTAAATGCCGCTCAGACCTCCGAAACGCCCGCCCGGAGTTTTTCCGCCATGTCGTAGGCACGCACGGCGTCGAGCAGCTCGTCCAGATCACCGTTCATGATCGCGTCGATCTTATACAGCGTCAGGCCGATGCGGTGATCCGTCACCCGGCCCTGCGGGAAGTTGTAGGTTCGGATCCGCTCGTTGCGCATGCCGGTGCCGACCTGAGAACGGCGCTCCGCGGCGATCTCGTCGTCGCGCTCCTGCCGCTTCTTCTCGTAGAGCCGGCTGCGCAGGATTTTCAGCGCGCGGTCCTTGTTTTTATACTGGCTGCGTTCGTCCTGACACTCCACCACCATGTTGAGCGGCAGGTAGGTGACGCGGATGGCGGAGGAGGTCTTGTTGACCTTCTGCCCGCCGGCGCCGCTTGAACGGAAGGTGTCGATCTGCAAATCCTTCGGATCGATCTCGATCTCCACGTCCTCGACCTCCGGCAGCACCGCGACGGTGACCGTAGAGGTCTGGATGCGGCCCTGCGTCTCCGTCTCCGGCACCCGCTGCACGCGGTGGACGCCGCTCTCATATTTGAGTTTTGCAAAAACGCCCTCGCCCTCGAGTGAAAACTGAATTTCTTTAAAGCCACCGAGTTCCGTCTCATTGGCGTCGAGAATTTCACACGTCCAGCCCTTCGCCGCGGCATACATCGCGTACATCCGGTAGAGATCGGCCGCGAAGAGGGCCGCCTCCTCGCCGCCCGCGCCGGAGCGGATCTCCATGATGACCGAGCGGTCGTCGTCCGGGTCCTTCGGCAGCAGCAAAATTTTCAGCTCCTCCGCCGTGCGTTCAGCCGTCTCCCGGCTCTCGTTCCACTGCTCCTGCGCCATCTCCCGGAGTTCCGGGTCGCTCTCCTCCGCGAGAAGCCCTTTCGCTTCCTCGCAGGCCTCCTGCGCCTGAAGATACGCGCGATATGTTTCCACCAGCGGCGTCAGGCTTCGGTATTCCTTCAGCAGCTGCGTATAAAGCGGAATGTCGTTTACCACCTCGGGCGCCCCGAGGCGTACGGCGATTTCGTCATAGCGTTTCTCAATTTCGGCCAGTTTATTGAACATCGGCGGAATCCTCTCTGATCACCGAACGGATATTTTTCTCCGCCTTGCTGCGCGGGAGCTCAACCTCCCGACCGCAGGCCTCGCAGCGAAGCTTAAAATCCATGCCGGAACGAAGCACGCGAAAGCGGTTCCCGCCGCAGGGATGATTTTTTTTCATGATAAGCAGGTCTCCAACCCGGATGTCCATCCCCCGCGCCTCCTTATTGGGCATATTTTCATAATTTTATAGTATAGCATAAGGGATCCCCATTTGCAAACTTTGCCTCATAAATCCGTCCTCCGGCGAATATAGTTTTTCAGTTTCGGTTGATAGGAGAGGATTCAGAAATGACGGATTATCTGCCCGAAGGCGCGCGTATCAATACCCCGGCAAACCGTGCCGCCATGCGGAATTTCATGTCCCTTCAGGAAGCCTGCCGCAAAGGGACCGTTTTGGAGGCGCGGGCATCTCTCTGCAGCGCCGGGCACGATCTCAGTATTGAGCTCGGCGAAATCCGCGGCATCATCCCCAAACCCGAGGGAGCGCTCGGCATGGATACTGGCGAGACGCGAGACATCGCCGTGATCTCCCGCGTCAGCAAGCCGGTCTGCTTCCGGATCACGGGATTCACCCGCGGGGCGGACGGCGGCATCACGGCGGTCTGTTCCCGGCGCTCCGTGCAGCAGGACTGCTACGACAATTATATTTCCAAGCTCATGCCCGGGGACGTCATCCCCGCCGTCGTGACCCACATGGAGAATTTCGGATGCTTCGCGGACATCGGCTGCGGCATCTCCTCTCTGCTGCCGATCGACGCGGTCAGCGTCTCCCGCATCTCCCATCCCTCCGACCGCTTCCGCACCGGGCAAAAGATCCATGCGGTCGTCTCCGGCCGGGATGAGCAGGGGCGCGTCTGTCTTTCCCACAAGGAGCTGCTTGGAACATGGGAGGAGAACGCGGCGAATTTTGCGCCCGGAGAGACGGTCTCCGGCATCATCCGGTCGGTGGAGGACTACGGCGTCTTCGTCGAGCTGACGCCGAATCTCGCCGGCCTCGCCGAGCCCTGTCCGTTTCTCGCGCCGGGGCAGCAGGCTTCCGTATACATAAAAAGCCTGATCCCCGAAAAAATGAAGATCAAGCTGATTATTGTAGACGCCTACGACGCGGAGATCCGGCCAGAACCGCCGCATTATTTCATCACCTCCGGGCATATCGACCGCTGGCAGTATTCGCCGCCGGGCTGCCCCAAGGAATTCTTTACGGAATTTGGTTAATCCTTCTTTCCCGATGCGGATGCCCCTATTGCGGGGCGTCCGCATTTTGATTCTTCCGGGCATATCACCCGCGGCAGGTTTCTCCGGAGGACCGCTCCGAGGAATTCTTTACGGAATTCGGCTGACACGTCGTTTGATACGGAGGTTCTTGTCGCAGGGGCCTCCGCACGTTTTGTTATGGGCATATTTCCGCCGGTCCGCTCCAACGAACCCTTTACGGAATCCACTCAGAGACCGACGATTTCGCCAGAGCCCAATCTCTCGATGCGGGCGGTGATGCCCCGCATCATGCCGAGCATGCCGTCATACCAGACCGCAGAGCCGTTGTAGCAGGCGTTGATGCCGCCGAGTCCCGCGCCGTGATAGTATTTTCCTCCTTCGGCCAGATACCACTCCGAGATGCGCCGGGCGACGAAATCGATGCACTCCTCCTTGGAATAAAATGCTTTCCTTCCCCAACCGAACAAGTTGTTTTCACGGAAACAGTGGCTGCCCCAGCCGGACTCAAACGCGGCGAGAGAGGCCAGAAAAACCGCATTGACACCGTATTTTTCCTCGGCGGCGAGGAATTCCTCCGCATATTCCGAAAGGCCCTTCAGCACCGGGGCCAGCTCCTCCGCGGAAAGATTGCAGGGTGCGGTCAGATCGTCGAGATTGACCGGCTGCTGTACGGAAAGGGTACAGGGCTCATCCGGATCTTCGGATTCATTCTCTTCCTCTTCGGAGAACGGAACATGAATAATGACCGGTTCCTCGACGGAAGAAGTGTCGGGCTCGTCGGAATTTTCGGATTCATCCTCTTTCTCTTCGGAGGATGGAACATGAATCATTATCGGTTCCTCAACGGAAGAAGTGTCGGTCTCGTCGGAATCTTCGGATTCGTTCTCTTCCTCTTCAGAAGATGAGACTCGGATAATAATGGATTCCTGCGCGTATGCCGGAACCTGAACGGCAAAAAGAAAGAAGACGGTAAGAAAAAGCATGATGCATGTTTTCAAAATAAAGATCCCATCCTTTCATGAAGCATACCTGCTTTTACCAAAAGGATGGGATCTTTTTCCCTGTTTTATTCAGCCGAAGAGAATGGGCTGCACCTGTTCGCCGGAGAGCGCCTTTTCAAGCGCCGGTCCGCTCTTTGTGAAATCCGCCATCAGGGAGCGCGGCTTCTTCTCCGGATTATCCTGCCGCATCGGAACGAAATAAATATTTTTCGCGTTCAGCAATCGGCCGATATTGACGGCGGAGGCGCTCAGGGCGTCGTTGGTGGAGACCGCGAGCACCACCGGGCGGCTGTTGCGCAGATGCGCCTTAACCGCCATGGTCACCGGAGTATCGGTGACGGCGGAGGCGAGTTTTGCCAGCGTGTTGCCGGTGCAGGGCTCCACCAGAACAATGTCGAACAGTTTTTGCGGGCCGGCCGGCTCCGCATCCTGAATCGTCAGAATCGCCTTCCTGCCGCAGAGCTCCTCCGCCCGGCGGACAAACCCTTCCGCCGGACCGAAGCGAGTATCCATCGAGGCGGCGTTGAAGGAAAAAATCGGCGTGATCTCATAATCCGCCGTCAGCGCCTCCATCTCGGCCAGCGCCTTATCAAACGTACAAAAAGAACCGCAGAGGGCAAAGCCCAGTCTCACTTTATCCTTCAAGCGCATCCTCCCTCTCTTTCAAAATGTTCTGCACCGTATCGGCCAGAATCTCTCCGGCGGTCTTCGGCGCAAATTTTCCCGGTAGGCCGAGCGCCTTTTCCGCGTGGATGTGGAGCTCCGCCGCCGCCGCAAAATCCGTGCCTCCCGGTTCGGAGGCAAGATCGATAATGGCGGCGTCTTTTCTCATGAGCATCAGCTTTTCTTTTTCAAGAATCAGAGCCGGCACCGTGTTGAACACCAAGCGAAAAGTACCCAGTTCCTGATCAATCCGGGAAAATTCAAGCGGCCTCATGCCTTCGGAACGGATCCACGCGAGGTCGGAAAACCTGCGTGCGGCGACGGTTACCTCCGCATCCAGCGCCTTGAGCATCGAGGCGAGCAGACGGCCGATCCTGCCGTGGCCGAGCACTAGTATCTTCATGCCGCTGAGACTTTCGGCCGCGATCTCCATGGCGAGCGCGACCGCCGCCTCCGCGGTCAGAGCGGCGTTGCGCACGGCAAAATCCTCCCGCTCCGCATAATCGCAGACCGATATGGCCCGCAGCCTTGCGGCGTCGACCGCCTCTTCCGGAATTTTTCCGCCGATCAGCAACGTCCCTTCCTGCATGGCGCCGACGATCTCCGTCAGTATGTAGCTCTGAGCGGAAAAGGGCGCTTTCAACCTTCCGTCTTTGGTGCAGCACGGTACCGGCAGAATCACCACATCGGCGCGGGAAAGTTCCTCCATGGTGCAGAGCTGCGCCGTTTCAGGAAGCTCCGGGCAGGTTTCGAGCCCCAGAGCCAGAATTTCATATCCCTGCGCGGACAGGTACGACGCCAGATAGCCAAAGCGCAGATCCCCGCCCGCCATGCAGAAAATCGGTTTTTCCATGGTTCCTTACCTCCATAAGTCCGGTACGTCATCCTATGAAAATCCCGCCGGAAATGACAGCCCTTTCACCGGGGAGCGGACTTTTTCATAGTATGACCTGCAACGATATTCCCGGAGGTGGATTTCCTTGTTTGATGTGATCGCCGCGCTGGTGCTGACCTTTTTTGCCGCGCTGGGCATGGTGAAAACCGCCGCATGGCTGATGGATCTTGCCTGCGAACGAAGGCTGCCCTGCACCGCGCTTTATGTGATGGATCTTATCCCGGGCTCGGCCTCTTGTCTGGAGGACGAGGTCCGCTCTATTTTGGCCGATGATGAAAAATACCCGAGAACCGTGCTGCTGTGCGACTGCGGCGCCGACCTGGAGAGCCGCGCCATCGCCGAAATGCTGATGCGGCGCTTCTCCTCGGTCCTGCTCTGCGACAAAAAAGACCTGCCGGACGTCATGACCGCCTGTTTACAGCATGCCGGAAAAGAATTATAATAAGTGTGTATATCATTGTTAAGGATGGCGGAATATGGCACAACCAGTCGGAATCCCGGAACCGGAAACCCTCAGCGGAACCGTTGAGGACATCATCTGTTATAAATCCGATTCCGGCTTCACGGTATTTGACCTGAACGCGGGCGGCGAGTTGGTGACCGTCGTCGGCGAGCTGGGCGCGGTGGAGACGGGCGAGGAGGTCTCTCTGACCGGAAACTTTGTCAGCCATCCCTCTTACGGCAACCAATTCAAGGCCACTCTCTGCGAGCGAAAACTGCCCGCGACCGCCGGGGCCATCCGCAAATACCTCGGCGGCGGCTCTTTTAAAGGCGTCGGCCCCACGCTGGCCTCCCGCATCGTCTCCCGCTTCGGCGACGAGACGCTCGCGGTCCTCGAAAAAGAACCGATGCGTCTCGCGGAGGTCAAGGGCATCACGACCAAGAAGGCCGCCGAGATGGCCGCCGAATTTGAGCGAGCCTTCGGCATCCGGAAAGTGATGCTGGAGCTTCAGAAATACGGCCTGCCCGCCTCGATCGCCGTCCGCGTCTGGAAAAGATGGGGTATGGCCTCCATGGAGGTCATCGAGGCGGACCCGTTTTCCCTCTGCCATCCGGAGATCGGCCTCGAATTCCCCGACGCGGACCGCATTTTTTCCGAAAAGGCCGAGCCGGACGACAGCCGCCGTCTCAAGGCCGGTCTCACGTTTGTTCTGACCCATAACCTTGAAAACGGCCACTCCTGCCTGCCGGAGGAGAAGCTCCTCGGCGCGGCGGCCTCCCTTCTGGGGACGGACTCCGGTCTCGCCGCGGCGCTGGAAGCTTTATTGGACGAGCATCGTTTAGAAATCTACGACAATGAGGGGCGGCGGTTTTTCTACCTGCCGGAGCTGTATGGCGCGGAGACCTCCGCCGCCGGAAGAATCAAACTGATGCTCGCCGGCGGAGAGGAACCCTCCCCTTCGGTCGAGGAAGCCATCTCCCTTATGGAAAAAGAACTCGGCATCGAATACGATTCTTTACAGCGCAAGGCTCTCAAATGCGCGCTCCGCAGCCGTATCTTCGTGCTGACCGGCGGGCCCGGCACCGGCAAGACCACCACCCTCAACGCCCTGATCCGCCTGCTGGAGGAGACGGGCGAGACCGTGCTCCTCGCCGCGCCGACCGGAAGAGCTGCCAAACGTCTTTCTGAACTGACCGGTCGGGAGGCAAAAACCATCCACCGGATGCTGGAGGTGGATTTTCGCTCCGACGAGCTGCACCCCACCTTCCGCAAAAATGAAAAGAATCCGCTCAAATGCGATACGCTGATCGTCGACGAGATGTCGATGGTGGACACGTTGCTGTTTGACGCGCTGCTCCGGGCACTGCCGCTCTCCTGTCGGCTGATTCTTGTCGGCGACGCGGACCAGCTGCCGTCCGTCGGCGCGGGAAACGTGCTGCGGGACATTGTATCCTCGGATATCGTGCCCTCCGTCTGTCTCGACCGCATCTTTCGTCAGGCGGCGGAGAGCCGGATCGTCACGAACGCCCACGGGATCATCCGCGGGGAACTGCCGGAGCTCGGCGCGAAGGAGGGAGATTTCTTCTTCCTGCCGCGGGCAACGGAAGCGGGCGCTGCCGACACGGTCTGTTCGCTCGTCTGCAAACGCCTGCCCGAGGCCTACGGCTTCTCGCCGGTCACGGACATTCAGGTGCTCTGCCCGGGACACCGGGGCGAACTCGGCACATGGAGCCTCAATCTCCGGCTCGAAAAGCTGCTGAACCCGGCGGATAAAAAGAAAGTCGAGTTCACTTACAACGGCGCCACGTTCCGGGAAGGCGACAAGGTCATGCAGATCCGCAACAACTACGACACCGTCTGGCAGCGCGACGACGGCGAGATGGGCTCCGGCGTCTTTAACGGCGACATCGGCGTGATCGAGCGGATCGACCGCTCAATGAGAATGATGACCGTTCGCTTCGACGACCGGAAGGCGGACTACCCGTTTGAAAATTCCGGCGAGCTTGAGCACGCCTACGCCGTCACGGTGCATAAAAGCCAAGGCTCCGAATTTGAGGCGGTGATTTTGCCGCTTTTTGATAAAAGCCCCCGCCTCAACTACCGCAACCTGCTCTATACCGCCGTCACCCGCGCAAGGAAATTTCTCGTGATCGTCGGCACCGAGGAAGCGGTCGCCTATACCGTCCGAAACAACCGCCGGACCGGAAGATACACGAACCTTCGGCCGATGCTCGAGGAGATGCTCCCCGGCGGAGGCCTTTGAGAAGAAACCCCGTTTTTCTCCGGAACTTTGAGAGCCGTTCTCCGGAATTCCGGAAAAAGCGCCGTCTTCATAAAAAAGCAGGCCGCGGAGACTGCGGATTTTTTCCGTTTTTCTTCCGCTGCCGTCCATCTGTTTCACGACATCACGCCTGCCAAGGATAAAGGAGAGAGGATATGCCTGCTGATATCGGAATCGACCTCGGCACCACAAAAATCATCATTTACGACACGTCCCGCGGAGTGGTCCTCTGCGAGCCTACGATCGTCGCCGTCGACACGGACACCGGCGAGATCCTGAGCGTCGGGGCGGAGGCCTACAAAATGATCGGAAGGACGCCTTCCCGCATCGCCGCCATCCGCCCGCTCGAGAAGGGTGTCATCTCGGATTATCGCCTGACCAACGCGATCATCCGCTACTCGCTTCAAAAGATTTGCGGCGAGAGCTATTTTCGGCCGCGCGTCACGGTCTGCGTGCCGAGCGCCATCACCGACGTGGAACAGCGCGCGGTCGTCGTCGCCGCCGTCGCCGCCGGCGCCAGAAAGGTGTTTCTGATCGAGGAGCCGGTCGCGGCCGCGATCGGAGCGGGGCTCGACATCTCCAAGCCGGTCGGCCAGATGGTCGTGGATATCGGCGGCGGCACGACGGATATCGCCGTGCTTTCGCTCTCCGGCGTCGTATGCAAAAACTCCGTCAAAGTCGCCGGCAATCTCTTCGACGAGGAGATCATCCGCTATATCCGTGCCAAACATGGGCTTCTGATCGGCGAACGCACGGCCGAGGAAGCCAAAAAGGCCATCGGTACCTGCTGGAGCTTCGACGACGACCGCACCTTTGACGTGAAGGGCCGCAATTTGATGACCGGCATGCCCAGCAAAGTGACGGTCGGTTGGCAGGAGATCTCCGAGATCTGCTACGATCTCGCCTCACAGATCGCGCTTGCGGTCCAGAAGGTGTTTGAAAAGACGCCGCCGGAGCTCTCCGGGGATATCCGGACTTCCGGCGTGCTGCTGACCGGCGGAGGCGCCATGCTGCACGGGCTGGACCTCTACCTCTCCAAGCGGTTCGGCACCGAATTCCGCGTCGCGGAAAATCCGGTGGAATGCGTCGCCATCGGAACCGGAAAATCTTTTGCGCTGACCGGTTACCTGCGTGACTGCGTGACCGAGATGAACCGCACCCATAACTGAAAGAAGAAAAATATAAAATTTTATGGAACCCGCATGCGGATGCCGGAGCGCCTCCGATCTCCCATGGAGGAATCCGTCTTTTCCGCAGGCGGCATGGAACAAAAAGAATGCAGACAACAAAAAAGAAAAGCAACCTGACCCGATTTTTGCCGTATTATAAGCCCTATCTGCCCACGATGGCGCTCGATCTCCTCTGCGCGCTGCTGACCACCATCTGTGAGATCGTCCTGCCGATTTTGGTCCGGAAGATCACGAACACCGCCACGGAGGATCTCTCCCTGCTGACGCCGCACCTCATTCTCAGCGTGGCCGGCATTTATATTTTCCTGCGCATCATCGACACCGCCGCCAATTATTACATGATCCGCGTCGGCCATATGATGGGCGCCAGACTCGAGACGGACATGCGGAGGGATCTGTTCTCGCATTTGCAGGAACTGTCCTTCTCGTTTTACAGCAATACCAAGGTCGGCCAGTTGATGAGCCGCATCACCCGGGATCTGTTCGACATCACCGAATTCTCGCATCACTGTCCGGAAGAGGTCTTCATCGCGCTGCTGAAATTTGTCGCCTCCTTCCTGATCCTCGCCAACGTCAACCTGACGCTGACCGTCATCATCTATGCCATGATTCCGCTGATGGCAATCTTCGTCCTGCGGATGCAGGCGGTGCTCGGCGAGGCGTTTACGAACGAGAAGGAGCAGATCGGCCGGATCAACGCTCAGGTGGAAGACAGCCTGCTCGGCATCCGGGTGGTCAAGAGTTTCTCCAACGAGGAGATCGAAAAGGAAAAATTCCGTGAGGGCAACCACATTTTCCTCGATATTAAAAATCAGGCCTATATCTATCTCGCCCGGCTTCACTGCGGCATCCGCTTCTTCGACGGCATGATGTATATCCTCGTGGTCACGGCCGGCGCCTTTTTTATGATGTACGGGAAGATCTCTGTCGGTGACTTCGTTGCCTATCTGCTCTACACCGCCACGCTGCTTGCGACCGTCAGTCGGCTCGCCGAATTCACCGAGACCTTTATGCAGGGTCTGACCGGCATCAACCGTTTCTTTGAAATTATGGACGTTCCGCCGGAAATCACCGACAGCCCCGGCGCGGAACCCATCGGCGAAGTCACCGGCGACATCGTCTTCGACCACGTCACCTTCCGCTATGAGGACGGCGGCTCCGACGTCCTCTCCGGCATCGATCTGCACGTCTGCCCCGGCGAGAACGTCGCGCTGGTCGGCCCTTCCGGCGGCGGTAAGACGACGCTCTCCAATCTGATTCCGCGTTTCTACGACGTCACCGCCGGCCGGATTCTGCTCGACGGAAAGGATATCCGCAAAGTCACGCTCAAAAGCCTGCGCGCCAACATCGGCGTCGTTCAGCAGGAGGTCTATCTCTTCTCCGGCTCCGTCTATGAGAACATTCTTTACGGCAAGCCGGACGCCTCCCGAGAGGAGGTTGTCGAGGCCGCAAAACTCGCCGGCGCCGACGACTTCATCAACGCGCTCCCGGACGGCTACGACACCTACGTCGGCGAGCGCGGCGTGAAGCTCTCCGGCGGCCAGAAACAGCGCATCAGCATCGCCCGCGTCTTTTTGAAAAATCCGCCGGTGCTGATCCTCGACGAGGCGACCTCCGCGCTCGACAACGAGAGCGAGCATGTGGTTCAGCAAAGCCTCGAACGGCTCTCCAAGGGCCGCACCGTCTTCACCATCGCGCACCGGCTCTCCACGATCCGCAGCGCCAAGATCATCCTCGTGCTTACGAAGGACGGCATCGTGGAACAGGGCTCCCACGACGAATTGATGGCCGAGGAGGGCGTCTATTACAACTTGCAAAAGATCTCCGGCTACATCCAATAAAAATCGGCTGTGTTCGGCGCCAAGGGCTTTTCCCATACGGGAGCCCGAAAAGGTTTCCGATTCCGCCAGTGCCGGGAAATCGAATCTTCTCAAAAATAAAAAACGGGCATCGCAGCTTTCCGCCGCGGTGCCCATCTGTTTTATAGGAATTTTATGTTTCGGTCTCTTCCGAAGCGCCGCTGACATCCTGATCGACATCCACGACGGCAAAATAGTTGCCGAGCGTGCCGACCAGTTGGCCGATCCGGGCCCTGACCTCGCTGTCCGTCATTTTAAGGTCGAACGGAACGACCACGTCAAAGATGACGTTCGTATGCGTCGGGCCGGAGACCATGCGGAAATCATGGATCGTCAGCCGCGCGTCGATCGTCTTGACGAGCTCCTTCACCTTTTCCCTCGTCTCGTTGGTGAGCTCGTCGCGGGTGTCGATCGGATCCATATGGATGATGGCGAGGCAGTGCATCTCCTCCCGGATATCCTTCTCGATGTTGTCGATCGTGTCGTGCGCCGCCATGATATCCGCGTCGCAGGGCACCTCCGCATGGAGCGAAACCATGATGCGGCCCGGACCATAGTTGTGTACGATCAGGTCATGGATGCCGATGATGCCCTCATGGGAGAGGACGATCTCCTGAATGCGGTGGACGAAGACCGGGTCCGGCGGCGTTCCGACCAGCAGATCGACGGTTCCTTTCGCCGCCAGAATACCGGTGCGAAGGATAAAGGCCGCTACGACGATGCCGCACCAGCCGTCGATCTTCCATCCGGTATACATGCCCACCAACGAGGAGACCAGCACGGCAAACGTGGTGATCGCGTCGGAAAAGCTGTCCATCGCGGTGGCATTCATGGCCGCCGACCGGATCTTCTTTCCGATTGTATGGTTGTAATAATACATGTAGCTTTTGACAAGGATGGAGACGATGAGGATCACGAAGGTGAAGAGCGAATACTCTGCCTCCGCGGGATTCACAATCTTCTGAATCGAGCTTTTAACGAGCTCGACGCCCATCATGACGATCAGCAGGGAGACAATCAGCCCGGAGACATATTCGAGACGGCCGTGCCCAAAAGGATGCTCCATATCCGGCTTCCGTGAGGAGAGCTTGAAGCCGAGCACCGTAATGATGGAGGACCCGGCATCGGAGAGGTTGTTGAACGCGTCGGCGGTGACGGCAATCGAACCGCTGACGGCGCCGGCGATAAATTTCCCGAGGAAGAGCAGAATATTGAAGAAAATCCCCACGTTGCCGCAGAGATACCCGTAGGCCACGCGGACGTCCGGATTTTCAAAGTCGTCTCCGTTCGGGATCCATTTTTTTGCAAGCCAACGAATCATCCGCCCGCCTCCTTTTATAATATATTGACGAATGAGCATTACCCGCTACTATATCACAGCAAAAATCATTTGTCCATAACCATTATTCATAAAAATTCTTTTCTTAATTTGTGTGGTTCGTTAAAAATACAGCATTGACAAATCGTCGAAATCTCTCTATACTGATTGTTATCCGATTAACAGTTAACCGGCTAACAATTTAGGGAGGCGATTCTTTGGGCGGCAGTTACCGCGGCATCGCGGAGCGGTTTCACCGGTTCTGGATGCTGCGCAAGATTAAAATTCAAAGCTTGACCGGCGATTTTTCCTGCCGGTTCGGCCAGTTCCCGCTGCTCGGATATGTGGAGCAGCACGACGGCTGCACCCAGCAGGAAGCGGCGGAGGCCATGAGCGTCTCTGCACCGGCGGTGGCGGTCTCGGTAAAGCGGCTTC
>DAOSWK010000124.1:0-3722 GCA_035593545.1 Oscillospiraceae bacterium | reverse complement strand
CGGCCCGCCCTGCCAGTAACGCTCCACGGCCGCAGCGCGCTCCTCCACCGCCGCGCCGCGCTCAAGAATCAGCGGTCGGGCGCCGGCTCTTGCGAGATATAATCCCGCGAACATGCCGGCCGGCCCGAATCCGATGATGACCGGGCGGTACTCCGGCTCCTTGGGGAGCTGCGGGATGGCTTCTACCGCCTGCTCATAAAAACGGACATTTCCGGAACGCAGAGCTTCCGCGGCCCCTTTTGCGCCGCCGAAATCCAACGCGACGGAATAGACCAACCGGACGTTGTCCTTGTGGCGCGCGTCGACCGAGACTTTGGAAACGCCGCAGAGCGAGAGTTCCTCCGGCTTTTTCCCAAAAAGGGAGGCTGCCCTGCGAAGCGCGGCCTCCTCCGGCTCATCCGGAGACAATTTGATTTCCGATACGACAACCGGCACGGCTCTGTCCCCCCTTTCCGATTCTGCAAACAGAAAAAGGGCCCGAATCTGAGCCCTTTTCTTTCTTTTAAATACGCTATCTGGCGGTCACGGTGACGGCGCCGGAATAGCTTCCTTCCGCCCAGACATCCTCGTGATTGGGAACAACAACCCGGAAAGCGATCAGGTACTGGCCGGCTACGATGTCGCGGTCGCTGAGGTCGACTTCGACGACAATGTCGTCGGAGGAGAGCTCCTGTAAGACCTCGGTCGGTCCGACCAGCGTGACTTCGAGCTGACGGGCGTTGATATTGACGTTATAGGAAACCGGGATTGTGGTCGTGATAAAATTCTTTGCGTAGAACGTCTGCTCCGTATAATTCGAGAGATCAAAATTCACCTCGACGTAATTGATGTTCTCCATGTTGACAAATCCCTCCGGAAGATCGACCTCGAATAGGAAGGTCGACGTCCCTTTCGTGATGTTGCGCATGTCGATATAGCCGAGGAAAATATCGCTGTACTTGTTGATGGACTCCACCGGCGCCGCTACCGTGATGCTTTCGGCGGAAAGCGTATAGGCGAGGCTGTCCGTGCTGAAGCTGTCCGGCACATTGAGGAATTCAAAGCGGAAGTTGAGTTGCTCCGTCTTGAGCATCAGAAGCGTGACGTTAATGCTTTCGGCGCTGACGCTGACCTGCGTGCTGTCTACGGAGATCGTCTCCCCATCCGCGTCGACCAGAGTCAGCGGCGCTTCGACGGTCGTCGTCTGCGTCAGCGTACCCTCCACCTGTGCCGTCGCAACCGCGCCGGCGATGCTTTCAATATCATCTTCCGGACCGGTGACGGTGATCGTCTCCTCCGAAAGAACGACATCCTCCTGAAGATAATCCTCCGGAATCTCATAATCGCCCTCGAGCACATAGCTGACCGGAATCTCCTTGTCAACCAAGCGGTCGAAGCGAACTTTCATCACCTCGGGCGAGATCGAAACAATCTCAAAATCCTTGCTGCTGCTGTTCGTCGCAACCAAATCAAGCTCATAGGTACCCGCTCCCGTGACGCCGGAAAGGGAGGCCGTCACGGAGATATCCTCCGCGCTGATGCCGCCGATGATGTTTCTCGAGCCGCGGATCACGACGTCTACGGTCGTCTCTCCGCCGTCGATCGCGTTGAGACCCATCTCGCCGATGAGTCCCGCCTGTGTATCGATGTTGACGCCGACGCCTTGTATGGTCACATCTCCGGTCGGGCTGATGAGCGTGGCGACAAGAAACCAGCCCAGCAGCGCCACCACAAAAGAGATCACCGCTAAGATTTTTTTATTTTTTAACAAGGCTCCCTGTTCTTTCATGCCTGTTCCTCCGATTCCTTCTGCGCTTCAGGCTGCGTCCCGGTCTGCGCCTCCTCAGGCTGCTTCTCCGTGATCAGCAGCATCTCCAGTTTGCGCCGCAGCGTCGCCGGATCCAATTCCCGGATCAGCTTGCCGTCCAGCGCCATCGTGATGATACCGGTCTCCTCGGAGACGACGACCACCACCGCATCGCTGTTTTCACTCATGCCGAGGGCCGCCCTGTGACGGGTACCCAGCATGTTGCTGATGTCGTAGTTTTCCGAAAGCGGAAGGAAACATCCGGCGGCATAGAGCCTGCCGGCGCGCACGATCAGCGCTCCGTCGTGAAGTGGCGCGTTATGGAAAAAGAGATTGCCGACCAGCTCCTTGCTCGGATCGGCGTTGATGATCGTGCCGGTGGCGATGATCTCGCCGAGCTTGGTCTCGCGCTCAAAGACGATCAGCGCGCCGACCTCCGCCTTGCTCAGTTCCGCCACCCCGTCGCAGATCCGTTTGATGGCCCTGCGGACCACGGTGGCCTCGTCCGGTTTTTCGTAATTAAAAATCGGGAATTTGGAAAGCTTGGACTTTCCGACGCTCTCGAGCATGCGCCGCAGCTCCGGCTGAAACACGACGATGATCGCAATGACGCCGAAAGAAAACACCTGACTCAGAATATAAGACGTGGTTTTCAGATCCAGCTCCTGCGCCAACGCCGCAACGATGATCAGAATGGCAATTCCTTTGACCAATTGGCCGGCGCGGCTGTTCTTCGCAAACTGAATTCCTTTATATACAATATAGGCAACAATTAAAACGTCGACAAAATCGAAAAATCCGAATGTTTTGGCGACGTTGATGATGTTGTTCCAGTCAAATGTGATTCCGTTCATGGTAATTCTCTTTTCATCCTGTACTTGATTCGCTTCCTTCAGAATTATTTTATTCCTTTAAAGGCAGTTTTTCAAGCCATTCCGACGGGTTCACAGAGATTTAATAATCGTATAAATTTTCCGGACCGCGCTTTCCGCCTCGGAGAGCCGATTCATCGGGCCGACGCTGAGCCGACAGGTACCGCGGTCGTCCGTGCCCATTTTCCGGTGCGCCAGCGCCGCGCAGTGAAAACCTCCCCGGGAAGCGATCCCCTGCCTCGTAAGCAGCGCCGAAGTCTCCTCCCCGGTCTTTCCCTCGATCGCAAACGACAGTACCGGTGCGCTTTTGCCGGGCGCCGGCCCCGGGACGAAAAGATCGATGTGCTCCATCCCGGAAAGAGCATCGTAAAGATACTCCGCAATCTCCATCTCTCGTCTTCGGATGGCGTCCCTGCCTGTGCGCTTCACCCAATTGACTCCCGCGCCGAGTCCCAGAATACCCGGAACATTCAGCGTGCCGCTCTCGTAACGCTCGGGCAATTCGTCGGGCTGACCGGCCATCAGGGACTGGCTGCCGGTGCCGCCGTACATCAGTGGGTCCGGCAGAACGTCTCCTTTCAAAATCAACAGCCCGGTGCCCATCGGACCCATCAGTCCCTTGTGACCGGGGGCGGCAATAAAATTGTATCCGTCCGCAAGGTTGATCTCCTCGGTGCCTGCGACCTGCGCCGCATCCAGAAGAAACGGAATGCCGTACTCCGCGCAGAGGGCGGCTATTTTTTTTACCGGCAGGAGCGTTCCGAATACGTTGGAAGCGCCGGTGGCCACGATGAGCTTCGTATCCGGACGGATCAGATTCCGGTAGCTCTCTACCGCGGCCTCCGGCTCGGAAAACGGCACTTCCGCGCAATCAAAGCTGACATTCCCATTCCGGGAGAGCGCATAGATCGGTCTGAGCACCGAATTATGCTCCAAATCGGAGATTACGCAGTGGCCGCCTTCTTTGAGCATGCTCAATATGACAAGGTTCAGGGATTCCGTACAGTTTCGCGTAAAAATCACATTCTCCGGCGGAGCGCCGAAGAATTCGCCTGCCGCAGACC
>DAOSWK010000123.1:0-3797 GCA_035593545.1 Oscillospiraceae bacterium | reverse complement strand
CCGTATGACCGTAACCGTCTCGACGGCGAGCCCCTATAAATTCC
Source organism: Oscillospiraceae bacterium (assembly GCA_035593545.1). Lineage (GTDB taxonomy): Bacteria > Bacillota > Clostridia > Oscillospirales > Ruminococcaceae > UMGS1668. The sequence goes on along the minus strand of DAOSWK010000123.1, from coordinate 3,753 downwards.
CCGCAAGCGTGCTCAAGGCCGTCACCGGGGAGACCACCTCCGACGAATTTGCCGCCGCAGAGAAATTGGAGCAAATTTCCGGCATGCTCATGCCGGAATCGCTGCGCGCGCTCAAAAACGCGGAGATCCGGTTCACCGGATTGAGCGGGAAAGAAGATCTGAAAGAGTACGTTTTGAGCACGATAGGAGGGTGACATGGCGCTTTTTGCGATCGGGGACCTGCATCTTTCTCTCGGGACTAATAAACCGATGGATTCGTTTTACGGCTGGGACAACTATGTCGCCCGGCTGGAACAGAATTGGCGCGAAACGGTCGGCAGCGGGGATACCGTTGTGATTCCGGGGGACTTTTCGTGGGGCGTCTCGCTGGAAGAGGCGCTGCCGGATTTTCGGTTTCTGGAAGCCCTGCCCGGAAGAAAACTGCTCCTGAAAGGCAACCATGATTATTGGTGGAACACCCGGCGCAAGACGGAGGCCTTTTTTGAAGAACAGGGAATCAGGACGATCGGTCTTCTGCACAACAGCGCGGAAACCGCGGACGGCATGATCCTCTGCGGCACACGGGGCTGGGTTTTCATGCCGGACGAGGAGCACGATCTCAAAATCTCCGCAAGGGAGGCGCTCCGGCTGGAGCTGTCTCTGAAAAACGCGGAACGATTCGGCGAGGGTGAAAAAATTGTGTTTCTTCATTACCCGCCGGTATATGCGAACGAGATCGTACCCAATATGATTGATATGCTGCTCAAATACGGGGTTCGGCGCGTCTATTACGGCCATATTCACGGCGCGGCGAGAAGCATGGCGAACGAGGGAGAATACATGGGGATTTTGTATAAACTTGTCTCCGCCGACCATCTCCGCTTCACGCCTTGGAGAATTGATCCTTTCGAAGGAAGAATCTTTTAGAAAATTTATAGAAATTTAATATTTCTTATGATATAATAATCAAGTTACTGAAAAACGCAACTATCGGGAGGAAACAGAATGGAACTGACACATTTTGAAAAGACCGGAGCGAATGAGTGCAAACTCACCGTCTCTGTAAACGCCGAGGAATTTAACCGTGCGATCGAATCCGCCTATCAGAGCAACGCGAAGAAGCTGACCGTTCCGGGATTCCGCAAAGGAAAAGCGCCCCGCGCCCTGATTGAAAAATATTATCCCAGAGAGCATTTTTATCAGGACGCCATCCGGGAGTCCTATCCGGAGGCCTATGAATATGCGGTCGAACAGGCGGGGATAGAGCCGATTGACCGTGCCGAGATCGAGCTGCTGGACTGCGGCGCGGACGGCTATTCCTTTACCGCGACCGTGACCGTGAAGCCGGACGTCGAGGTCAAGAACTATACGGGCATCGAAACGAAGAAAACCGTCAAAACTGTTACCGACGAACAGGTTGAAACCGAACTGGACAGGCTTCGCACGCGCAATGCGAGACTGGTCGACGTTGAGGACCGCCCGGCGCAGATGGGCGACCGTGTGACGCTGGATTACGACGGCTACAAGGACGGCGTCGCTTTCGACGGCGGAAAAGGTGAGAATTATGAGCTGGAACTCGGTTCCAATACGTTTATTCCGGGCTTTGAAGAACAGGTCGTCGGCCACGGCGTCGGCGAGGAATTCGACGTCAACGTGACTTTCCCGGAGGATTACCATGAGGAATCCCTCAAAGGCGCTCCGGCGGTTTTCAAATGCAAAGTCAACAAAATCCAGTTTAAGGATGTTCCGGCCGCCGACGACGAGTTTGCAAAGGATGTCAGCGAGTTCGACACGCTCGACGAGCTGAAGGCCGAGATCAAGAGACGCAACGAGGAACGGAACGCGACCGAGAGCGATTCGGACGTTGAGAATCAGCTTGTCGACGCCGTGCTCGCAAACACCACCGTGGAAGTGCCGGAAGTCATGTACGAGATCCGGATGAACGATATGATGGAAGATTTCGAGGCCCGCCTTAAACAGAGTGGTCTGGACCTTGAGAGCTATCTGATGTACACCGGCTCCGACAAGGAAAAATATAAAGAAGGCTTCCGTCCGCAGGCCGAGCGCCAAGTCAAGATCCGTCTTGCGCTGGAGAAGATCGCGAAGCTCGAGGGCATGGATGTCACCGACGAAGAATATGATGATGAATATAAAAAACTGGCCGAAAAGTACGGCATGAAGGAAGAAGAAGTCCGCGCCGCCATTCCGGAAAAAGATCTGAAACAGGATCTCCTCGTGGAAAAGGCCATCCAATTTGTCCGCGACCACGCGAAGATCACGGAAGCGGCGGAGGGCGAAGAGGCCGCTCCGGCTCCGAAGAAACGCGCGCCGAGAAAGAAAGCGACGAAGGAAACGGCCGCCGCGGCGCCTGAAAAAGAGACTCCGGCCGAATCCGCTCCGGCTGAACCGGCTCCGGAAAAACAGGCCGAAGAAAAACAGGCCGAGGAAGCTCCCGCGCCCAAGAAACGCTGCGTCAGGAAGAAAAAATCCGATATCGACATGGACATCGACTGATTTTTGCGCCGACAGACAGATTTAAGCATTGAAGAAACGAGGTAAGGCAAATGAGTTTAGTCCCGATGGTCATCGAGCAGACCAACCGCGGCGAACGTTCGTATGATATTTTTTCCCGTCTGCTCAACGACAGGATCGTGATGCTTTGCGAGGAGGTCAACGACACCACGGCAAGTTTGGTTGTCGCCCAGCTTCTCTATTTGGAAGGGCAGGATCCGGATAAGGACATCAGCCTGTATATCAACAGCCCGGGAGGTTCCATCTCCGCCGGTATGGCGATCTATGACACGATGCAGTATATCAAATGCGACGTCTCCACCATCTGCGTCGGCATGGCGGCCTCGATGGGCGCGTTTCTCCTTTCTTCCGGAGCGAAGGGCAAGCGGTTTGCCCTGCCGAACAGCGAGGTCGTGATCCATCAGCCGCTCGGCGGCGCGCAGGGTCAGGCCTCCGACGTCAAAATTCATGCGGACCACATCATTCGCATCCGCGAAAGATTGAACCGCCTGTTCTCCGAGCAGACAGGCCAGCCGCTGGAAGTGATCTACCGGGATACGGACCGCGACAACTTCATGTCCGCGGATGAGGCCCTTGCATACGGTCTGGTGGACCGTGTCATCACTAAACGCCAAGAGGTGTGACGAATGGCAACAAAAGACGATCACAGCAAAATGCTGCGCTGCTCCTTCTGCGGCAAGACGCAGGACATGGTCTATAAAATGATCGCCGGCCCCGGCGTCAGCATTTGTGACGAATGCGTCGAGTTGTGCCGCCAGATCATCGAGGAAGACAGCAAGGAACAGGTGCACGGAAAAAAGAATCATCGTCCGAAAGAGATCATCGATCCGGCGGCGATTCTGAAGCCGGCCGAGCTTAAAGCTGTCCTGGACGAGTATGTGATCGGTCAGGAGGCCGCGAAGATCACGCTCAGCGTCGCGGTTTATAATCACTACAAACGCATTCTTTCGCGCCTCGACACGGAGGACGTCGAGCTTCAAAAGAGCAACGTCCTGCTGATCGGCCCGACGGGCACCGGAAAGACATTGCTTGCGCAGACGCTGGCAAGGACGCTCGGCGTTCCCTTCGCCATCGCGGACGCCACAACGATCACCGAGGCCGGCTATGTCGGCGAGGACGCGGAGAACGTCCTGCTCCGGCTGATCCAAGCCGCGGATTTCAACATCGAGGCGGCCCAGCGCGGCATCATCTACATCGACGAGATCGACAAAATCTCCCGCAAATCCGAAAACCCTTCGATCA
>DAOSWK010000024.1:4055-20213 GCA_035593545.1 Oscillospiraceae bacterium | reverse complement strand
AAGCTCCGCGTGATAGAAAAGCTCTGAAAAAGAGGAGGGTTTGTTTTGGCAGCAGAAGCAGCGTATGACCTCAATATCTTTGCCGGAAAATCCGCAGGGGAGACGGAACAGGATCTCCGCAGAAGGACCCTGCGCCTCGTAAAGAACCGCCGCAGACCCCAACAGCTTCTCTCTTATAAAACCATTCTACTCGTCGTCATCGTGCTCGCGGCCTGCGTCACGATGATTTACAGCCGCGTGGTGCTCACGGAGCTCACTGAGGAGACCAACGGCTATCAAGACAAGCTCACGGTGCTCAACGCCGAATATATCCGGCTGTCCGGAGAATTGGAGGCCGCCTCCTCGATCAAGACGCTTGAAGAGAGCGCCGAGAACGATCTTGGCCTTTCCAAGATCGAATCAAGTCAAGTGCAGTACGTAAACCTGACTTCGGAGGATCAGATTGCGGTGGCCGACGAGAGGGGAACCGGCTGGCTCGGCACGCTTTGGGAGAGCGTCACCGGGTTGTTTGAGGCATACAATCCGTTCTGACTTAATACGATAAACAGTAGCGCCGTTTTGGCCGCTTCGCGGAAGACGGCGCTGTCTTCATAATTGGGGAGCGGATGCGATCTCCGCCTTTTCCCATCAATCGGGAGGAAACATGAACAAAGCGCCCACAGCCGTCACCAGAAAAAGGATCCTTTCCATTGCCGCCGCCGTCACGCTGATCGGCTTCGGCAGCCTGATCTTTCGCCTTTTCAACCTGCAGATCGTGAACGCCGAGGAATATCAGGCGCAGGCGGCGAAACAGCAGCTTAAAGTCACCGAGCTCTCCGCCACCCGAGGCACCATCTATGATGCCAACGGCAACATCCTTGCCATCAGCTCCACGGCGTGGACGGTCTGCATTTCTCCGGTGGATATTTCCAATGATACGGAAAAGGAGCTGATCGTCGGCAGCCTTTCGGAGATGCTCGGCGTCAGCGAGGATTATGTCCGCGCCAAGTGCGAGCGCAACACCTACTATGAGACGATCAAAAAGAACATCGACCGTCCGCTGGCGGAGGAGGTCACCCAGTTTGCCGCGGACAACGGCATCACCGCCATCTACCTTGAAGAGGACAACAAACGCTACTATCCCTACGATAATTTCGCCTCCGACCTGCTGGGCTTCACGAACTCGGATAACTCCGGCGCCTATGGGATCGAATCCTACTATGATAAGGTTCTGAGCGGCACCTCCGGCAAGGTAGTCTCCGCAAAAAACGCATGGGGCACGGAGATGCCCTATGACTATGAGGAGATGTATGCCTCCGAGGACGGGAACAGCCTGAAGCTCACCATCGACGAGGGAATTCAGCACTTTGTGGAAAAGAATCTGGAAATCGCCGTCAAAGAACATAGCGTCCAGAAGCGCGGTACCTGTATCGTGATGGATGCGAATACCGGCGCGATTCTTGCCATGTCGACAAAAGGCGACTTCGACCCGAACAATCCGCTGGAGATCTCCGACGAAGCGCAGGCGGAGGTCGACAGCCAGACCACGGAGGAAGCCAAAACGGAGGCCAAAGCCGAGGCCCAGTTCACCCAATGGAGTAACAAGGCGATCTCCGAAGCCTATGAACCGGGTTCCGTTTTCAAGATCATTACGCTCTCCGCCGCGCTCGACACCAACACCACCACCGTCAACGACACCTTTTTCTGCAGCGGGTCCATTCAGGTGGCGGACCGCAGAATCTCCTGCTGGAAAACCGCGGGCCACGGCCAGCAGACGCTCGCCGAGGCGGTACGAAATTCCTGCAACCCGGCCTTCATCACCATCGGCCTTCGTCTTGGCGTGGAAAACTTCTGCAAGTATTTTGAGGCGTTCGGCCTGACGGAAGAGACCGGCATCGATCTGCCCGGCGAGGGTACCGGCATCTTCTATGATCCCGACACCATGACCGAGATCAACCTCGCTTCCTGTTCCTTCGGTCAGACGTTTAAAGTCATGCCGATCCAGCTGATTACGGCGGTCTGCGCGGCGGTCAACGGCGGCTATCTGTATCAGCCGTATGTCGTTTCGGAGGTGCTCTCCTCCGACGGCACCGTGATCTCTGAGACCGAGCCGACGATGGTACGGCAGGTCATCTCCGAAGGTACTTCGGCCACCGTCCGCGAGCTGCTCGCAGGCGTCGTCGAAGAGGGCTCGGGCCGCTCGGCAAAAGTTCCCGGCTACCGCATCGGCGGCAAGACCGGGACCTCCGAAAAACTCGACCAGAAAGCGGAAGACGGCGTGGAACGGTATGTTTCCTCCTTCCTTGCGGTTGCGCCGATCGACGATCCGCAGATCGTCATCCTGATGCTTCTGGATGAGGCGCAGATGGAAAACCCGTACGGTTCCGTCGTGGCGGCGCCGGTCGTCGGCGCGATGCTCGCGGACATCCTGCCCTATATGGGTATCGAGCCGGTCTATACGGATGAGGAACTCGCGCTGATGGACGGCACGGTCCCGTATGTGGAAGAATCCATCGTTCACGACGCGATGAATACCCTCCGCCAAAAGGGGTACAGCTCCTCCGTCGTCGGCGAAGGAACCACGGTCATCAAACAGGTTCCGGAGGCCGGAGCGAAAATGGATGCGGGCGGTACGGTCTATCTCTATACGGAAGAAAGCGTGATCCCGGGACAGGTGGAAGTGCCGGATGTTCTCGGGATGAGCGTCACGGACGTCAATAACGCCATCATCGGCGCCGGCCTTAAACTGAAGCTCACCGGCGTCAGCGAGACGGCCCTCAATCAGATCGCCTACTCCCAGTTCCCGGAGGCCGGGACGCTCGTCTATCCGGACAGCGTCGTGGAGGTGGCCTTCACCGTCGGCACGGCCGGCGAAGAAAACTCCGAAGCAGATTAATTGAGATCGTTGGAGGTGATCCCTTGCTCTTATCCGAATTGCTGAGGGACGTAAATTATACGGGAACGATTCAGGATATGGAAATCAAAGCGGTTACCTGCGATTCCAGACTGGTGGAGCCCGGCTCCGTTTTCGTCTGTATCAAAGGCGGCGCCGTGGATGGGCACGAATATGCCCGCGCCGCAAAACGCCTTGGCGCCAGCTGGATCATCGCCGAGCGGGACACCGGTCTTGCGAATCAAGTGCTGGTGGAGGATGCCCGCGCGGCCTATGCCGTTTGTTGCGCCAACATCAACGGCCGGCCGGCGGATAAGCTCCGGCTCATCGGCGTCACCGGCACCAACGGCAAGACGACCATCACCTATCTCATCAAACATATTCTCGAATCCGCCGGCAAAAAGACCGGCCTCATCGGCACGATCCATAATGAGATCGGCGACATGGAACTGCCGGCCAAGCATACCACGCCGGATCCCGCCGAACTGCATATTCTGTTCCGCCGCATGGTGGAGGCCGGCTGCGAGTACTGCGTGATGGAGGTCTCCTCCCACGCGCTCGACCAGCACCGGGTGGAGGGCTGCCGCTTTGAGACGGCCATTTTCACCAATCTGACGCAGGATCATCTGGATTACCACGGCACGATGGAAAATTATTTTGCCGCGAAGAGCCTGCTCTTTGGCCTCTGCGACAAAGCCGTCGTCTGCATCGACGACGAATACGGCAGAAGGCTTGCCGCCTCCGTGCAGTGTCCGGTCACGACCGTCTCGATTCATAACGACGAGGCGGATTTCACCGCCCATGAGATTCATCTCTCCGCCACCGGCTGCAAGTATATGCTGGTCGGAAACGGGCTCATCGGACGGATCAGCTTTGCCATGCCGGGCGATTTTTCCGTTATGAATTCCATGATGGCCGCCTGTGCCGCGCTGAACGCCGGGATTCCCTTCGATCAGACGGTGGAGGCGCTCAACAGCAGCGCGGGCGTCAGCGGCCGTGCGGAGGTGATCCCCACCGGGCGGGATTTCACTGTGATCTGCGACTACGCCCATGATCCGGACGCGCTCGAAAAGATTCTTGAATCCGTTTGTGCCTATAAAGGAGAGAGCCGGCTCGTCACCCTGTTCGGCTGCGCGGGCCAGCGCGACAAGACAAAGCGCCCCAAAATGGCGAAAATCGTCGCCGACCACTCGGATTTCTTCATCCTGACAAGCGACAATCCGCGCAACGAGTCGCCTCAAGAGATCATCGACGAGGCGCTCGAGGGCCTTGAAGGCACTCAAACGCCGTACCATGTGGAGGCGGACCGCTACAAGGCCATCAAATGGGCCTTGGAAAATTCGCGTCCGGGTGATATTCTATTATTGGCCGGGAAGGGCCACGAGGATTATCAGGTGCTCGATTACGGCACCATCTATTTTGACGAACGGGTCGTCGTAAAGGATCTTCTGGCGAGGATGGATTCCGAAAAGGGGATCGGCGCCGTGAGAACCGCAGATGCCGGGAACTCCGAAGATTCCACAAACTCCGCCGCCCCCGTGGAAACCGATGCCTCCGCAAAGCCCGCCGATTCTGAAAAATAAGGAAGGGGAGACCGGTATGCTTCCGCTGAAGCTCAGAGAGATCGCCGCCGCCGCGCATGCGGAATGTAAGACGGAGATCCCGGATATCGAGATCACCGATATCTGTACCGATTCCCGGGATGTGCAGCCCGGTTCTCTGTTTGTCGCGCTCTGCGGCAAACAATTCGACGGCCACGCCTTCGTGAAAAAGGCCATGGAGAACGGGGCCGCTTTTGCCGTTGTGCAAAAGGACGGCGATTACGGCACCGACCGGCTTTTGTATGTCAAAACGACCCGACAGGCGTTTCTCGACATTGCGGGGCTGCACCGGAGCCGGTTTCATCCGAAAGTCATCGCCGTGACCGGCAGCGTCGGCAAAACCACGACGCGCGAGATGGCCGCCGCAGTCGTCAAAAGCACCTATAAAACGCTCAAAACGGAGAACAATCTGAATAACGAGGTCGGCGTGCCCAAAACGCTCTTGGAGCTCGACGAGAGCTACGAGGCCATGGTGCTTGAATTCGGCATGGTCTGGCCGGGGGAGATCCGCGAGCTGACCGTTCCGGCCAAACCGGATGTCTCCATCGTCACCTGCATCGGCGCCTGCCATATTGAGAATCTCGGTTCGCGGGAGAATATCCTCAAGGCGAAGCTCGAGATTCTGGAAGGGCTCCGTCCGGGTGGCACGCTGCTCCTCAATCAAGACAACGACCTGCTGCGGGGGCTCTCTTTCCCACAGTTTCATACGCTTTTCTATTCCACCGAGGATCCGTTTGCCGATATTTTTGCGGAGGGGATCGTCCCTTCGGAGAGCAGCACCTCGTTCACCATTGTGGCGAAGGAGGGCCGTTTTCCCGCGGTTATCCCATGCATCGGCATCCACAACGTCGGCAATGCGTTGGCGGGATGGGCCGCCGGAGTCGCCATAGGCGTCGAGCCGGAACGGGCGGCCGCGGCGCTTGCGGAATTTCAGGCGACCGGCATGCGCCAGAAGATGATCGACTGGAAGGGGATCCGCATCGTCGAGGACTGCTACAATGCGAATCCGGAGTCCGTCCGGGCCGCGATGAAGACGTTGTCGGAGATGCCGTGCCGCGGGCGGAAGATCGCCGTACTGGGCGATATGCTCGAGCTCGGAGTGGTGGCGGAGAGCTGCCATCTCGAAGCCGGAAGGGAAGCCGCAACAGCCGCGGATCTGCTTTTCTGTCAGGGACCGCTCGCCGCCTTGATTGCGCAGGGCGCGAGGGAAGCGGGCATGGCGGAAGTGTATTATGAAACAGAAAAAGGGCCGCTGGCCGCTCTTCTCCGGGAAAAAGCCCGCCCGGGCGACGTGATCTGGATGAAGGCCAGCCGCGGCATGAAATTCGAGGACATCACCGAGCTCCTCACCATGGAAGACTGAAGAAACTGATCGGGGGAATCCGTCATGCAGACAGCGCTGATTGCGTTTATCGCCTTTGTCGTTACGGCCGTTTCCGGGAGATGGCTCATTCCGCTGCTTCACAGGCTCAATTTCGGCCAGACCATTCTGGATATCGGGCCGAGCTGGCACAAAAATAAAGAAGGCACGCCCACGATGGGCGGTCTGATGTTCATCATGGGCACGGCGCTCGCCTGTGTCGCCGGATTTTTTCTGATTAAAGATGCCGGCTCGGCGGAAAAGGTCCGCTTTTCCGCGGGGTTGCTGATGGCGCTGGGATTCGCGTTTCTCGGCTTCATGGACGACTACATCAAGGTGGTCAAAAAACGCAACCTCGGTCTCTCCGCCGGGCAGAAGCTCGCGGGGCAGATCCTGCTCGCCGCGGCCTATCTCGTCGGGCTCTATCTGACCGGTACGCTTTCCACAACCGTGCCGATCCCGTTCCTCGGGCAGATCAACCTCGGCGTTTTCTACTATCCTTTTGCGGTCTTTGTGATCGTGGGCGCCGTCAATGCGGTCAACCTGACCGACGGCATCGACGGCCTATGCAGCGCGGTGACCTTTGTCAGCGCCTGCGGATTTATGGTGATGAGCACGCTGCTCTCCTATACCGGCGTCAATTATATGGCGGCGGCTCTCGCGGGCGGCTGCATCGGCTTCCTTTTCTGGAATCACCACCCGGCGAAGGTTTTCATGGGCGACACCGGCTCCCTGTTTCTCGGAGGCATGATCTCGGCGCTGGCCTTCGGCATCAACAATCCGGTGATCCTGATCTTTGCCGGCATCGTCTATGTGTTGGAGACGCTCTCCGATATCCTTCAGATTGCTCATTACAAGATGACCCACCGGCGCATTTTCAAAATGGCGCCGATTCACCACCATTTTGAAATGTGCGGATGGAGCGAATGGAAAATCGTCATCGTATTCTCCATCGTGCAGCTTCTCGGAGCGGCGGTCTCCGTTCTCGCGATCAAAGCGCTCTGATTCTGAGATAAACGGAAAGGCGACTATGAAACCGATCACCATTGATTTACAGAGTTTTATTCCCGTCGCGGCGGCAAAGGAAAAGCTCTTCGTGCGCAGAAGACAGCGCGGCCCGATCGACGCAACTTTTTTGATTTTAGTTCTGATTTTGCTGACATTTGGCCTCGTGATGCTCTTTTCGGCGAGCTATGCCTATGCCTATTACAACGATGGGACAGCTTCTACTACATCAAGCGCCAACTCTTCTTTGCGATTATCGGCGTCGTGGCGATGCTGTTTATCGGCACCAACATCAATTTTAAAATTTTACAGAAATACTCCCTGCTGCTCTTTGCCGTGACGCTCTTTCTGCTGGTTGCAGTGCTGTTTGTCGAGGACCAATCCGGATTTTCCCGCTGGCTCTACATCGGCAGTTACAGCTTCCAGCCGTCTGAAATTGCAAAATTCGCCATCATCGTACTGTTTGCGCATTTTGCCGCGCAGAACGCCGACAAAATGAAGACCTTCCAGTACGGCGTTCTTCCGTTCGGCGTCTGTCTCGGCCTTGTCGCTATCCTGATGATTCTGGAGCCGCACGTCTCCGGCACGATTCTGATCGGTCTGCTCGGTATGATGATGATGTGGTTCGGCGGCACCAACTGGCGCTGGTTTGCGCTGATCGCGGGCATCGGCATCGCGGCGGTCGCGGTCGTCGTCTTTACGCCGAACCTGCTGGAATATGCCCAGACCCGTGTTGAGATGTGGCAGGATCCGTATCTCGACTACTCCGGCAGCGGTTACCAGACCATCCAATCCCTGATTGCCATCGGTTCCGGCGGCCTCTGGGGAACGGGACTCGGCAACTCGAAGCAAAAATACTTATATATCCCGGAGCCGCAGAACGACTTCATCTTCGCCGTCGTCTGCGAGGAACTGGGTTTCATCGGCGCGACGATCATCGTGATTCTGTTTGCGCTGCTGGTCTGGCGCGGTTTCATCATCGCCGTCCGCTCCACCGATCGCTTCGGCTCGCTGCTGGCGGCGGGCTGCACGTTCCACGTCGGCATTCAGGCGGCGCTCAATATCGCCGTCGTCACCAACAGTATCCCGAATACCGGCATTTCTCTGCCGTTTTTCTCCTCGGGAGGCACGGCGCTGCTGATGCTTCTCGGCGAAATGGGCGTGATCCTGTCCGTCTCCCGCACCTCCACGCTGGAGAAGCAGTGATACGGCGGCTAAGAAAGAAATTACAAGGCGGAAGATCCGCCTTTTTTGAAAAAAAGAAAGTTGACATTCCGCCCGGAAGGATGGTAGGATAGCCCCGTATTGGATAGAAATATTTCTGCCTGCCCGGAAGCCCATGAAGGTCTTTTTCATCGGAGGGTGGGAGCATTTTTCCGAGGACGGCGTCCGTCGGGCAGGGAAAAGTGCCGTCAAAAAAACAGCCGGGCTGCGGCTATGTGCCGCTGCTTATAAAAAGGAGTCCGCCATGAAGATCCTGTTTGCCTGCGGGGGTACCGCCGGACATATCAATCCGGCCATTGCTGTCGCAAACCGTTTCCAAAAGCTCTACCCGGATGCGGAGATTCTGTTCGCCGGCAATCCGAGCGGCATGGAGGCCGGTATCGTGCAGAAGGCCGGCTACAGATTTGCGCCGATCCGAGTCCTCGGGATTCAGCGGCAGTTCAATCTGCGCAATTTCAGAAACAATATCCGGGCCCTCTGGTATCTTGCCGGCAGTTCGGCCCGCGCGAAACAGATTCTCACCAGCTTTAAGCCAGATCTTGTAATGGGCATGGGCGGCTATGTCAGCGGCCCGGTGCTGCGCAAGGCGGCGCTAATGGGCTATAAGACCATCGCCATGGAGAGCAATGCCCTGCCCGGCGTGACGACCAAACTGCTGGCGAAGTACGTCGACAAAATCCTGCTCGACGTTCCGGAGAGCAAAGAGCATCTGCCAGCGGGCAAGCGATATGTCGTCACCGGAAACCCGGTCCGGGAGGAGATCTTTACGGCGGACCGCAGAGCCGCCCGCGCCTACTATGGCGTCGGCGACCGGATCTGCATTCTCTCCTTCGGCGGAAGCCTTGGGGCCATGCGGCTCAACGAGGCGATTTCGGAGCTGATCGCATGGCATCTCCGGGAGCGCGATTTCGTCCATATTCACGGCTCCGGCAAGCATTACGGCCCGGATTATTATAAGGAACTGCTCCGCGGCAAGGGCATCGAGCCGGACGAACATCCGAATCTGATCCTCCGCGAGTATATCGACGACATGCCTCGTTGTCTGGCCGCGGCCGATCTTGTGATTTCGCGCTGCGGGGCGATGACGCTTGCGGAACTTGAGGCCGCGGGCCGCGCCTCGATCCTGATTCCGTCGCCGAACGTCGCGGAAAACCATCAGTACTATAATGCGATGGTGCTCCAGAGTCATGGCGCCGCCGTCGTCATCGAGGAGAGGGATCTGACCGGCGAGAAGCTGATCGAAACCGTCCGGGCGCTGACCGACGATCCGATGAAACTTTCCGAACTCGGCCGCAACGCCGGAAAGCTCGCCGCCGCCGACGCAAACGACCGCATCATCGTGGAGATGATGAGCATCATTCGCTCACAAAAAACCGCTCAAGCATCAGATTGAGCACATCATAAAAAACACGGAGAGACGGAGCATGAAATATCGCGTCATTCAAATTGAAAAAACGAATCATGCGCAAGAGCCTGCCGCCGCTCCGCAAAAATCGTCCGGAGCCGCGGGAAAACCTTCCGCGGCGAGTACTCCAGCCAAAAAACGGACAAAACCAAAGACGGATGCCGCCGGACGGTCCGTTTCGCCGAAGCGCCCGGCCCCACCACCGAAAAAGAAGCCGCTCCGCCGCGGAAGCAGGAAGAACCTGAGAATATTTTACGTGTTTCTGGCCTTGCTGATCGGCGGCGCGGCGGCCTATTACTGCGTGACTACGCTGTTCGTCGTGCAGAATATCTCCGTCGAAGGACTGACGCGCTACGACGCAGAGGAAGTCATCTCCACCAGCGGGATCAAGAAAGGGGAGGCTCTCTTCAGCATCGACGGGGAAGCCGCCGGAGACAAGATCGCCTCCGTTTATAATTATATTGAGACCGCCGCCGTCAGGAAAAAATATCCGAACGAGATCGTGCTCGAAATCACCGAGGCCGTGCCGTTCGCTTATCTGGAGGAGGCCGACGGCTATACGCTCGTCAGCACGACGGGCAAGGTGTTGGAGCGCAGCCTCGAGAGCGCCGGCGACGACCTGATCACCGTCCGCGGCATCGGCACCGTGGCCCAGAGCGATGCGGATGTCAAAAAACTTGGGCTGCTGCAGGAGATTTCTGCCGATATGGACAATCTCGGTATGACGGAATACGGATTTCTGGATCTCAGCGATACGCTGGACATCGCCATGATTTACGACAACCGCGTCTATGTCGAGCTCGGAAATGAACTGGAACTGGATTATAAACTGCAATTTGTCGACGAGGTGGTCCGCGAGCGTCTGGAAAAGACGGGCTATTTCCTGCTCGACGCCTCAGAGGCGGGAAAAGTCATGACAAAGGCCATGACCGTTTCCCCGAAGGATATGCTCGAGAGCAATTCGCCGCAGAACGGCGCGGACGACGAAGAGGAATAAAAATACATAAAAACAGCCGGATTCCCTCTTGCAACATCTCCCATAAAATGTTATCCTATTTTTATAAAAGGGAGAAGGTTCCCGCGGAAGTTAAAAACCGGACGGAGGTTGTTAACAGGATGCTGAATAATTTTGATATGGATAGCGACACCGGGCGAGTCGTTTCAATAAAAGTGGTCGGAGTCGGCGGTGGCGGCGGAAATGCCGTCAACCACATGGTCGACAGCGGCATCGAAAGCGTGGAATTTGTTTCGATCAATACGGATAAACAGGCGCTTCAGTCCTCCAAGGCGACGCAGAAGATCACCATCGGTGAGAAGCTGACCAGAGGCCGCGGCGCCGGCGGCGATCCTTCCATCGGCCAGAGAGCCGGGGAGGAGAGCAAGGATGAGATCGCCTCCGCGCTCAAAGGTGCTCAGATGGTGTTTGTCACGGCCGGTATGGGCGGCGGCACCGGCACCGGAGCCGCGCCGATCATTGCCGAGACGGCCCGCGACATGGGCGCGCTCACGATCGGCATCGTGACGAAGCCGTTTGCGTTTGAAGGCAAGCACCGCATGGAGCAGGCCGAGAGCGGTATCGTCGCGTTCCGTGAGCATGTAGATTCTCTGATTGTCATCCCGAACGAGAGACTCAAAGCCGTCTCCGACAACAAGATCACCCTGCTCAACGCCTTTTCCGCCGCGGACGATGTGCTGCGCCAAGGCGTACAGAGCATCAGCGATCTGATCAACGTCACCGGGCTCATCAATCTGGATTTCTCCGATATTTGTGCGATCATGCGGGATGCGGGCGTCGCGCATATGGGCCTTGGCCATGCCAAGGGCGAGGACAAGGCCGAGAAAGCCACCAAAGAGGCAATCTCCAGCCCGCTGCTTGAGACCTCCATTGAGGGCGCACACCGCGTCATTGTCAATATCACCGCCTCGCCGGACATCGGTCTTGATGAGATCGACACCGCGACCACGATGGTGCACGATGCGGCCAGCCCGGATGTCAACCTGATCTTCGGCGTGGCGCTTGATCCGGCCATGAGCGACGAGATGTCCATCACCGTCATCGCCACCGGGTTTGACGACGTGCCGGGCAGCAGAAAGGTTCCGGATTTCGTCAATTTCAATTTCGGCGAAGAGGATGCTCCGGCGAAAGAGGAAGAGCCGAGTTTTCTGGACGACGACCTGATGCGGCTTTTCAGCGGCAATAAATAAGCGGATACATCCATATCCCTTTCCGGTTTTCCGGAAAGGGATATTTTTTTATACCCGCTCATAAAATTTTCAGAAACGGAGGCGGTCCCATGGACGAAAAATCTGCAAATTTTGCGGGTATGGTGGAACAGTATATAAAAGAGATGGAGCGCTGTCGTGCCAGACGGATGCCTGAGCCGGAGAAACATTTGGAAGAAAAGACGACGAACATCATCCCGGCGGCACCCGCACCGGAAGAGACGGCGGAATTGAAGGTCGAAAAAACGGAGGAGCAGACGGCCTCTTCCCGTCAGGAGATTCAGCCGTTTCCCGAGGTTTCTCCGGCGGAACCGTCCGGGCCGGATACATCCACCGCAATCGACGGCAACGATCCTCTCCTGAAAGAAATTCTGCCTGTCCCCAGTCAGTTCACGGACGAAGGATATATTGTGATAAAAACCTTTGTCGGGGACGGGGTGATCCCGTTGGAAGGCTCGGATGTTGCGGTTTATAAAGAAACTTTGGGGAGAAAGGAACTGCTCAGTCTCCAGACGACAGACGAGGAGGGGCATACGCCGAAAATCACGGTAAAGACGGTCGGCAGGGAGATCGCCGAGCTGCCGAGCAAAGAGCTTCCCTATATCACCTGTTTCGTCAACGCATGGGCGCCCAGCTACTATCCGGTGGTGAATCGGGCGGTGGATGTGTTCAGCGGCGAGACTTCGCTTGTGGAGATCGAGATGGTGCCGCTTCCGGAAGAAAAACCCGGAACATCACCGGAGGTGAGGACGGGTGGATGAGTCATACGTATCGGTCCCGGAGTTCATCACCGTCCATTTGGGCGCGCCGAATGAGAACGCCGCGAACCTGACGATTCCCTTCCCGGACTATCTCAAAAACATCGCCGCCGCGTCGCTCTATCCCACATGGCCCGAAAACGCCCTCCGCGCCAACGTCTGGGCTCTGGCGACCTTCACCCTCAGCCGGATCTTTACGGGGTGGTACCGGAGCCGGGGCTACAACTTTGACGTCACTTCCACCGCGGAACACGACCGAAAATTTATCCGGAACCACAACGGCTATGTTGGGATCGGCCGCATCGTCGACACGTCTTTCCGGGAGTACCTTGTAAAAACCGGCAGCCGGGAGCCCTGTATGGACGCATGCGGCGTGATTCCGCCATGGGGAACGGTGACGCTGGCAAACGAGGGGTATCAACCCCACCAGATCATACAATATTATTGCGGAGAGGACGTTTCCGTCGAGAATGCAGCGGTTCCGTCCTATGGAGAAGAGGCTCCGGATTGTATGCCGGAGCTTGGGAGCAGCGGCCGGGAAGTGGAATTTCTTCAATACCGCCTCAACCGGATCGGTCAGAACTATCCGACCATCCCGCTCATCAGTCCGGCCGGCGGCGTTTTCGACAACCATACGGAACAGGCGGTCCGGCAGTTCCAACGGATCTTTGATCTGACGCCGGACGGAGCCGTCGGGCCGGAGACTTGGTATCGGATCTGCCGCGTTTATGACTCCATCAAACGGCTTTCCGATCTTTACAGCGAAGGCATTCTGCTTTCGGATATTCCGAAGCAATGCCCCAAAACGATTTATCTTGGCCAGAAGGGGAGAAAGATTCTTCTTCTGCGGTTTTATGTCAACGTGATTGCGGCGTTTTATCAGGAGATCGGCCCGGTGGAAGCGGCGGGCGGATACGATAAGAGCATACGGGATCAGGTGATCGGCCTTCAGAAACTTGCCGGCCTCATGCCGAACGGTATTGTAGACGGGAGGACTTGGGACGCGGTCTATTCGATTTTTGCCGGCATCATGGAAAACGTGCCTCAAAAGTATTTAAGAGAGACGGATGCGGGAAAACCGGCCGGCCGCTATCCCGGCTACGACCTCAAGGAAACGGGGGAAGCCGCGGATGAATAACTACGATCCCAACGTGGCGGAGGTGCAGAGTTATCTCCGCACGCTGGTTCAGGAGGAGAGCGACCTTCTCCCGGCGGTCATTCCGGACGGCATCTTCGGCCCCGAGACGGCGAGCGCAGTCTCCCGATATCAACGCAGCGGCGGCCTCGATCCCACCGGCGAGGTGGATTACCAAACATGGGACGACATCGTTCGGAAATATGGGGTGCGGGCCTCCTGCAGCGGGCCGCCCAAGACCATCGTCGGCTTTTGCAGCGACGAGCTCGACCTGACGCCGCCCGGAAACAAGAGCATCAGCGTCTGGTTTGCACAGATTATGCTGCTCAGCATCGGCCGGAAATTTGAGCAGTTCGCCGGCATCGTTCCGAACGGCATCAACGACGGTCCCACGACCGACCTGTTCCGCTATATCCAGGACCGGTCAAAGACGCTGTATCATGACGGCACACTTGATAAGAGCACATGGAACGCCATCGTAAATCTTTATAATCTCACTTTATAAAAGACGCCCGCGGCTTTTGCCGGGGCGTCTTAAAAAGCAACAAAACGGGTTATTGAGAATCGTTTGTTTCGGCACCCCCGAGAAGGGAAGCGAAGATGCCGCCGGCAGGAGGGATTCCCTCTTTAAGCAGACTCTCGAGCAGGCCGTCCCGGACGCCGACACTAAAGACGGAAATCCGGTCGCATCCGAAGTATTCCGCCGCGCCGATCAGCACCGCCATGCCCGGGGCAAGGGTCCTTTCCCGCCCCGGAGCGAGATCTGTGAGCAGTTCGAGGCTCTCCTCCGGTTCCCCGCAAAGCGCCGCGAGCATGGCTTCCATCTCGCCGAGCAAAATCACGTTGCCGTCCTTACGGAGGGCCTGATGGTACAGTTTCAAGGTGGCCTTCGCCGTGCCGCCCATCGCAAAAAGCATCCCTTCGGCCGAAGGGAACGTCTCCTTTTTCAGCGCGGCGGTGATCTCTTCTTTGATTGCCGCAGTTTCTTCGGCGGTGGGAAACGCTCCGGAGACATGGGCCTTTGCCATCCGGCTGCTGCCGAGCGGGAAGGAGGCGCTTTTGGTCAGACCGTCCTTTCCGAAAAGGAGGATCTGGATGCTGCCGCCGCCGAGGTCGCACCCGATGCCGGATTCCGCGCCGGATACCTTTCTGAGCGCAAAGTAGTCGTATTCCGCCTCCTCGGTTCCGGAGATGCGCCGGATGGAGATCCCGGTGCGGAAGACTACCTGATTCACCACGTCGTCGGCGTTCTCCAGATAGCGCAGGGAGGCGGTGGAGAAGCACACCACCCGGTCGCAGCGATAATGCCGGCAGACGTTTTGGTGCTCCTCGATGCCCTCGATGATGTGCTCGATGCCGTCCTGCGACAGCCGGTTATCGACGGTATTTTCCACGACACGGGAATAGACGACGCCGTCGTAAACGATATGGCGCTCGTCGTCCTCCGCCTCAAAAATATTGAGTCGGAGCGTGTTTGTCCCGAAGTCGATGATTCCGATTCTCAAATCCGATTCCCTTCATTCCCCTTAATATTAATTTTCATCCTATTTTACCACAAAAATTGTATTGAAACCAGTTCGGTGATATAATAATGATACCATCAAACTGAAAGGAATTCTGGATATGTATGACATTTTGATTATCGGAGCAGGGACGGCGGGACTGACGGCGGCCATCTATGCGAGACGCGCGGGCCTTTCCTGTGCGGTATTCGAATCCGCGGCACCCGGCGGACAGATCGTTTCTTCTCCGGAAGTAGAAAATTACCCCGGCATGCCCGGCATGGCCGGCGCGGATTATGCCATGGCGATCTTTCAGCAGGCGCAGAATCTCGGGGCGGAATTTATCTTCTCCGAAGTGACGGGATTTTCGGCGTTCGGCACGACGAAGACGGTTTCCACGGCCAAGGGCGATTACCAAGGCAGAGCGGTTATCATCGCGAATGGCGCCCAGAGACGGAAACTGGAGATCCCCGGAGAGACGGAATTTACGGGTCACGGCGTATCCTATTGCGCGACCTGTGACGGCAACTTTTTCCGCGGAAAGGACGTCGCCATCGTCGGGGCCGGCAATACGGCTTTTGAAGATGCCGCCTATCTCGCAGGTGTCTGCCGCACCGTGTATCTTGTCAGCCGCAAGAACACCTTCCGCGCTTCGGAGATTCTGGTCAATGCGCTGCAAAAAAGGGAGAACGCAAAAATTCTTACCAATCGGAAACCGCTTGAGATCCGGGGCGACAAGATGGTGAATACGCTTGTCCTCGCCGACGTACAGAGCGGGGAGACCACGGAGCTTCCGGTGTCCGCCGTATTTGTCGCCGTCGGAATGGAGCCGAAGAACAGCATCTTCTGCAGCCTGAAGCTGGACGAATCCGGTTATATCGTCTCGGGAGAGGACTGCAAAACCAATCTGGCCGGCGTCTTTGCGGCCGGAGACACGCGAACCAAACGCCTCCGCCAGCTTGTGACGGCGGCCTCCGACGGAGCGATCGCTGCAACCGCGGCGGCGCAATATCTGGGCGAGATTCAGGAATGATTTCGGCCGCCGCTTTTGAATTTCGCGTCCCGTGAAATTC
>DAOSWK010000024.1:0-3955 GCA_035593545.1 Oscillospiraceae bacterium | reverse complement strand
GCCGCCGCTTTTGAATTTCGCGTCCCGTGAAATTCCGAAGACGGGATAGAACGGTACGAAAGCGCAATATCTGGGCGAGATTCAGGAATGATTTCGGCCGCCGCTTTTGAATTTCGCGTCCCGTGAAATTCCGAAGACGGGATAGAACGGTGCGAAAGCGCAATATCCGGGTGAGATTCAGGAATGATTTCGGCCGCCGGAAATAAAATAATAAGGAAACGGCACCGCGGGGCATCTTCGCGGAATACGCCGGACAGGATCGGATTCGAGGAACCATGAGAGATTATCAAAAAGAAACGGAAGACCGGGTGGCGTTTATTCGGCGGAAGTTGGAGGAGGCGCACGCATCCGGCGTTGTATTCGGGAACAGCGGCGGCAAAGATAGTGCCCTTGTCGGCATCCTGTGCAAAAAGGCCTGCGAAAAGGTCATCGCCGTCGCCATGCCCTGTGCCTCGGCGCGGAATTATTCCGAGGATATGCAGGATGCGGCCGCGTTGGCGCAGCAGTATGGAATTCCGATGCAGACGGTCGACCTGACCGGTGTCCGGGCCGCGCTGACGGGAGCGATCGGCATGGAACTGACGCCGATGGCCCTTGCAAACATCGCGCCCCGGCTGCGGATGGCGACGCTTTACAGCATCGCCCAGACGGAGGGCTGTCTTGTGGCCGGTACCGGGAACCGCAGCGAACGCTATATGGGCTATTTTACAAAATGGGGCGACGGCGCCTTTGATTTCAACCCGATTTACGACCTGACGGTGACCGAAGTGTATGAATATCTGCACTTTTTGGGTGCGCCGTCCCATATTATCGGGAAAGAGCCCTCCGCCGGGCTGTATGAGGGCCAGACGGACGAGGGCGAAATGGGCGTCACCTATGCCACCATCGACGACTATCTTGCCGGAAGGCCGGTCGACGAGCGTTCCCGGGCCGTCATTGAGCATGCTCATCGCGTTACGGAGCATAAACGAAATATGCCCGACGGGTATCGGCCCGACTGAAACGGAGGACAGCATGAGCGTCAAACAGGATTTTCTTGATATTTATAAGTCGGCCGTCACGCGCCCCGGTGCGGACGGCCTGCTTGAATGGCTTTTGAGCACGGACTTTTTCATTGCGCCGGCGTCCACACGCTATCACTGCGCCTGCGACGCGGGTCTTGTCACCCATAGCCTGAACGTCTACCGCCTGCTGCAAAAGCGCGTCGAGGAATTCGGCGGGTATACCGATGAGACGGTGGCAATCTGCGGCCTGCTGCACGACATTTGCAAGGCAAATTTTTACTCGATCGGCCTGCGCAACGTCAAAAACGAGCATGGCCAGTGGGAACAGAAACCGTATTACACCATCGAGGATCAGTTCCCGATGGGTCACGGCGAAAAGTCCGTCTATCTGATCAACAAGTATATGGTGCTGAGCGACGAGGAGGCCATGGCCATCCGCTGGCACATGGGCGGCTTCGACGAATCCGCCAAGTCCGGTGGCTACACCATCAGCCGGGCCTACGAGCAGTATCCGCTGGCGGTTCTGCTTCACGTTTCCGATCTGGAGGCCACCTATCTTTCGGAAAAAGGGACTTCGGAAGTCAGAATCTGACGCATGGAGGGATGACACAATGAAGCCGGAATTGCTCTGGGAGAGTTTTTGCAGGCATAACGCCGAGTTGATGCCCGAGACTTCGTATCACAGCTGCTGGGCGTTCGGCGGCGGCGGAAGGACGGCGGATAAACTGGCGGCGCTCGTCATGGCCGGGATCAAGACTGCCACGAGCTCGGCCTATCCCTGCTATGCGGTCTGGGAGGAGAAAGTCCCCGAGGCCGGCGATTACAGCGTGATCTTCGACTCCGTGGGCGAGGCCGTCTGCATCCTGCGTACCGTGAAGGCCGACATCGTGCCTTTTAAGGACGTCGGCGAGGCGTTTGCGGCGAAGGAGGGCGAGGGTGACCAGAGCCTTGCGTATTGGCGCCGGGTGCATGCCGAGGCCTTCGGGGCCGACTGCGAGGACTGCGGCATCGAATTCACCGACGACATGCCCGTCGTCTGCGAGGAATTTGAAATCGTGTTCCGGTGACGGAAAATGCCCAAGATAAAAACGGGGCGCCGTTCATCGATGAGCGATCGGAACCGGTGAGCTTCTTTGCTCGTTTCCTTTCGCCGATACATCCTGCTTTTTGGCGAAAACCGGAGTTGCCGGAGCCCGGAGTGAGACAATGGTGCCGCAAGCCGGGCGATACGGAATCCGCATCAAAGACGGGAGCCGCCGAGGACAACATGATATGGTGACGGAAGACACGGCCGCATTTTTTGCGGCGTGCCTTTTTTCTTTTCCGGGATCCCCCGATTGACATAAAAATCGATCTGTGCTACAATAAAAAGAACGGTTAAGAACAAATGTTCACATCATTTCCGAAAAGAAAAAGGAGGCAAAACCGTGGACTTTGAGCTGCATGCGCCCTTTGAGGCGACAGGCGACCAACCGCAGGCCATCGAAAAACTGGCCGAGGGAATCCGCCGCGGCGATCGGGAACAGACGCTCCTCGGGATCACCGGCAGCGGAAAGACCTTTACGATGGCGAAGGTTATCGAAGCCGTCAACCGGCCGACGCTCGTTCTTTCCCATAACAAGACGCTGGCCGCGCAGCTTTGTTCGGAGTTCAAGGAGTTCTTCCCAAAGAACGCCGTCGAATATTTTGTCTCCTATTACGATTATTACCAGCCGGAGGCCTATATCCCCAGCACGGACACCTACATCGAGAAGGACAGCGCCATCAACGACGAGATCGAGAAACTGCGCCACTCCGCGACGGCGGCGCTTTCCGAGCGGCGGGATGTGCTGATCGTCTCGTCGGTCTCCAGCATCTACTCCCTCGGCGACCCGATCGACTACCGGACGATGGTGGTCTCCCTGCGCCCCGGCATGACGAAAAACCGCGACGAGGTCATTTCTCGGCTCGTCGACATGCAGTATGAGCGCAACGACATGAATCTTGTGCGCAACAAGTTTCGCGTCCATGGCGACGTGCTGGAGGTCTTTCCGTCGTATTCCACCGATACGGTCGTGCGCATCGAGTGGTTCGGCGACGAGGTGGAGCGCATCTCCGAGATCAACGCCGTCACCGGCGAGCTCAGGGATGTCGTCACCCATATTGCAATTTATCCGGCCTCTCACTACATCGTGCCGAAGGAAAAGATGGAGCGCGCCATCGGCGAAATCGAGCGCGAGTGCGAAGAGCGGGTGGAATATTTTAAAGAAAAAGGCAAACTGATCGAGGCCCAGCGCATCGAGGAACGCACAAGGTACGACGTCGAGATGCTGACGGAGGTCGGCTTCTGTAAGGGCATCGAAAACTATTCGCGCATCCTCTCCGGAAGGGAACCCGGCTCCTGCCCGACCACGCTGCTCGACTATTTTCCGAAGGACTTCCTGCTTTTTATCGATGAGTGCCACGTCACGCTGCCGCAGGTCCGCGGCATGAGCGGCGGCGATTACTCGAGAAAGAAGTGCCTCGTGGATTTCGGCTTCCGTCTGCCCTCCGCGATGGATAACCGACCACTGCGCTTTGATGAGTTCCAGACGAAGCTCAATCAGATCGTCTATGTCAGCGCGACGCCGGGCGATTATGAGCGGGAACACAGCACGCAGCTTGTCGAGCAGGTCATCCGCCCGACCGGCCTCTTGGATCCGGAGATCAGCGTCCGCCCGGTCGCGGGGCAGATCGACGACCTGATCTCGGAGATCAACCAGCGCGTGGAGAAAAAAGAGCGCGTGCTGATCACGACGCTGACGAAGAAGATGGCGGAGAACCTGACCGAGTACCTCGGCACGATGGGCATCCGCGTGCGCTATATGCACCACGACATCGATACGATCGAGCGCATGGAGATCATCCGGGATCTGCGCCTCGGCGAATTCGACGTGCTCTGCGGCATCAACCTGCTGCGCGAGGGGCTCGAT
>DAOSWK010000122.1:0-3830 GCA_035593545.1 Oscillospiraceae bacterium | reverse complement strand
ATTCCGGGGACAAAGACATCATGTTCAGCCTTGGCGACGACTATGAAGAGGATGAAGTGACCATTCTGTATATGCATAAGGACGGAACCATCGACGTGATCGCCGCCATGTGCGACGATACCGGAGATATCGAGCTTGATACCACTTCCGCCGGTGCCGCCTATATGATTCTGGACGGTCCGGAATATGCAGCCGCCTACGATTCCACGCTGGTGGCCAAGAAGCCCGGCACCTACGTCACTTCCGCGAAGAGCGGAACCTCTTCTTCCTCTTCTCCGATTACGGTGAAGTCTTCCACCGAAACCACCGACACCACTTCGACCGATACGACCGGGAGTCAACAGGAAGAGAACCCCAACACCGGAATCGGCACGCTGCCGTGCTTTTTCCTGAGGCTGTTCTGACGGTCCGCAAAAAGAAAAAACTTTTTGGCCGAAAAGAGAGCTTTCTCCTACAAGTGCAAAAAAAGGCCTGCTGCGGGGTTTCCGCGGCGGGCTTTTTCTTTTTTGCAAGTTCCGGTCCCGCCTTGCGCGGCCGAAGGCGGACATATCTTCCGAAAAAAGAGTCCACCGCGGCACGGCGACCGTTTTCCGGGGCAGGAGGCTTCGTTTTCCTTTGACGGCGCCTGCCGCTTTTTTGTTTTGCTGATTCCGGTGTCGGCAGGGTTCTCGAACTCCCGAAAAAGATCAGGGCAGCAGGCGAATCTCTCCGGCGGAGAGGGTTGTCTCGACTCCGTCGTCATATCGGACGATCAGCCGGCAGGCGTCGTCGATCCCGAGAACGACGGCCGAGCGCTCGCCTTCTCCGGAGCGGACGGCGATCCGCATTCCGGAGGAAAGACCGCGGCCGAGATAGCCCTCTGTCGGTTCGCCGTGCTCGAGTGCCTCGCAGCGCCGCATCAGACGGTTCAAAATCTCCGCAGCCAGACGGTTTTTCGCGTCGGGCCGCGCGCTTTCAAAGACGCTGCCGGCGGTCTCACGGATCTCGATGGGAAAGCCCTCCTTCGGCGGAAAGACGTTGATCCCGATGCCGACGATCACATAATCCGGCTTTTCTTCCGATTCCTTTACCAAAGCCTCGGTCAGGATGCCGCAAACCTTTCGGCCGTCAATCAGGATGTCGTTTACCCATTTAATCCAAGTCTTTTTCCCCGAGACGCTTTCGATCGCCTCGCATACCGCGACGGCGGCCTCTGTCCCGATCAGAGGCGCCCGCATGGCGGAGACCTCCGGATAGAGCAGCACGCTCAGATAGATGCCCGTATCGGGCGGCGAATAGAAACTTCTTCCGGGTTTGCCACGCCCGGCCGTCTGCGCCGCCGCAATCACCGCCTCGGCCCGCCGTTCCCCAGTTCCGGCCCGCTCCCGCAACAGGGAGCTGGTGGAAGCCGCCGACTCCAGCACCTCCAGCTTCAAATCTTTAGCCGGAGGCAGCAGATACTCCCGGATTCCGTCGGCGGAGAGGCGGCCATATTCCTCAGGCATCGTTTTGCAGCCCCTCGTCTCGGGCCCCTTTTCGGTTTCCGGTTGTTTCGGCATATTCCGCTCCTTTCTCCGGATTGCGTATCCGGTTCCGGCGGCTTTTCCGCTGCCGTCCATTATAATTTATAACATATCATATTTTTTTCCGAGAATCAAACAAAAAAACGGGCGGCTTCCCGCATAACAGAGGGCTTGACAAATCCGCCGTACGACTATATAATTAGTTTTACTAATTAATTATTTTTTGGGGAGGAACAGTCCATGACGGAGTTTGAGGAGAACCTGAACGGCCTGTTGGTGGATACGTTTAATTTCATTTTAAAGTACGAGGAGACCGCGCTGAAATCCATCACCGGCTCCGGCGTCACGGTTACGGAGGCGCATATCCTTGAGGTGATCGCCAAAAACAGCGAGCACAACACGGTCGGCGAGATTGCTTCCTCTCTGGGCGTGGCGGCGCCGACGATTACCGTCGCGATCAAAAAGCTCGAAAAGAAAGGACTTGTATCCAAGGTGCCCTGTCCGGAGGACGGGAGAAGGATGATGGTCAGCCTGACCGACTTGGGCAGGAGGATCAACCGGGCCCACAGCATTTTTCATAAAAAGATGGTTATGGACATCGACAGAGACTTTTCCGAGGAGGAAAAAGCCGTTCTTCTCTCCGCGGTGAAGAAACTGAGTCTATTTTTCAAAGAAAAAGTTGAGGATAAGAAATGAGTTTTAAAATTATCGGCACCGGCAGGGCGCTGCCGCAGAAGGCCGTATCGAACGACGAATTGTCGGCGTTTCTGGATACGAGCGACGAATGGATCACCTCCCATACCGGGGTAAAAAACCGGTATGTTTGCACGGAAGAATCTCTGACCGATCTCTGCGAGAGCGCGGCAAAGAAGGCTCTTTTGAGATCCGGACTCCGCGCGGAGGAGATCGATCTGGTGCTCTGTTCCACGATGGGCGGGGATTTCATCACGCCGTCGCTCGCGTGCGCGGCGGCGGAGCGACTGGGCCTTTCCTGTCCGGCCTTCGACCTGAATGCCGCCTGCTCCGGTTTTCTCTATGCGCTGGATGTGGCGGCGGCGTATCTCTCGTGCGGCAGGGCGAAGAACATTCTGATCCTCTCCGCCGAGATGATGTCGAAACATGTGGATTGGAGCGACCGGGCCACTTGCGTGCTCTTCGGGGACGGCGCTGGCGCCTGTGTGGTCACGGCGGGGACGGCGCTTCAATATCTGCGCCTGACCGCCGAAGGAGATACGGCCATTCTTTTCCGCGAGGACGGGAACGGAAACAGCCCTTTCCGGGAGAAAAAGGAACGGGGTTTCGTGAAGATGCAGGGTCAGGGAGTCTTTAAATTTGCGGTCCGCATGATCGAGACCCAGACCAAAGCGGCGCTGGAGAGCCTCTCCCTTACGGCGGACGACATCGATTACTATCTTCTCCATCAGGCGAACAAGCGGATTCTCGACTTTGCGAGGGAGAAACTCGGGCAGCCGGAAGAAAAATTCCCCTCGAATATCCATCGGTACGGAAACGTCTCCTCGGCCTCCGTACCGATCCTGCTGGACGAGCTTTTCGAGAAGGGGAACATTCAAAAAGGCACAAAGCTCCTGATGTCGGCATTCGGCGCGGGGCTGACCGCGGGTACCTGCGTGATGAGCTGGGAATGATCCCGGCCATAAAAACAAAATCTTTTATTTTGGAGGAAATTTCTATGCTTGAAAGAATTGCGAAGGTCATCAACAATTATTTGGAGACCGAGCGCCCTATTACGCAAGAGACCACCTTTGCGGAGTTGGAGTTGGATTCCTTGGACATGGTGGAGCTCGTCATGAATCTCGAGGAAGAATTCGGCGTGAACATCGAGATGGATGAATCGCTGAAGACGGTTGGGGATCTGATGACGCTTCTCCAGAAGGCGTGAGCCCCGCCGAGGTATCCATATGATAAAAACGGTTTTATGTGATCTTTTGGGAATCGAATACCCCATCTTTCAGGGCGGGATGGCGTGGATCGCCGACGCCTCTCTTGCGGCGGCGGTCTCCGAAGCCGGGGGCCTCGGCATCATCGCCGCGGGCAACGCTCCGGCCGGATACGTCCGGGAGCAGATTGCCCGCGCGAGGGAGCTCACCGCCCGGCCCTTCGGCGTCAACATCATGCTCATGAGCCCGTTTGCAGACGAGGTCGCTCAAATCGTAGCTGAGGAGAAGGTCGCGGTCGTCACCACCGGCGCGGGAAATCCCTCAAAATATATGGGCGCATGGCTGAAGGCGGGCGTCAAAGTCATTCCGGTTGTGCCGTCTTCGGGGCTGGCAAAGCGGATGGAACGCTGCGGGGCCTGCGCGGTCGTCG
>DAOSWK010000023.1:0-20262 GCA_035593545.1 Oscillospiraceae bacterium | reverse complement strand
GGTATCCGCAACCTCCAATACATAGGCGCGGTACGGGGTATCCGAGAAGATATGCCGGAGGATCGCCGAGGCGACGCCCCGACCGAGATGCCTTGGATCGGTCGCGACGAATTCGATGGAGCCGGTGCCGGGCTCGAGCGGGAAGGGATACGGGCGGTTCTCGAGTTCCCTTTTTAACTGAAGCCCCGCGAAGCTCCCCATGACAAACCCCAAATTGCGCCGTAGTTCCTTCGTTTGGATCCGTACGGAGGAGGTCCTTCCGTCCGTACAGGCGGCGATTCCCAAAATCTCTTCGTTCTCCACCGCGGCATAAAAGGTCTCCAAACGAAACATATGGGCCAGCGCACAGGACAGCTTTTCGGGGTCTTTGGAAAAATATCGCAGCCATTGGAAGAAACCGGCCACGAAAATATCGCCGATCTTTTTTCGGGCGTCCTCTCCAAGCTCGCTTACCCGTCTGATTTCCATACGGATCCGCTCCTCTTCGTCTTTTTATTTGATACAACCATTTTTATTGTAATATAAAAAACTCGAATTGCATAGCCCGGCCCGACCGGAGCGATTTTGCCAAGCTCTTGCCTTCCTCCGGATTTTATGATATGATTTTTACATTATATGGAAAGCTCCGAATCATGTAGGAGGTGTCTCTTTTGAGCAAAATCATCGAGGTCTCCGGGCTGCAAAAGTCCTATGGGGACGTCCGCGCGGTAAAGGGACTGGATTTTTATATCGAAAGCGGAAAGATCTTCGCCTTCCTTGGGCCGAACGGCGCCGGAAAATCCACGACGATCGACATTATCTGTACGTTTCTCCGGCCGGACGCCGGCAGAGTCGTCGTGGACGGGCATGTGCTCGGTGAAGAGGACGACGCCATCCGCTCCGTCATCGGGGCGGTGTTTCAGGACAGTCTGCTCGACAACCTGCTGACCGTGCAGGAGAATCTGGAGATCCGCGGCGGCTTCTACGGGCTCAAAGGACAGAAGCTCCGCGAGACCGCCGAGAACGTCGCGCGGGTCACGGGCATCTCCGAGATCCTGAAGCGGCCCTATGGGAAGCTCTCCGGCGGGCAGCGGAGACGCTGCGACATTGCGCGGGCGCTCGTCAACATGCCGAAGATTCTTTTCCTCGATGAGCCGACGACCGGCCTTGACCCGCAGACGCGCAAGAGCGTGTGGGAGACCGTCACCGCGCTGCAACGGGAGACCGGAATGACCGTCTTTCTCACGACGCATTACATGGAGGAGGCCGCCGGGGCCGACTATGTGATCGTCATCGACGACGGCCGGATCGTCGCGAAGGGCACACCCTCTTATCTCAAAGAGACCTACACGACCGACAAGCTCTCCCTCGTCTGCACGGATCCGCAGAAAGCCGCCGCGCTGCTGGAAGGGGAAGGCCTTCCCTATACGCAGAAGGCCGACCGGATTTTCGTCTCCATCCCTTCCACCCTGTCGGCCCTGCCGATTCTGCAAAAGGTCTCGGATTCCATCTCGGGCTTTGAGGTGACGACCGGCACCATGGACGACGCGTTTATCGCCATTACGGGAAAGGAGATTCGGGAATGATCGGATTTGCAAAAAGAAACCTCCTGATTTTCTTCCGTGACAAGGCGGCGGTCTTCTTCTCGCTGCTGGCCGTCTTCGTCATCATCGGGCTGTACGCCCTGTTTCTCGGGGACGTCTGGGTAAACAGCTTTACGGGGCTGAACGGCGTGCGCTACCTGATGGACAGCTGGATCATGGCCGGACTTTTGGCCGTGGCCTCCGTCACCACCACGATGGGCGCCTTCGGCATCATGGTGGACGACAAGACCAAAAAGATCATTAAAGATATCACTTCCTCGCCGCTTAAACGCAGCCGGATCGCGGGCGGATACATCCTCAGCTCGTACCTGATCGGCTGTATCATGAGCTTCATCACGCTTATATTGGCCGAGATTTACGTCATCGCAAACGGCGGCGAACTGCTGGGTCCTGCCGCGCTGGTCAAGACGGCGGGGCTGATTCTGCTCTCCACCCTCGCCAACACGTCCCTCGTCTTCTTCATGGTCTCCTTCTTTAAGAGCGCCAACGCCTTCGGAACGGCGAGCACGATCATCGGAACGGTCATCGGCTTTCTGACGGGCATCTACCTCCCGATCGGACAGCTCCCGGAGGCGGTTCAGTGGGTGATCAAGGTGTTCCCCGTCTCGCATTCCGCGGTGCTCTTCCGGCAGGTGATGATGGCGGAACCGCTCTCGGTCACCTTTGCGGGCGCGCCCGATTCGGCCGTACAGGAGTTTGAGGAACTGATGGGCGTCACCTATAAATTCGGCGGCACCACCGTCACGCCGCTTACGAGCATCGCGGTTCTGATCGTGACGGCGGCGGTCTTCTACGGCCTGTCGATCTGGAATCTCTCGCGCAAAAAGAGCTGAGGGGTCGGGTCTTTTTGCCCGCTTTGAGCACGCCTCCGGGAAGTGGATTCTCTCTTTACTTAGGCGTTTTCAGGTAGGACTCGCGCGGCCGCATTCTTTTGGGCCGGGGGCTCTTCCGGCCTGTTTTTCTTCATGGCCGGCTCTCATGCGGAAAGCAAATCCCGGATACCCGGCGGCTTCTTTCTCCTTAATAAATAAAAAGCTCCGGAACATTCCTGTTTCGGAGCTTTTTTCGGTTCAGATACCGCGGCGCTCGAGATATTCCATCGCGCGGGAGATCAGGTTTTTGTCGTTGCGGAACGTGACCATCTCATAAGCGGTATGGATTTCCATCCATGCGATCTCGCTGACCTCCTCCTCCTGTGGGTGGAGGGCGCTTTCATTCAGCGTAAATCCTATAAAATAAATCACCTGCTTTTTGACGTTGGGTTTCGGGGAATACTCGACGGCCTCCCGGAATCCCTCGCGTAAAAAGACCTGAAGCCCGGTCTCCTCCCGGATCTCACGGAGGGCGGTCATCATTTCCGTTTCGCCCGCCTCCATGTGTCCTTTGGGAAAGGACCAGTGGCCTCCGCTGCGGTGCTTGATCAGAAGAAGCTGAGTCTCTCCTTCCTGCTCACGATAGATCAGTCCGCCGCAGGACTTCTCATGTTTCATTTTTTCTTCTCCAATCGGAACAAAGCATACTCTGTTATTATCATAACACGAATAAAAACCCAGTTCAAGAGAAAATTCCGACCGCGGCTGCGGCGTTTTTCGCGTTTTTCTTCTCTTTTTGAAAATTTCCCGCCGCCTTTTGCTTGCATCCCGTATTTTGGCTGATATAATGGAAAAAAACGGGCCCCCTTCCGTATCTACGGAACCGGGCCCCTATGAATATGCGAGGTGCGGATGAAAATGAGTGTATGGAAAAAGCTCGGAAAACGGTATTTCATCGACGCAATGGGCGCCATGGCACAGGGACTTTTTGCTTCCCTGCTGATCGGTACGATTTTTAAGGCGATCGGCATGATCCCGGGGCTCTCCCTGTTTGCCCAGATCGGCGGCTACGCGCAGGCGATGGCCGGCCCGGCGATGGCGGCCGCGATCGCTTACTCGCTTGGCGCGGCTCCGCTCGTCATCTTCTCCGCCGCCGCGGTCGGGTATGCGGCCAACTCGCTCGGCGGGGCCGGCGGTCCTCTGGCGGTCTTCTTCATCGCCATCGCCGCCGCGGAGGCCGGGCGCGCCGTCTCCAAAAAGACGCGCGTCGATATTCTGGTCACGCCGTTTGTTACGCTGCTCACGGGCGGCTTGCTCTCCGTCTTTCTCGCGCCTCCGATCGGCGTGCTCACCGGATATATCAGCGCCTTTATCGGCTGGGCGGCGCTTCAGGCTCCTTTCGTCACCGGTCTGGTGGTCGCCGTCGTCATCGGCATGGTGCTCACTCTGCCGATCTCCAGCGCCGCGATCTGCGCCGGGCTTGTAATGACCGGCAGCGCCGCCGCGGAGGGCAGTTCGGAGGGACTCGCCGTCGCCGGAGCGGCCGCTATTGCCGGATGCTGCGCACAGATGGTCGGTTTCGCGGTCATCAGCTTCCGGGAGAACGGCTGGAACGGTCTGTTTTCTCAGGGCATCGGCACCTCGATGCTCCAGATGCCGAATATTCTGCTCCATCCGCAGATCTGGATCGCGCCGACGCTCGCCTCCGCCGTTACCGGGCCGCTCGCCGTCTGTGTCTTTCGGCTTGAGATGTACGGCGCGGCCATCAATTCCGGCATGGGTACCTGCGGCCTGCTCGGGCCGATCGGTCTGATTCTGGGCTGGTTCGACCCTGAAAACGGCTATTCGCGGGCCGTCACCGCAACGGACTGGGTGGGCCTCGCATTGATCTGCTTCGTCCTGCCGGCCGTCCTTTCTTATTTATTTAACGAGATTCTCCGCAAAATCGGCTGGGTACACGACGGCGACATGAAACTGCCGGACTAATTTTTCCGAATCGGAAATCGGCTCTCCAACCCGTATTTTTCGAGACCTGCCTGTTTCCATATCGACTACATGGATGGGTCCGGAGCGGGGCGAAAATTCACCCTCCTTTTTTAAAAAGGAAGCGCCCGGCAGGAAAGCCCCGATCCTCGGGGGTCTGCCCTTGCTCAGAACAGCAGTCTCCGGAGAGTTTTTCCGAACCGAAAAGCGTCCTTCCAAATCGCATCTTTTAAGGGCCGCTTTTTTCTGTTAACCTGTACGGAGGAATCTGTATTCGGGAGGTAAAAATTTATCTTCCGAAAAAGCGCTCGGCGGGGAACCGACAAAACCGTCCGGTAAACCGCTCTTTCGGGATTCTTCCGTCTGCCGCGGGGCGCCGGTTTTCATCCGCGGCGGAGTTTTTGCTTCTTCAAAAATCGTTAAAAAAATACCCCTGTCTCCGGGAGCGATTCGCATCCGGCGGCAGGGATTTTTTATTTTCTCAATCAGCAAACGACCGCGCCGTATTCCGCGGCAAGCGCCGCGAGCCGCTCTCCGCCGATCCTGCTGCGGGAATCGAGAACCGCCCTGCCCGGATACAAGAATAAAGCTTCGGCGAGCGCCTCCTCATTCTCCGCGAGAAAGGCGGCGGGCTTATGCAGCAGATGGGCGCTCTGGGCAAACAGGCGTGCCTCCTCCGGCGAGGCGATACGGATCAGTGCGGCATCTCCGGGCTCCTCCGCGGCATCGATAAGCGCATCGTCCAGATCCGCCCCGCAGGTGATCTCCGGCGAAAAGCGGAATGTTTTCTCAAGAAAACAGGCGCGCTGCCCGTCCGAAACGGGGATTTTTTCGTCCATAGCGGCCGGTAACTCCGTCTCCGGCGGCTTCCTGGCCGGAAAATCGAAGCGATCCATGAGCCGGCGAAGCAGGGCGATATGGCGGTCATCCGTGCCGCAGCAACCGCCCATAACGGTCACGCCGGCGCGGAGCAGGTTCTCCATCCCGGCGGTAAATTCCTCCGGCGAGAGGTCGTAATGCGGCGGTTTCCCGACCGGGATGCCGGCGTTGGGCTTTGCGAGAAGCGGAATTTCCGCATGGGGAGCGAGGGATTTCATGACGGGAAGCATCTTCCCCGGTCCCTCGCCGCAGTTGAGACCGAAGACGGCGGCGCCGAGGGACTGCGCCACGATCAGACAAGCGAGCGCCTCCGAACCCATGATCGTGCGGCCGGTCTCATCGGCGGAGACGCTGACCATCACCGGGAGTCCGGTCTTTCTTGCGCCGAGCAGCGCGGCCCGCATGTCCGGCAGCGAGGTGAACGTCTCGCAGACCAGCAGATCGGCCCCGGCCTCTTTCAGCGCGGCGGCCTGCGCCTCATAGCAGGAGACCAGATCCGCATAGGACAGCTCGCCGAAAGGCTCCGGCAGCACACCGGCCTGAGAAAGGTCTCCGGCAATTAGAGCTTTCCCGACGGAAGCCTCCTTCGCAAGCGAGACGAGCTCGCGGTTCATCCGTTCCATCTGATTCTCAAGGCCGAAAGCGGCGAGCCGAAGCGGATTTGCGCCGAACGTCGGAGCATAGAGAACCTCCGAGCCGGCGTCCGCATAACCTCTTTGGACCTCCCGGATGACCTCCGGATGATCGAGAATCCACGCCTCCGGACAGACGCCCTGCGGCATGCCCGCGGCCATAAGCCTTGTGCCGGTTGCGCCGTCGAGCAGCAGCGGGCGGTTTGGGAGTTTTTCCATTCCGACATCCCTTTCTTTTTTGAATGTGAAAAAGCGCCCGCGCGGATGCTGAAACGAGCATCCCGGCGGACGCCATATTCCGGTGAACGCATGGACGGCCGGCTTCGCGGCCGAAAAGCGGATAAAATACCCGATCCGGTACTTTAAAGGCAGGTTTCCGGTAGGCCCTCCGAAAGGTTTTCCGGAGACTGCCCGACGGTTTTCCTGAAAAAGCCGGAATTTTATACTCACATGTATTCCGGCACGGTGATCCTGAGCATCGTGAGCACGTTGCGGATCACCGTCTTGACGGCGACACAGAGTGCGAGCCTCGACTGGAGCACCTCTTCCGCCTCGCCCTTGACGCGGCAGCTGT
This sequence comes from Oscillospiraceae bacterium, assembly GCA_035593545.1. GTDB lineage: Bacteria > Bacillota > Clostridia > Oscillospirales > Ruminococcaceae > UMGS1668. The sequence continues at coordinate 13,799 of DAOSWK010000023.1, read as the reverse complement.
TATAGAATTTGTGGAACAGCGTGGCGACGTCGATGGCATATTTGGTGAGGCGGGCCGGATCATAGGCGTTGGCCGCGTCGATGATCTCGCCCGGGAACCGCGCGAGCCCGCCGATCAGCGCAAGCTCCTCCGGCGCGGAATAGGCTCGGCCCGTATAGTCGGGGGAAAATTCGACGCCCTCGGCCGCGAGATTCTTGAGGATCGAGCAGATGCGCGCGTGCGCGTACTGCACATAATAAACCGGATTTTGGCTGTCCTGCTGCACGGCGAGGCCGAGGTCGAAGATCAGGTGGGTGCTCGGCTCGCGCAAGTTGAAGAAGAAGCGCGCCGCGTCGATCGGCACCTCCTCGAGCAGATCGGTCAGCGTGATGGCCTTGCCGGTGCGTTTGCTCATGCGGACGGGCTCGCCGTCCCGCATGAGCTCGACGAGCTGCATCAGAACGATGTCGAGCCGGTCTCCGTCGCAGCCGACGGCGTCCATCGCGCCCTTGAGCCGCGCGACGTGGCCGTGGTGGTCGGCGCCCCAGACGTTGATCACGCGGTCGAAGCCGCGAAGCGCAAATTTGTTGTAATGGTAGGCGATGTCTCCGGCAAAGTAGGTCGGATTGCCGTTTTGGCGGATCAGAACGTCGTCCTTGAGCTCCAGCGCCTCGATCTGTTCCTCGGTTTTGCCTTCCCTGCGGAGCCTCTCGGCCAGTACCTGCGTGTTTTTATACCAGAGGGCGCCGTCCTTCTCGTAGGTGAGGCCCTTGTCGGTCAGGATTTTTACGATTTTGTCGACGGTGCCGTCTTTATAGAGCGAGCTCTCGCGGAACCAGACGTCGTAGTCGATGCGGTATTTCGCAAGGTCGCGTTGAAGGCCCTCGACATTTTTCGGCAGCGCATAAGCGATCAGGGCTTCCCGACGTTCCTCGGGATCGCTCTGGAGGTATTTGTCCCCGTAGAGATCCGCAAATTCCTTCGCGCGTTCCTTGATGTCCTCGCCGTGGTAGCCGTCCTCCGGGAATTCGACGGCCTCCTCGCCCAAATAGATCTGAAGATACCTCGCCTCGAGCGAGCAGCCGAATTTGGCGATCTGGTTGCCCGCGTCATTGATATAGAATTCGCGGGTCACGTCGTAGCCGCATGCATCAAGCGCCGCGGCGATGCCGTCGCCGATCGCTCCGCCGCGGGCGTTGCCCATGTGCATCGGGCCGGTCGGGTTGGCGGAGACGAACTCCACCATGATCTTTTTACCGGCGCCGATATTGCTGCGGCCGTAATCCGCATCCTCCTCCAAAACGGCGGATACGGTGTCCGCGTACCATTCCGGCGCGTAGAAGACGTTGAGGAATCCGGGACCGGCGACCTCCGCCTTCGTAAAGATTCCGCCCTCCCCCAGATGGGAGACAAGGGCCTCCGCGATCTTTTTCGGCGCCGTATGCAGCGCGCGAGCGGATACCAGAGCGGCATTGGTGGCGAGGTCTCCGTTTTTGGAATCGGCCGGGATCTCGATGATGAAATCGGGAAGCTCCGCCTCCGGCAGCTCTCCGGCGGCAAATGCGGCCCGGAACGCCGCCTCAATCCGGCTTCTGAATTCCTGTTTCGCTTCCGCGACGGGATTATGCATCGTGATGTTCGCACTCCTTCACTACGATATTGACTTCGTTCTCGCTCGAGAGAACCGTGTTGATATCCAAGGAATAGCGAAAATGGAGCATCCCGCCGTTTTCCTTCAGATCGTTTTTAATCTCGCCTCCCTGGACGCCCATGATCCAGTCCGTGAAACCGTTGTCATAGAGGCATTGATGGCGCGTGCCGTTCTCGATGATAAGCTGGCTGCGGCGCTTGCCGCGGCGGGTCATCGTCACCTTCTCGGTGCCGTCCACCTGAAGCTTGGTTTTGATCGTCGGTATGGCGTCCTCTTCCTCGGCCTCGTCGTAATCGATGAACCAGCTTCCTTTTCTCTTATAGTATTTCCCTTTGGTCAGCATCTCGATGGTGTCTTTTTCGCCGTCGATATCCTGAATGCCTTTTATAAAAATAACCACATCTTTTTTCATTGCCGTTTCCTCTATATCAAATCATCGGGGGAAATTTTCTCGACCTCGGGCAGCTCCTCCCCCAGAAATTCTCTGCCGAGATCCGCAAAACTGCCCCCCGTGTCGGTGAGGAAGAATTTCATCTTCCCCGTCTCTCCGCTTTCGTTCAGCAGGCCGTTTTCTTTTAAATACCGCGCCGCGGCGAGGGCGGTCTCCCTGCCGGAATCGATCAGGAAGAGCTTTCTCCCGGTCATCTCGTCGATCATCGTGTAAAGCAGCGGGTAGTGGGTGCAGCCGAGGATCAAAGTATCCATATCGGTCAGGCGGAATTTTTCAAAATAGTCGGAGAGCACCTTCCGCGTGATCTCGTTATGAAAATCGGTGTAGCCGTTCTCGACGAGCGGCACCAAGAGCGGACACGCCACGCCCTCGAACTCCGCCTCCGGAGCGAGCGCCTTCACCGCTTTTTCGTAGGAGCGGCTGGCGACGGTGGCGGCGGTGGCGATGAGGCCTATCTTTCCGTTTTTGGTCGCGGCGGTCGCGGCTTCCGCGGTCGGGCCGACGACGCCGATGCAGGGCACCGGGCGGCTCCCCATCTCGTCGGCGAGCACGGAACTCACCGTGCCGCAGGCGACGATGATCAGCTTGACGTCCTGCCGCTCAAGAAAATCAAGGCATTCCGACGCAAACCGGCGGATCGTCTCTCTGCCGCGGCTGCCGTAGGGCACCCTCGCGGTGTCCCCAAAATAACAGAGATTCTCGCCGGGAAGAATGCGTCTGAGTTCCCGGACGGCGGTGAGGCCGCCCAGCCCGGAATCAAAGACGCCGATGGCTCGTGTATCCGTAAACAGTTCCTCCAAATCATAAATTTCCGGATCCCGGTTTGCCCTTGGAGCCGCCGAACAGTCCGGGCGGCTTTGGGCATAAGAAAGCTTGCCTTTTTTGCGGCAGGCAGACCCGGCCCGGGTATGCTCACGGCTCCAGCGCAAGCTCCAGCAGCCGGTCGATGATCTCCGAATACTTCATGCCGGACGCGACGAGCAGCTTCGGATACATGGAGATATCCGTGAAACCCGGCAGCGTATTCGGCTCGTTGAGATAGATCTTTTTCGTGTCGCCGTCGATCAGGAAATCCACCCGCGCCATGCCGCGGCAGCCGAGGGCATGATAGGCTTTTTTGGCGATCTCGCGCACCTCCGCGGCGGTCTCCTCCGGGATTCTCGCCGGAATATAGAGCAGGCTCTCGGCGTTGTTGTATTTCGCATCGTAGGTATAGAATTCCTCCGCCGGAACGATCTCTCCCGGGCCGGCGACGACCACTTCGTCGTTGCCGAGCACGGAGCACTCGATCTCGATGGGGTTTTTGACCGCCTCCTCGACGAGAATCTTGCGGTCGTTTTTAAAGGCAAGGTCGAAGGCGGCTCTGAGATCCGCCTGTTTTTTCACTTTGGTGATGCCGACCGAAGAACCGGCGTTCGCGGGCTTGACAAAGACCGGCCAGCCGAGCTCCCGGCCCACCTCTTCGGCGGCCGCGGCATAATCGCAGCCGGAGAAATAAGTCAGCCACCGCACCTGCGGCACGCCGGCGTTCGCGAGCACGGTGTGGCAGATGTCCTTATCCATGCAGATCGCGGAGGCGAGCACGTTGCAGCCGACATACGGGATGCCGGCGATCTCCAGAAGGCCCTGCATCGTGCCGTCCTCGCCGTTTTTGCCATGCAGCACGGGGAAAACCACATCGATCTTTCGGGAGGTCAGCTTGCCGTCATGGTTAAAAAGGATGCCGTGGACGGACCGGTCCGGGGAGAGAAACGCCGGGCAGGTATAGGCCGTATCCTCCCATCGGTTTTCCTTCACGAGGCCGATCGGCCCGTTGTAATACTGCCATTGACCTTCCTGAGTGATGCCGATCATATGGATGTTGTATTTTTCCCTGTTGATATTCTCCGCGACGGATGCGACGGATTTGCAGGAAACTTCGTGTTCGCTCGAAACTCCGCCGAACAGCAGAGCGACGTTGATTTTCATAAGAAGCACCTCCTTGTCATCGGGTACTGGATTTGATCAAGGATATGCGCCGGTCAGATCTCTCCTGCCAGCGCCTCCAAAACTTTTTTATAAGAGGCGGTCGGGTCCTCGAGGAACCGCTCCTTCGCCTCCGTCGCCTGCTCCATCGTTGGCAGGAAGAGGGAGAGCTCCATCAGGTCGGTGCCGATGTCCTTCATCTCGATATGCAGCATGAAGCCGTCCTCGGTCCGGGTGACGGAGACGAGGTTTTCCTCTTCTCTCCTGCGGCGCAGAATCATGGATTTTGCGTTTGCGGCGGCCTTCTCGCGAATGGATGCCGGCAGATCGCCCGAGAGCTTCTCGGCGACATCCCTGCCTTTTGAGGTCAGGCGGTATTCGCAGACGCCGTGCTCGCTGCGGAACGTGTCGACGCAGTCGAGGTTTTTGAGCTCGGATGCCGCGTCCGCGAATTCAAAATAGTTCGCCGTGCCGTCGGCAAGAACGGCCTCGGTGAGCTCGTCAAAGCTCAGAGGCTCCCCCGCCGCGGCCAGAATATGACAGATCAGGATCCGGATCCCGCGGTTGTCGGTGAGGCCGCCCGGGCGGATTCCCTCGGTGAATGCATCCTCCAAAGTCAGCTCTCCTTTTCTTCGAGATGGACGGAATAAACTTCGGTATAGGTCAGTTTTCCGGCGATGCGCTCGGATTTCATCAGGCTGATTCTTCCGGCGTGAAGCGGCTTCTCCGGCAGGAAGTTCTCCATCTCCTTCGGGTCGAACGTCCCGTCCGTGACGACCTCGCGCCCGAGCGTCAGGTGCGGTTTAAAGGGCCGCTCCTCCAGCCGGAAACCGTGTGAGGCGAGCGCCCCGGAGAGCCGGTCATAAAGCCGGTACAGTTCCTCGGGCGCCGCAATGCCCGCCCAAAAGATGGACTCGTCCCCGCGCGAGAAGCGCCCGCTGCCCTTGATTTGATAATCAAAGGCCGAACCCGCGGCCTCCTCCATCGCCCGGCGAACCTCCGAAGCCCGATTCGTCTCGCCCAAAAAGGCGAGCGTCAGGTGCAGATTTCCCCGACCGGTGGTGTGTCCGCCGCGCATATGGGCGGCGAGGTATTTCATTGCGCCGCAGAGGCGGTCCTTCGTCTCTTCGTCAAACAGCAGGGCGATAAACAGCCGGTTTCCGTGCCCGCCGGCATCCTGCCGCGTCATTCTTCCGGAAGCTTGACGCGCTTATGCGGAAGCTCATGTTTTTGGAAGAGCTGTCCGCAGCGGGTGCATTTCCATGCCCACGGATGCTCTCCGGTGAATTCCAGCGGCCCCTTGCAGTCGACGTATTCCGGCTCGGCGCCTTTTTCTTCTTCTTTATGCCGCTCTTCTCCCGCGGCCGCGGCGATGCGGTGTTTCCGTTCCTCGGAGCGCTTGCGGTAGAATTCCGGGTCGTAGGAGGTGGTTCCGATCTCTTCTTTATCGGACTGTTCCTCGTTTTCTTCCTGATGCTTGCCGAAGTTGGCCGGATTGTAATCGGTCGGCTGGTATTCGTTCTCTCCGGAAGAACCTCCGGCGGCCTCTTCGGACCGTTCTTCTTCGGATTCCGCCTCGGGAGCAGGCTCCGTCTCCGTCACAACAGGCTCTTCCTCGGGAAGTTCCTCCGCGGCGGGCTCCTTTTCAGAAACGGGCGGGATTATAGCTTCCTCCATCACAGACTCCTGCGCGGCAGGCTCCTGTTCCGCAGAGGCCTCCAAAGCGGGCTCCGGCGCAGTCTCTTCCTTGTTTTTGCCGAAATTCTTCGGGTTATATTCGGTCGGCCGATAGTCGCCGTCCAGCTCGGCCTCTTTTTCTCTCTCTTCAACCATCTGGCCCTGCGGCTTGAAGTTTGCGATTGCCGAAGGGGTCGGGGCGTGCGGTTCTTCGGAATAGACGACGGGCTGCGGCTCCGGTTCGGGCTCCGGCGGCGCATAGGAAGGCGCGCGGCTGAGCGCCGGGGAGGGCGTATAGGCCGGGCGATAAGAAGCCGCCTGCGGAATCTCCGACTCGGAGAGTTCTGCGGCAGGTTCCGGCGAGGCCGGCTCGAAAGCGGAGAGCATCTCCTCAATTTCTGCGCGGAACTCGCTGCGGAACGTCTCGAAATCCTTTGCGATGCCCGTGCCGATCTCCTCGGCAATGTCGTTGCGGATGCGCAGCACGGCGGCGGGATCGAAGCCCTTTCCGTCTCCGGCGCCGTCGATCTCGGCGATGGCGGAGAGCAGGTATCCGATCTGCGCGGCGGCGCGCGCGTTATTTAACAGCAATGCGGCGTTGGTGTCGAGCCCCATGCCGCCGGTCATTTCTTTAATGAGCGCGAGCAGGAAGGGCATCCTGTCTTTGCCGCGGAGCCCCAACTCGTCCGCCTTCGGTACGGCGATGCCCAAGGCGCGGTCGATAACGCTCCTGCCCATGGCGTCGCCCGCAGGAACCGGGTTCAGTACCAACACGCTGCTCTCGATGCCGAGGGTCTCCTTTGCGCGGAAGGCCTTCGCAACCTCCGGCGCGCTGTCGAGCCGATACTCCAAAGAAGTGTCGCTCTCAGCCGTGTAAAATGCCGGAAAGCTCTCCGTGCCGAAGCCGACGACGGTGACGCCTCTGCTTTCGAGGTATTCGAGCGTGCGGCCCTGATCTTGGATGCAGCCGGAGCAGACGACCAGCATGTCGGTGCGGCCCAGTTCCTCGATCTCGGCCGGAATGTCGGCCGGCTCGTCCGGGAACGTATGCACGCCGCCGATGCCGCCGGCCGCCAGCAGTTTGATACCGGCCATCTTCGCGATCTTCATCGTGGCGGCAAGATCGGTGGCGCCGTCCATGCTCTTTGCGGCAAAGACCGGCAGATCCTTGACCGAGACCTTCGCCACGGAGGTTCCGCAGCGGCCGAGGTAGTCGATCTCCTTGTCGGAGAGGCCGATCCGCATTTTCCCTTCGAGGATGGCGATGGCGGCCGGCGCGACGCCCTCGCCGCGGATCAGTTCCTGCGCCTTTTTGACGGTTTCGGCACCGCGCGGATACGGCATGGTATGACAGATCGTGGAGGACTCCAGCGCGACGACGGGTTTTCCGTTTCGCAGCGCGCTCTCTACCTCCGGCGAAAATTCAAGAAAGGGATTGGTATTCATGACGTTTCCTCCTTTTCAGGGCAAACTGATACTTATATAATATAATTTAAAACGCACCGATTGTCAATGCGTTCCCGCATGTGATATAATGGCGTCACAGAAAAGAGGTTGGAAGCATGGAGATCAAGAAAAACTTTACCGAGCTCATCGGCAACACGCCGATGTTTGAGCTGCGTAATATCGAATCCCTTTATGGGCTGGAGGCGACCGTCGCCGCCAAGCTTGAAAAATGGAATCCCGCCGGGAGCATCAAGGACCGCGTCGCCGCGAACATGATTGCGGACGCCGAGGAAAGAGGCATGCTCAAGCCCAATTCCACGATCATTGAACCGACGAGCGGCAACACCGGCATCGGGCTCGCGGCCGTCGCGGCGTCGAAAGGCTATCATGTCATCATCGTGATGCCGGACAGCATGAGCCCGGAACGCATGGCCGTGATGAAGGCCTTCGGCGCCGAATGCGTCCTCACCGACGGCGCGCTCGGCATGACGGGCTGCGTCAAAAAAGCAAAAGAGCTTCTCGCCTCGGTGCCGGAGAGCTTTATGCCCTCCCAGTTCACGAATCCCGCCAACCCGGACGCGCATTACCGCACCACCGGGCCGGAAATTTTCCGCCAGACCGACGGAAAAATCGACGTCCTTGTTGCCGGCATCGGCACCGGCGGCACGATCACCGGCACGGCGAGATACCTCAAGGAACAAAATCCGGCGATCCGGATCGTCGGGTTCCAGCCGGCCTCTTCGCCGCTGCTGACGAAAGGCACGCCCGGCAAGCATAAGATTCAGGGCATCGGCCCGAATTTCATCCCGGAGATCCTCGATCGCTCGCTGATCGACGAGATCCTCGACATCACCGACGAGGACGCCTACCGATTTACGGCGCTGCTCGCCAAAAAAGAGGGCATCCTCGTGGGCATCTCCTCCGGCGGCGCGGCTGCGGCTGCGGTCGAGCTTGCCAAGCGGCCGGAGAACCGCGGCAAGCTGATCGTCCCGCTCTTCCCCGATACCGGAGACCGCTATTTCTCTTCCGGCGTGTTCGGGGACTGAATTGTAGCTCCAAAGGGGATCTCCGGACTCCGGGATAAGATCTCCGTTTCTCCACGATTTCTTTTCGGAAACCCGTCTCCCGGATATGCTCCTTAAACCATTTTATAAAAACGCACAACTTCTTTGCCGATCGATGGCCAAAAGCAGACATGAACCGATAAAAATACCGGCTGGGTCCCCAAAAACCCGGCCGGTATTTTTTTACGCCGTCAAGGCGATATTTTTCCGTTTTACCCGGCCAAACTAACGGTGTCGGGAGGAGGCGGTGTCGGTGAGGGTGCGGATGTTTCTGTTGGCGTTTACGGCCAGTTTTTTCCTGTTGTTCTGCGGCGCCGCCTATGCCATTTTTTCTTTTTCGGCGCCCGACGCACAGGAGCCGGCGTCACAGGAATCCTCCTCGGAAGGCGGCTATATTCCGCGGCAGGAGGACAATTTCTCCCTGCTGCTGATCGGCATGGAGTACGGCGGAAAAAGCGCGGGCTATTTTACGCTCGTCCGCTTCGATATGACGGCCGGGCGCATTCCGGTTTTCACGTTCCCCGCCTCCTGCGCCGTTTCCTATGAAAACGAGGAGACCGACATCCGCTCCCTCTGCAACTCCTCCGGGACGGAAGCGCTGATTGCCGCGCTGGAGACGGAATACGGCATCCAAATCGACGGATGGCTCCGCTACGGCCGCGCCGGCTGCGAGAAGATCGTGGATACGCTCGGCAGCTATGATCTCTCATTTCCGCATGAGCTCGTCTATTCCGGCGGCGGGCGCAGCATCAATCTGCTGGCCGGTACGCAGCGCATGAACGGCAAAAAGACCTACGATGTGATTTCTTTTCCGGATTTCACCGAGACGGAACGCTGCGACCAAATCTCAAAGCTGGTCGCGGCCTTTCTCAACCGCAGGCTCGTCCGCCTGACGGAAAAGGGCGGAAACAATTTCAGCGTGGTGGCGGAGAATACGGAGATCTCCTTCGGCGCGAAGGAACATGCGCTCCGGGAACCCGAGCTCGCCTTCCTTGCCTCACTCGACGTGACCGTCTCAAGCCACATCACGATGGAGGCGGAACTCCGGGACGGCAAGCTCTTTCTGACCGAGACCTCCAGGGAACGGCTGATTAAATATTTTACCTGACCCGCTCTGTGAGCCGGCAAACGCGGGACGCGCAGGATTTCCGCTTTGACCGCATCCGTTTTGCCATACCCGCCCCGCAAATTCTCCGTGACTTTTTTGTGAATCCGGGGCCGCCTCGTTTTTATCTCACAAGCTGGGAAAAAATTCTTTTATACCGTGGGGCCGTTCCTACCAGACCCGATTTGTGCTTCATTCTTTTGTCCGGAGAAAACTTCTTCTGTTTTATTCCGCGATCCCCATGAGCTTCGCCTTCATCAGCAGGATCTGGGATTTGGAATCCTCGATCTCGCCGGAGAGCACCATGCCGATTGCCTCGTCAAGCGGAATTTTTACGAGGTCGAGGAATTCGTCGTCGTCCGGATGCGCGCCGAGAACGGAGAGGCCCTTTGCCGCGAAGAGCCAGAGCCTTTCGTCGCAGAAGCCCGGCGAGGACCACACGCCACCCATCGGAATCCACGTCTCCGCGGAGAGGCCGCATTCCTCGAGCAGCTCGCGCTTCGCACAGGCAAGCGGTTCCTCGCCCGCCTCGAGTTTGCCGGCCGGGAGCTCCAGCAGCGCCTTTCCCACGGGATAACGGAACTGGCGTACAAGATAGACGCCGCCGTCCTGATCGAGCGCGAGCATGGCCGCCGCCCCTTTATGACGCACGACCTCCCGCACGGCCTCGCCGCCGTTCGGGAGCCGGACCTGATCCACATAGAGGTCGAGGATGTGCCCGGAAAAGATTTTCTCGGACGCAATTTTTTCTTCCAGAAGTCTCATGGCATTGCTCCTCTCCGGTTTCTATATTTTCCTTCCGCAGCATATCTTAGTCGTAGTATGCCCGGAGGTGATTGACAGTGGAATCCATCTATCTTCCGCCGACGGCGGAAAACGTGACCTACTCGATCGGCAGCATTCTGGGCCGCCATCCGTGCTCAAAATCCTTTTTTGTCGGAAAGAGCGTGCTCGGGCGGAAAATCACCGCTCTCTCGCTGGGAAATCCCTGTGGAGGCATCCTCTACGTCGGCGCCGTCCACGGCTCGGAGTGGCTGACCGCCTCGCTGCTGCTTTCGTTTTTCGACGAGCTCTGTTTCGCCTATGAACACGACAGCCGCCCTTACGGGGTCGACGTGCGCCGGGCAATTCTTGCGCGGGGCGTGCTCGTCGTGCCGGTGCTCAACCCGGACGGCGTGGAGATCGCCCTCCGCGGGCCGGAAGCCGCGCTCTCCCTGCGCAACAAGGTCGAGCGGCTCTCGGGCGGGGACTATATCCATTGGAACGCCAACGCGCGCGGCGTCGACATCAACCACAATTTCGGCGCCGGCTGGGAGGAACTCCGTGTGCTGGAACAGAAGCACGGCATCTTCGGTCCCGCGCCGGGAAAGTACGGCGGCCCCGCGCCTTTTTCCGAGCCCGAGACGCGCACGGCCTGTGGAATCTGCACCACCTTCGGCGTCAAGCGGCTCTACGCCTTCCATTCTCAGGGGGAGGAGATCTACTGGCGCTACGGAAGCGGCACGCCCTCCGCCTCGCGCGAGATCGCGAAGCTGCTGGCGGAGGCCTCCGGCTATCGGCTCAGCGATCCGACGGGTACCGCCTGCTACGGCGGCTTCAAGGATTGGTTCATTCAGCGGTTCTGCCTGCCGGGCTTTACAATAGAAATCGGCAGGGGGACAAACCCCCTGCCGACGGAAGATCTGGTCAACATCCGAAAGACGCTCTCCGGGATGTTGTTTCTTTCTTTAATGTTATGAGAAGGGCGGCGGTTACTGCAGCTTCTCAAAAAGCGGGCTGACCGGGCGCTCGCCGTAGATCCGCTCGATCGCTTCGGCGAAGATCGGCGCGACCGGCAGGATCGTGATCTTGTCGATGCGTTTTTCCGGCGGAAGCGGAATCGTGTCAAGAAAGACAAGCTCGTCGATGCAACTGTCCTGAAGGCGCTCGATGGCCGGATCGGAGAGCACGGCATGGGTGGCGCAGGCGACGATTTTGGTGGCCCCGCCGATCTTGACGAGCGCCTCGGCCGCATGGCAGAGGGTGCCGGCGGTGTCGACCATGTCGTCCACAATGATGCACTTCTTGCCCCGGACGTCGCCGATGATGTTCATCACTTCGGAGACGTTGGCCTTCGGGCGGCGTTTGTCGATGATGGCGATCGGAATATCGAGCTTCTCAACGAATTTGCGGGCTCTGGTGACGGAGCCGAAATCCGGGGAAACGGCCACATATTCATCCTCATGGCCGTGAACCAGCGGCTGGAAATAGGGGCTGAGAATCGGCACACCGAGCAGGTGATCGACCGGAATGTCGAAAAAGCCCTGAATTTGGGCGGCATGCAGGTCCATCGTCAAAACCCGGTCCGCACCGGCGGCGGTGATCATGTTCGCGACCAGCTTCGCGGAGATCGGCTCGCGGGGGCGGGCCTTTCTGTCCTGACGGGCATAGCCGAAATACGGGACCACCGCGTTGATGCGGCCGGCGGAGGCACGTTTCAGCGCGTCGATCATAATCAGCAGTTCCATCAGATTGTCGTTGACCGGATTGCAGGTGGACTGCACGACGAAAACGTCGGAGCCGCGGACGGATTCCTCAAGGGATACCGAAATTTCTCCGTCCGCAAAATGCCTGACCGTGCACTGGCCAAGAGGAATCCCGATGTTTTTCGCGATGTCTGCGGCCTCTTTGGGGCAGGCATTTCCGGCGAAAATCTTAATGTCTTTGCCGTGAAGGTTCATTTTTCTCTCTCCCTGTCGTTTGCTTTTAGTTTTTCCTGACTTTATCGTGAAGACGGACCCATCCCTCTTTATTTTCCTGACGTGCGCGGCCGATGCACAGGGCTTCGTCCGGAACGTCCTCGGTCACCGTGGTCCCCGCCGCCGTGTAGGCGAAGGAACCGACCTTTACCGGCGCGACCAGATTCGTGTTGCAGCCGATGAAGGCGTTGTCGCCGATCACCGTACGGTATTTTTGCTGTCCGTCAAAATTGGCAATGCAGACTCCGCAGCCGAAATTGACGCCCTCGCCGACATCCGCGTCCCCGATATAGGTCAGGTGCGCGACGCTGGTTCTCGCGCCGACTTCGGAATTCTTGATCTCCACATAGTCGCCGATCTTCACGTTCTCGCCGATCACGGTTCCCGGCCGGATCTGAGAGAACGGGCCGATCTTTGCGCCGTCCTTAAAAATGGCGTCGGCCATCTTGGTGGCGAAAATTTTGCAGCCGTCTCCGACCGCGCAGTTCTCGATATAGCTGTTGGGGCCGATCTCGCAGTTTTCGCCGATCACGGTATTGCCCTTCAGAATCGTCCCCGGCAGAATCGTGGTGCCCTTCCCGATCTGAACCGACGGGGCGATCAGGATGCCGTCGGTGCAGAGGAATTCCACGCCCGCCTTACAGAGTTTTGTCAGCACGATCGTACGGGCCGCCGCGTTCAGCGTCAGCAGCCCCACCGGATCGGAGGCCGTCATATACAGTTCTTTTCTCGCGGCCACGAAGGTCGCCGCAGTCTCCTCCCGATCGGAGAGAACCGCGAGCGCCGAAGCCAAAAATTTTTCTTCCTTCGGATCGCCATGGTCAAAAAGCTCAAAAAGAAAATCCGCCTTCACCCAATACGCGCTGGAATTGAGTTCGCGGATCATGGCTTCCCTTCCGCCGGAAGCAAGGATGGTCAGTTTCTGACCGTTATTGATATGGTGGGCCCGCGAGGCGGAAACCGTCTCCGCGCCGAGGAACGGATTCTCCGCCCGAACGACAAGTACGTCCCTGTCGCCGTGCCGGGCGACCCAGTCCTTTGCGGCATAGGGAAGATAGCTCCCCTCTTCGCCGGAGAAAACAGGCGCGTCCCCGGTATAGGCCGAAAACGCCTCCGCATTTTTGGCGCAGACGTAACAGCGGTCCGTGATCCCCGCCTCGTCCAGTGCGGCGCCGACCCAGTCGATCATCGGCTGGAACAACACGTCGCATAGAGCATCCGGCCGGTCGTCCCGGATGCGGGTTTCTCCGGCGGTATAAATGAGTGCACATGCCTCAGACATCGGAATGATCCCTCCCGGAAAACAAAATCCTTCATATACATTATGCTAACCTCCCCGCATTTTTGCAAGTATTAACTCAAATATTTCGTAGAAGCATGAATTTTCGTCCAAATCGTAGATTTTACCATTCAAATGTAGAAAACTAATAGATCTTCTGTTATACTTGCTTTCAAATTGAGATTTTTCTTTCATATAGGAAAGCAAAAAGAGGGGGTTCTTTCATGAGCAAAAAGTTTGTCTATCTTTTTTCTCAGGGTGACGGCACAATGCGCGCGCTGCTCGGCGGAAAAGGAGCCAATCTGGCGGAGATGACCAACCTGGGTATGCCCGTCCCTCCCGGGTTTACGATCACGACTCAGGCCTGCACGCAGTATTACGAAGACGGACGCCAGATCAACGACGAGATCAAGGCGCAGATCTTTGAATATCTCGGCAAGCTCG
>DAOSWK010000022.1:0-20927 GCA_035593545.1 Oscillospiraceae bacterium | reverse complement strand
CTCAAGAACCGCAAGGGCGGAACCGGCCACGATCGGAGTCTCATCACCCGGGTAGCCGTACTCGGTCAGCAGCTCGCGGACTTCCATCTCGACGAGCTCGAGCATCTCGGTATCGCCGTTAAGCTGGTCGACCTTGTTCAGGAAGACGACGATGTACGGGACACCAACCTGACGGGAGAGCAGGATGTGCTCACGGGTCTGGGGCATCGGGCCGTCGGCAGCGGAGACAACCAGAATGGTACCATCCATCTGGGCAGCACCGGTGATCATGTTCTTGATATAGTCGGCGTGGCCGGGGCAGTCGACGTGCGCATAGTGACGTTTTTCGGTTTCATATTCGACGTGAGCGGTATTGATGGTGATACCACGGGCTTTTTCTTCAGGGGCCTTATCGATGGCGTCATATGCCTCGTACTGGGCCAGACCCTTCAGGCTCAGATATTTGGTGATCGCGGCAGTCAGGGTGGTCTTGCCATGGTCGATGTGGCCGATGGTGCCGATATTTACATGGGGCTTGTTTCTCTCAAAATGCTGTTTGGCCATTTGATTATCCTCCTTACAGTTTAGCGTTTTGTATCGTGACTCTTATTTTTCTCAATACAAAGGTATTCTAACAAAATTCCCCGGGAAATGCAAGATGCAAATGGGATCCGGCCGCCTCAGCGGTCCTTGATGATTTTCTCGGCGATGAACTTCGGAACCTCGACATAATGGCTCGGCTCCATGACATACTGGCCGCGGCCCTGCGTCTTGGAGCGCAGATCGCTCGCGTATCCGAACATCTCGGAAAGCGGAACATAGGCGCGGATCTCCTCGGCCCCGAACGTCGCCTCCATGCCCTGAATCTGAGCACGTCTGGAGTTCAGATCTCCGATGACGTCGCCCATGTATTCCTCAGGCATATTGACGGCAACCTTCATGATCGGCTCAAGGATGATCGGATCGGCCTTCCGCATGGCCTCTTTGAACGCCATGGAACCGGCGATCTCGAACGCCATTTCGGAGGAGTCGACTTCGTGGAAGGAACCGTCGTACAGGGTGCAGATGACGTCGACAACCGGATATCCGGCAAGCACGCCGGCCATCATTGCGCCTTGGACGCCCTTGTCGACAGCGGGGATATACTCCTTCGGGATTGCGCCGCCAACAACTTCGTTGTGGAACTCGTATCCCTTGCCGCTCTCGTTGGGCTCGATGCGGATCTTGACGTGGCCGTACTGGCCTTTGCCGCCCGACTGGCGCGCATATTTGGTCTCCTGCTCAACCTTCTTACTGATGGTCTCCTTATAGGCGACCTGCGGTTTGCCGACGTTGGCCTCGACCCGGAACTCACGGAGCAGACGGTCGACGATGATCTCCAGATGAAGCTCGCCCATGCCGGCGATGATCGTCTGGCCGGTCTCCCGATCGGTGTAGGTCCGGAAGGTCGGGTCCTCCTCGGAGAGCTTCGCCAAAGCGAGGGCCATTTTTTCCTGACCGGCCTTGGTCTTCGGCTCGATGGCAAGACGGATAACCGGCTCCGGGAACACCATCTGTTCGAGTAAAATCGGGTGCTTCGGATCGCAGAGAGTATCGCCGGTGGTGGTGTATTTCACACCGACCGCAGCGGCAATATCTCCGGCGTAGCAGGTCTCCAGATCCTTCCGGTGATTCGCGTGCATCTGAAGAATTCTTCCGAGGCGCTCGTGTTTTTCACGGTCCGGGTTATAGACGCCCGTACCGGCGTCGACGGTGCCGGAATAGACGCGGAAGAAGCACAGCTTGCCGACAAAGGGGTCGGCCGCGATCTTGAAGGCCAAGGCGGAGAAAGGTTCGTCGTCGGAAGTTTTCCGCTCGATTTTCGCGCCGGTCTTCGGATCGGTGCCCTCGACCGGAGGAATATCCAGCGGCGAAGGCAAATAATCCACGATCGCATCCAGCAGCTTCTGGACGCCTTTATTTCTGTAAGAAGTTCCGCAGGTGACCGGAACGAGTTTATTCTCGATGGTCCCTTTCCGGATGGCGGCCTTGAGCTCTTCCATAGTGGGCTCTCCGCCTTCCAGATATTTTTCCATCAGTGCGTCGTCCATCTCGGCGGCGGACTCGATCATCTTTTCGCGATATTCCTTGGCAAGGTCCATCATGTCGTCCGGAACGTCGCGGATGTCGATCTCGGTGCCCATCTCGTCAAGATAATAGTAAGCTTTCATTTCAAGCAGATCGATGAGACCGACAAAATCGGCCTCGGCGCCGATTGGGAGCTGAATCACAATCGGGTTGCACTTGAGCCGTTTTACCATCATATCAACGACGTGAAGGAAATTTGCGCCCATGATGTCCATCTTGTTGACGTACACCATTCTCGGCACGTGATATTTATTTGCCTGACGCCACACGGTTTCAGACTGGGGCTCGACGCCGCCTTTTGCACACAGAACGGTAACGGAACCATCCAGTACACGGAGAGAGCGCTCCACCTCGACGGTAAAATCGACGTGTCCGGGGGTGTCGATGATATTGATGCGGTAGCCTTTCCAGTGGGCGGTGGTGGCGGCGGAGGTGATCGTGATTCCACGCTCCTGCTCCTGCTCCATCCAGTCCATCGTGGCATTGCCGTCGTGCGTCTCGCCGATCTTATAATTCACTCCGGTATAGTAGAGAATCCGTTCGGTCGTCGTCGTCTTACCGGCGTCAATGTGGGCCATGATCCCGATATTTCGGGTCATCTCAAGGGATACATCTCTTGGCATAAAAACTCCTCAATTGTAAAATAAAAATTGCGGAAAGAGATCACCATCTGAAATGGGCGAAAGCTCTGTTGGCTTCGGCCATCTTATGGGTGTCTTCTTTCTTCTTGACGGCGCCGCCCGCGTTGTTGAGCGCATCCATGATTTCGCCGGCAAGGCGTTCTCTCATGGTACGCTCGTTGCGGCCGCGCGAATACGCGGTCAACCAGCGTAAGCCGAGCGTCTCGCGGCGCTCGGGGCGGACTTCCATCGGGACCTGATAGTTTGCACCGCCGACACGGCGGGACTTGCATTCCAGCGCAGGCATGATGTTACCCAGAGCTTCTTCAAAGGCCTCCAGTCCGTTTTTACCGGTCTTGGCTTCCACAATGTCGAAAGCCCCATAAACAATCTTCTGCGCGACGCCTTTTTTGCCGTCGAGCATGATGTTGTTGATCAGGCGGGTGACCATCTTGGAATGATACAGCGGATCAGGCAAGACGTCACGTTTTGCAATTTGTCCTCTTCTTGGCACTTTACTTCCCTCCTTCATAAAATGAATTCATAGGTACTCGAAAGCGACAAACTCCCGTTGTGCCGAACTGCGGACGATACAAGAATCTATATCGATCGCCGCCTTCCGGCAGCAGTATTCATTCATAAACAGGAAGTTCTCTTACTTTTTCGCAGCACCGGCTTTCGGACGCTTGGCACCGTACTTGGAGCGGCCCTGCATCCTCTTCGCGACGCCCTGTGCATCCAAGGTTCCGCGGATGATGTGGTAACGGACGCCAGGGAGATCTTTGACACGGCCGCCTCTGATAAGGACGACGCTGTGCTCCTGAAGATTGTGTCCGACACCGGGGATATAGCAGGTAGCTTCGATCCCGTTGCTGAGACGGACTCTCGCGATCTTACGAAGGGCGGAGTTCGGCTTTTTCGGCGTCGCGGTACGGATAGCCGTGCAGACGCCTCTCTTTTGCGGGCTGTGCTGGTCGATCACCGTCTTCTTCTTGGAATTCCATCCGCGAAGAAGCGCCGGGGCAGTGGACTTGGTTTCAAGAACCTCTCTTCCATGACGAACGAGCTGACTAAAAGTGGGCATGAGTTTCCTCCTTTCTTACAATTTTTTATCTTTTGAGCGGAAAAAAGCCGCTCCTAAGACCGAAAATGGCCCCTTTTTAAGGGAATCACCGAATGTTAATCATATCATTTGAGGCATTTTTTGTCAATCCCCGTGTTTATCAGTATTTCACAAAAAACGCCGGAACGGTTTGTGCGATATGATTTCAGTCGTTGACCGCTTCCACGGCCTCCATGACGCTGGCGTACTCGTTGGAGTGAATATCCGGCATCGGCTTCGGCTCCGGTTGAACCGGCTCGATCTCGACGTTGTTGTAGCACTCCATGCCGGTGCCGGCCGGAATCAGTTTGCCGATGATGACGTTCTCTTTGAGGCCAAGCAGGTGATCGGTCTTGCCCTTGATCGCGGCCTCGGTCAGCACCCTCGTGGTCTCCTGGAAGGAGGCGGCGGAGAGGAAGGATTCCGTGGCAAGGGAGGCCTTCGTGATGCCGAGCAGCATCGGAATATAGGTGCCCTCGCGGAGATTGGTCTCTCCGGCGGCGATGCGCTTGCGGATCTCGCGGTTGGCGGCGAACAGATCGGCGCGCTCCACGACCATGCCGCTGAGCATACCGGTATCGCCGGATTCGTCCACGCGGACCTTCTTCATCATCTGGCGGACAATGACCTCGATGTGCTTATCGTTGATATCAACGCCCTGGAGGCGGTAAACCTTCTGCACCTCGGCGATCAGATAATCCTGAACGGCGAGCGCACCGTTGACCTCCAGATACTTATGCGGGTTGACGGAGCCTTCGGTCAGCAGCGTGCCGGCCTTGATGTGGTCGCCGTCCTGAACGGTCGGGCGGCTGCCGTAGGAGAGTAGATATTTGCGCTCATCGTTCGTCTCCTTGTTGTAGACGACGATATGGCGGTTTTTCTTGATCTCCTCGATGCGCACGTCGCCCTCGATCTCGCTGATCAGGGCCTCGCGCTTCGGGGTGCGGGCCTCGAACAGCTCTTCGACTCTCGGAAGGCCCTGCGTGATATCCTCGGCGGTCGCGATGCCTCCGGTATGGAAGGTACGCATCGTCAGCTGGGTGCCCGGCTCGCCGATGGACTGCGCCGCGATGACGCCGACCGCTTCGCCGATATTGACGGACTTACCGTTGGCGAGGTTGGCGCCGTAGCACTTGGCGCAGACGCCGTGCTTTGCTTCGCAGTTGAGGATGGAACGGAGTTTGAGTTCGTGGATGCCGGCGGCGACGATCTTATCCGCGTCGTCTTCATCCATCATCTTATCCTTGCTGACGAGCACTTCCCCGGTCTTCGGATCAAGGACGTCGTCGCAGGGATAACGGCCGATTAGGCGCTCGGACATCGGCTCGATCATCTCTCCGCCTTCGCGGATGTCGTGCACGACGATGCCCTCATGCGTGCCGCAGTCCTGCTCGCGGATGATGACATCCTGCGAGACATCGACCAGACGCCGGGTCAGATAGCCGGAGTCCGCCGTACGAAGGGCGGTATCGGCAAGACCTTTTCTCGCGCCGCGGCTGGAGATGAAGTATTCCAGAATGTTCAGTCCCTCGCGGTAGTTGGCGCGGATCGGAATCTCGACGGCTCGGCCGGAGGTGTTGGCAATCAGTCCGCGCATGCCGGCGAGCTGACGGATCTGGTTCATGGAACCACGGGCTCCGGAATCGGCCATCATGAAGATCGGATTGTAGCGGTCGAGGTTATCCTTCAGGGCGTCGGCGACCTTTTCGGTCGTCTCGTTCCAAGTGGCGATGACCATCTTGTAGCGTTCCTCGTTGGACATCAGGCCGCGGTGATATTTTTTGGTGATGGAGTCGATCTTGGCCTCGGCTTCGGCGAGCAGCTCCTTCTTCTTCGGCGGGATGACCGCGTCGTTGACGGAGACGGTGATGCCGCTCTTGGTGGAATATTTGTAGCCCTGCGCCTTGATGCGGTCGAGCACGACGCCGGTTTCAGCGGTGCCGTGTTTCCGGATGCAGCGCTCGATGATCTTTCCGAGCTGTTTTTTGCCGACGAGGAAATCCACTTCGAGGTCAAAGATGTGATCCGGATTGCTGCGGTCGACATAGCCGAGATCCTGCGGGATCGGCATGTTGAAGATCAGTTTGCCGACGGTGGTGTTGATGAGCTTCTGCTGCACAACACCGTCGATCTCTTTTTCCACGCGCACAAAGACCGGCGCATGGAGGCCAACGACGCCTTCGGAATAGGCCATGACGGCCTCGTTGATGTCGCGGAACGCCTTGCCCTCGCCGGGCTCCATGCCGGGCTTGACGAGCGTGAGGTAATAGGAGCCGAGGACCATGTCCTGCGTCGGCACGGTGACCGGCTTTCCGTCGGCCGGCTTGAGCAGGTTGTTGGCCTCGAGCATCAGGAAGCGGGCTTCCGCCTGCGCTTCCGTAGAGAGCGGAACGTGAACGGCCATCTGGTCGCCGTCGAAGTCCGCGTTATAGGCCGTGCAGGCCAGCGGATGCAGCTTGATGGCTCTGCCTTCGACAAGGATCGGCTCGAAGGCCTGAATGCCCAGTCTGTGCAGCGTAGGGGCGCGGTTCAGGATGACCGGATGATCTTTGATGACGATCTCAAGGGCATCCCAGACTTCCGGCTTCGCGCGCTCGACCATCTTTCTCGCGTTTTTAATATTGGTGGCCGCGCCGACATCCACGAGTCGTTTCATGACGAACGGCTTGAAGAGTTCGAGGGCCATCTCTTTCGGCAAACCGCACTGAGACATCTTGAGTTCCGGTCCGACCACGATGACGGAACGGCCGGAATAGTCGACACGTTTACCGAGCAGGTTTTGACGGAAACGGCCCTGCTTACCCTTGAGCATATCGGAAAGGGATTTGAGCGGGCGGTTGTTCGGTCCGGTGACCGGTCTGCCGCGGCGGCCGTTGTCGATCAGGGCGTCGACGGCTTCCTGAAGCATACGCTTCTCGTTGCGGACGATGATGTCCGGCGCGCCGAGCTCCAACAGCCTTTTCAGTCTGTTGTTGCGGTTGATGACGCGGCGGTAAAGATCGTTTAAGTCGGAGGTGGCGAAACGTCCGCCGTCGAGCTGAACCATTGGGCGGATGTCCGGCGGAATGACCGGGATGACATCCATGATCATCCATTCCGGGCGGTTGCCGGAGAGACGGAATGCCTCGACCACTTCGAGCCTTTTCAGCAGGCGGACACGCTTTTGGCCGGTGGCGGTCTCCAGCTCCTCGTGAAGCTGGACGGAAAGCTGCTCCAGATCAATATCCTTGAGCAGGACCTGAATGGCCTCGGCGCCCATGCCGGCCTGAAAGTCGTTTTCATATTTTTCACGCATATCCCGGTATTCCTTCTCGGAGAGGAGCTGTTTCTGCTCCAGCGGGGTGGTACCCGGATCGGTGACGATGTAGCTTGCAAAATAGAGGACCTTTTCGAGCAGACGCGGGGAAACATCCAGAATCAGACCCATTCTGGAAGGAATGCCCTTGAAATACCAGATGTGGGAAACCGGAGCGGCGAGCTCGATATGGCCCATGCGCTCGCGGCGGACCTTTGCCCTCGTGACCTCGACGCCGCAGCGTTCGCAGATCTTGCCCTTAAAACGGATCCTTTTATATTTTCCGCAGTAGCACTCCCAGTCCTTGGTCGGCCCAAAGATTCTTTCGCAGAAAAGGCCGTCCCTTTCGGGCTTGAGCGTGCGGTAGTTGATGGTTTCGGGTTTCTTTACCTCACCGTAAGACCACTCGCGGATCATCTCCGGCGAGGCAAGGCCGATCTTGATGGAATCAAACGGATTCATCTCCATGTTGCAGCCCCCCTCACATATCTTCATCGTCGGAACCGAGGCTCAGTGAATCAAGGCCGGACAAAAGCGTATCGTCCGGTTCGGATTCTTCGTCCTCGCCTTCCTCGATGGTATAACCGTCATTGAAATCTTCTTCGTTGGCGACGCTGTCGTAATTCGGCAACTCGTCGCCCGGAATCAGGCCGGCGTCTTCGTCGTCGTAATTCTGCTTGAGGTCGATCTCGTTGTTTTCTTTATCCAATACTTTCATGTCCAATCCGAGGGACTGAAGCTCTTTAATCATGACCTTGAAGGACTCCGGAATGCCCGGCGTCGGGACGTTGCGGCCCTTGACGATGGCCTCGAACGTTTTGACACGGCCGACGACGTCGTCCGACTTGACGGTCAGGATCTCCTGAAGCGTATAGGCGGCGCCATAGGCCTCGAGGGCCCAGACCTCCATCTCTCCGAAACGCTGTCCGCCGAACTGCGCCTTGCCGCCCAACGGCTGCTGCGTGACAAGGGAGTATGGGCCGGTGGAACGGGCATGGATCTTATCGTCGACCAGATGGTGGAGTTTGAGGAAGTACATGTAGCCGACGGTGACCTCATTGTCGAAATACTCGCCGGTACGTCCGTCGCGGAGCTTCGTTTTTCCGCTCTCGTCGAGACCCGCCTGCTGCAAAAGCTCGCGGATATCGCCCTCATGCGCGCCGTCGAAAACCGGCGTCATGACCTTGTAGCCCAAGGCGGCGGCGGCTCTTCCGAGATGCACCTCCAGAACCTGTCCGATATTCATACGGGACGGAACACCCAGCGGATTCAGGACGATGTCCAACGGACGGCCGTCCGGCAGGAACGGCATATCCTCCTGCGGCAGAATGCGGGAAACGACGCCCTTGTTGCCGTGGCGTCCGGCCATTTTATCGCCGACGGAGATCTTTCTCTTCTGGGCGATATAGCAGCGGACCACCATGTTGACGCCGGGGTTCAGCTCGTCGCAGTTTTCGCGGGTAAAGACCTTGACATCCACGATGATGCCGTACTCGCCGTGGGGCACGCGCAGGGAGGTATCCCGAACCTCTCTCGCCTTCTCACCGAAGATGGCCCGAAGCAGACGCTCCTCGGCGGTCAGCTCGGTCTCGCCCTTCGGGGGGACCTTGCCGACCAGAATGTCTCCGGCACGGACTTCGGCGCCAATGCGGATGATGCCGCGGTCGTCGAGCTCCTTGAGGGCGTCCTCGCCGACGTTCGGGATGTCGCGGGTGATCTCCTCGGGCCCGAGCTTGGTGTCGCGGGCCTCAAGTTCGTATTCTTCAATATGGACGGAGGTGAACGTATCGTCGCGGACCAGCTTCTCGTTGATCAGGACGGCGTCCTCGTAGTTGTAGCCCTCCCACGTCATGAAGCCGATGAGCACGTTTTTGCCAAGGGAAATCTCACCGCTGCAGGTGGCCGGGCCGTCGGCGACGACCTGACTCTCGGCGACGTGCTCGCCCTTTGCGACGACCGGGCGCTGGTTGATGCAGGTGCCTTGGTTGGAGCGGAGGAACTTAACCATTTTATAGAGATCCTCGCCCTCGCCGTCGTCGCGCTGGATGACGACCTGATCGGCACAGGCCCTTGTGACGTAGCCGGCATGCTTTGCGAGCACGACCACGCCGGAATCGACGGCAGCCTTGTATTCCATGCCGGTGCCGACGATCGGGTTTTCGGTTTTGAGCAGCGGGACCGCCTGTCTCTGCATGTTGGATCCCATCAGGGCGCGGTTGGCGTCGTCGTTCTCAAGGAACGGGATCATGGCGGTCGCGACGGAGACGACCATCTTCGGCGAAACATCCATGTAATCGACGCGGGAGGTCTCGACCTCGATGAATTCGTCCTTATAACGGGTATTGACCTTGGTCTTTGCGAAGTGGCCGAACTCGTCGAGCGGCTCGTTGGCCTGCGCGACGACGTAATCGTCCTCCACGTCCGCGGTCATATATTCCACTTCGTCCATGACGATGCCGGTGGCTTTGTCCACCTTGCGGAACGGCGCCTCGACGAAGCCGTATTTATTGATTCTGGCGTAGGTGGCCAGATAGGAGATCAGTCCGATGTTCGGGCCTTCCGGCGTCTCAATCGGGCACATGCGGCCGTAATGGCTGTAGTGGACGTCTCGGACCTCGAATCCCGCGCGGTCACGCGAAAGGCCGCCGGGGCCCAACGCGGAGAGACGGCGCTTATGCGTCAGCTCGGCGAGCGGATTCGTCTGATCCATAAACTGAGAAAGCGGAGAGGAACCGAAAAATTCCTTGATCGCGGCGACGACCGGACGGATGTTGATCAGTCCCTGCGGCGTGATGGTTTCGCTGTCCTGCGCCTGAATCGTCATGCGCTCGCGGATGACGCGCTCCACCCGGCTGAAACCGATGCGGAACTGGTTCTGCAAAAGCTCTCCGACGCAGCGGACGCGGCGGTTGCCCAGATGGTCAATATCGTCCACATTGCCGAATCCCCAGTAGAGATTGCACATATAATTGATGGAGGCATAGATGTCGTCGATGACGATATGCTTCGGCACCAGCTCGTCGATGTTCTCTTTAATCAGAGCAACCAGCGTCTCCTTGTCGTCTCCGGCCTGCTCCATGATGTCGCACAGAACCGTGAAACGGACCTTGTCGTCGACAAAAAGCTGCTCCAACTCCTCTTTCGTCAGCGGGAGGAAATCCTCGGCGTTCACCATGTTGTTGGAGATGATCTTGACTTCGCGGCCGTTTCCGGCATCGACAAAGACTTCCTTGACGCCTTTTTTGTCGAGCAGCTCGCCGTCGGCTCTTGTGAGCACGGTGCCGGCCTCGAACAACACTTCGCCGGTCATCGGATCGGCAGCCGGCCTCGTCAGCGTGGCGCCGGCGACGCGTCTGGTCAGGGAAAGCTTTTTATTATATTTATATCTGCCGACATTGGAGATGTCGTATCTCCTCGGATCGAAAAACAGGTTCGCGAGGTGGGTCTGGCTGTTTTCGATGGTCGGCGGCTCGCCCGGACGGAGCTTGCGGTAAACCTCAAGCAACGCCTCCTCCATTGATTTGGTGCCGTCCTTTTCGATGGTGGCTTCAAGCATCGGCTCATCGCCGAAATAATCACGGATCTGAGGGTCCGTCCCAAGGCCGAGGGAACGAATAAAGGTCGTGACCGGAAGCTTGCGGTTCTTGTCGATACGGACATAAAACACATCGTTCTGGTCGCTCTTATATTCGAGCCATGCGCCGCGGTTCGGGATGACCGTGCTCGAAAACAGCTTTTTCCCTGTCTTGTCGTAGGCCAGACCATAGTATACGCCCGGAGAACGGACCAACTGTGAAACAATGACGCGCTCCGCGCCGTTGATCACAAAGGTGCCGCTCTCGGTCATGATCGGGAAATCACCCATAAAAATATCCTGTTCCTTGATTTCGCCGGTCTCTTTGTTTTGGAGCCTCGCACGGACACGCAGCGGCGCAGCATAGGTGGCGTCGCGCTCCTTGCATTCCTCGATGGAATATTTCGGCTCTTTTTCGAGATGATAATCAATGAAATCGAGGATCAGGTTGCCGGAATAATCGGAAATTGCGGAAACGTCGCGGAAAACCTCTCTCAATCCTTCGTCAAGAAACCACTGGTATGAAGCCTTCTGTACCTCGATCAGGTTCGGCATCTCGAGGACTTCATTGATCTTTGCGAAACTCATGCGGACATTCTTGCCGAGCGTGACAGGTTTCATATTTACCAAATTTAGCCCACTCCATTCATCCGTATTTACGTCATTATTTTCGTTGGGACCACTTGCATTCCCGCACAATTTGTGGTAATATAATCTTTGTACGGCACAGGTATCCATTATGGTACATTTTATTATTATATTGCTTTTAAGAAAAGGTGTCAAGGTCTTTTTTGGGCTTTGCGCCTATTTTTTTACCCGTTTCTTAGTAATAAAAGAGAAAAGCCTCTTTTGCGGATCCTTGGCTAAAATTTCCTCGGCTATACGGCCGCCACGCATTTTCCATCTTCTTCCTTATCCCGCGAAAAAACAATCCACGAATCCGTGAGTTTCTTTTTCGCATATATTTTCATTAATTCTGTGTTTTATGAGAGTTTATGCAAACTAATTCTCCGCGGGATCCGGGATTTCGGCGGGAGACAAGTCCCCCGTAAAAGCCGTTCCGGACGGATTCGCCTACATCTTTTTTCTTTTTGTCCACAAAAACGACAATTTATTTATAGGTAAAATAATAAGGAGGGGCGCGGAGGACGAAAAAGGCGAACTGCTCTCGAAAGGCTGCGGGCTCCGGGCCGGCGCGTTTCCCTCTTTTTTCCGGAACCGAAGAAACATGGTCGGCGGCGTCTTCGTGCCCGCAAAAAGCGCGCTGCACATCGGCACGGCGGAGATTTCCGCGGAATCAAAAAGCGGGAGAAAAAGGCATTTTTTTGTACGCGAAATATATGAAAAGGCGAAAAGACAAAGTGCGGCTTCATCGGCGGCAGAGATTTCCTGCCCTGTACGGCAAAACCGCGAGAGAATATAAAAGGCCGGAGGATATCCTCCGGCCTTTTTCGACTGCATGTTCTCGAATGCCAAATCGGCGGATCTTCTCAGTGCTCGGCGCGGTGAAGCATGGAATCCTTGAGCGTCCAGAGCTTCTGGGAGAGGTCGACGTAATATTTGTGCGGGTATTCCAAGCGCCGGAGTTCCTCCCAGAGGGTGTCGAGTTGCGCGGCGCAGTAGTCCTTTGCTTCCCGAAGCGGCGGGCATTCGTAAACCTGCTTGCCGCGGAGAAAGATCGGAACCAGCATCTCCTTTGCTTCGGCGTTGTCCATCTCCTTGCGTTTCCATGTCGCGTTCGGATCGAAGATCTCGAACGGTACGGAGGTATCCGGAGCGGGCTCGTCGCGGAGGCAGACATAGTCCGCGCACGCCTTGCCGCTCTCTTTGTCGTAGAAACGATAAAATGTCTTAAAGCCCGGGGTCGTGATCTTGCCGACGCTTTCGCTGATCTTGATGGCGGGCTCGAGCAGCCCGTTTCTCTCGACCGCGGCCAGCTTATAGACGCCTCCAAAGACCGGATCGCTCTTGGCCGTGATCAGATTCTCGCCGACGCCGAAGCTGTTGACACAGGCGCCTTGATGGATCAGGTCGCTGATCAGGAATTCATCCAGAGAATTGGAGGCGACGATGCCGCAGTCCGGATAACCGGCGTCATCCAACATCTTTCTCGTCTGTTTGGAGAGAAAAGCGATGTCTCCGCTGTCGATCCTGACGCCCTTCGGCCGGATGCCCAAAGGTTTCAGCACGTCGTCAAATACTTTGATGGCGTTCGGCACGCCGGATTTGAGCACGTTGTAGGTATCGACCAGCAGCAGGCAGTTGGTGGGATAGGTCTCCGCGTATCTTTTGAACGCTTCATATTCGGTCGGAAAGAGCTGCACCCAGCTGTGGGCCATGGTGCCGACGGCGGGGACACCATAATCCCGGTCGGTAATCGTACAGGCGGTTGCGCCGACACCGGCGATATAGGCGGCACGCGCGCCGAGAATGGCGGCCTGCGCACTCTGCGCACGGCGGGAACCGAATTCCATGATCGCCCTGCCCTCCGCCGCATGCACGATGCGGGCGGCCTTTGTCGCGATCACGGACTGATGATTGAGCGTCAGCAGCGTCATCGTCTCCACAAGCTGCGCCTGAATGACCGGGCCTTTTACGACCACAATCGGCTCGCCCGGAAAAACCGGCGTGCCCTCCGGAACCGACCAGACGTCGCACACAAACTTGAAGTGCCGGAGATAATCCAGAAACGCCTCGCTGAAGATGCCCTTCCCGCGGAGGTAGGCGATGTCCTCCTCGTCGAAGGAAAGGCCCTTGTAATATGCGATCAGCTGCTCCAGCCCGGCACAGATGGCGAAGCCGCCGTGATCCGGAATCTCCCGGAAAAACATATCGAAGACGACTTCCGTGTCGCCCATCCCTTCACGGAGATAGCCGTTAGACATGGTCATCTCGTAGAAATCTGTGAGCATGCTCAAATTGTAATTATCCCTTGCCATATACTCTCCGTTTCCGCGCAGTTGCGCCAAATTTTTCTATAAATTTAGGATACCACGATCCGCGGCGGTTTTCAAGGCGAATGCCGGCCGATCCGTCGTTTCCGATAAAAAAGCCTCCGCCCAAAACAGGCGAAGGCTTGATGCACAAGTATGTAATCCCGATTATTCCTCGGCAGGAGCTTCGGCCGGGACTTCGGCAGGAGCCTCGGCAACGGCTTCGGCGGGTGCTTCGGCTTTGACCGGCGGCTCAAGCAGAGCTTTGATGGAAAGGCTGACGCGCTTTTTGTCGAAATCGATGTCGGTGATCTTGACCTCGACTTCTTGGCCGACGGAGAGAACATCCTGCGGTTTCGCAATGCGGTCATAGGAAATCTGGGAGATATGGATCAGGCCGTCGATGCCCGGAATGACCTGGGCAAACGCGCCAAACGCGGTCATGGAGACGACCTTCACGGTGCAGATTGTGCCGACCGGATACTCTCTTCTGAGGATCTCCCACGGATTGTTTTCCGGCTTCTTGTAGCCGAGAGAAATCTTTTTGGCCTCTTTGTCGACATCTTTGACGTAGACTTCGAGGACATCGCCGACTTTGACGACATCGGACGGATGAGCAACCCGAAGCCAACTCAGCTCGGAGACATGAACCATGCCGTCGACGCCGCCGAGATCGACAAACGCGCCATAAGAAGTGAGGGATTTGACCTTGCCGGTATAGACCCTGCCGGGCTCGATTTCCTCCCAGAACACGGCCTCGCGGGCCTTTCTCTCCTCGGAGAGAACGGAACGGATGGAGCCGATCGCACGTTTGCGGCCCGGATTGACCTCGAGGATCCTGAAGCGGACATTCTGTTTCAGCAAACCTTCAAGGGGCTCATTGCGGGATGCGGTAGCCTGGGAAGCGGGAATAAACACGCGGATTCCATCCGTGACGGCAATGACGCCGCCTTTGACGACTTCGACCACGATGCCCTCAAGAATTTCTCCGGACTCGGCGGCATCCGCCACTTTCTGGAAATTCTTCTCGGCATCAATTTTCTTTTTGGACAGGGAAACGGTGCCCTCTCTGTCGTCCACGTGTAAAACGATCAGCTGAAGCTCATCGCCGACTTTGACGATATCCTGAGGCTTGACGTTGGGGTCTTCGCTCAATTCTTCCGGAGCGATGTAGCCGGTGTGTTTGGTTCCGACGCTGACGATAATCTCGTTCATCGGGGTAAAACCTTCCACTCTGCCGGTAACCTTTTCGCCGTTGTGAATACCGTTTTTAAAAGATTGGTCGAGCAGCTCCGCAAAGCTCATTTCCTCTTCCGGTTTGTTTTCCAGAATCTCACTCATTGTTTCAAGAACCTCCTTAATAATGCCGGATGGGGTTGACGCACCGGCAGTGACGCCTATGACTTTACTGCCTGTCCAATCCATCCGCCGAAGTTCGGAGGGGTCCTCCACCAAGACGGAGGGACAATGTGCGGCACAGGTTTCGTAAAGCCTTGCGGTATTGGAGCTTTTCTTGCCTCCCGCAACGATCATCCGATCGCAGCGTTCGGAAAGAAGTTCCGCCTCCCTTTGTTTAGTATAGGCATCATGGCATATTGTATCAAATATTTTTAAATTTGTATAGACTTTTTTCGCAAATTCTTCGCATTTTTTCCATTCTGACCTTAAAAAGGTGGTTTGGGAGAGAAGCGTGTGACATTTTTCGCCAAACGGAGCCTCGTTTTTCACATATCTCTCCAGTTCACCCAGATTCCGCAGCACCGCCGCATTTTCTCCGCAGTGGCCGAGAATGCCCTTCGTCTCCGCGTGATCGGGGTCCCCCATGATGAGAAGAATGTCTCCGGCCGCCGTGCGCTCATCGGCGATGCGGTGGATCTTTTCGACAAACGGGCAGGTCGCGTCGCAGAAAGAAAGGCCCAGTTCCCGGATCTTCCGGATCACCTCCGGCGAAACTCCATGAGAACGGATGATCAGCGTGGCCTCCGGCGGGCACTCCTCCGGCGAATTGACCGGCGGCACGCCCCTTTTGGCCAGATCCCCGACCACGTCCGGATTATGGATCAGCTCGCCGAGCGTTGCGGCCGGCTCTCCCCTCTCGGCAAAACGCTCCGCCGTCTCGACCGCGCGCCGGACGCCGAAACAGAAACCGGCGGTTTTCGCAAGAATCAGCTCCATTTTGCCGCCTCCAGCATCGCGTCGATTCTCTCGCGGATCAGGCTGGACGCCTTATGCAGGGAGTTTCCGAGCTCCCCATTGGTGATAAAGGTTCCGAAACGAACCGTAACTTTTTTAAAAATCCGAAGCTTTCCCTGAAAATCGATCGCCACGGGAACAATGCCCGCGCCGGTGTGTTTTGCGACAAAGGCGGCGCCGGTCTTAAAGGGCTTCATCTCGGGCCCGCGGCTTCTGGTACCCTCCGGGAAAATCATCAAGATGTTGCCTTCCCGGACAATAGCCACCGCGGTCTCGACGGCGGCGAGATCTCCCTTGCCGCGGTCGACGCCGAAACAGCCGAGTTTTTTCAGAAATCCGCTGAAAAGAGGCCCGCGCAGGAGCTCGGCCTTCACCATGAATTTGGTCCGCTCAAGCGGAAGTTGGTCTCCTATAAAAAGGGGGTCCAGATAAGAACGGTGATTCGGGCAAACGAGATAGCCTCCGCTGTCCGGCAGGTTCTCCAGTCCCTCATACTCAAGCCGAAATAGAAAGCGGAAGATCACCCATACCACTTTTTTCAGAAAGGTCAGCTTCACGCTTTCGCCGCCTTTCCGATCATTTCAACGACGCGCAGCGCGGTCTCCTTCTCGCTCAGAAAGGAGCTGTCCAGCAACACGGCGCTGTCTGCAATCTGAAGCGGTGCGGCCGCCCGGTGGGAATCGTTCCAATCCCGCCGCCGGATGTCCGAGAGCACGTCCTCATATTCCGCATGAACGCCCCTCTCCGCCAATTGCAGCATGCGCCGCTTCGCACGGATCTCCGGCTCGGCGGTCAGAAAAATCTTGATTTCCGCGTCCGGCAGCACCACCGTGCCGATATCCCGGCCGTCCATCACAACATCGTTCTTTTCCGCGATATCTCGCTGAAGATGAAACAAAAATTCCCGCACCTCCGGGATCGCCGAGATTGCCGAGGCGCCGGCGGAAACCTCCTCTGTCCGGATCAGGGACGAGACGTCTTCGCCGTTGAGAAACACGCACTGTTCCCCGTTTTTATAACAAAGTTCCGGTTTCATCTCCGTCAGAAGCGGCAAAACCTGCTCCGCGTCGCCGGGATCCGCGCCTCTGCGGATCGCATAGAGCGCCGCCGCCCGGTACAGCGCGCCGGTATCGACATAGAGAAATCCCAGCAAATCCGCCACCGCCCGCGCGACCGAGCTTTTTCCCGCACCGGCGGGGCCGTCTATTGCAATTTTCATGGGCTGTCCTTCCTTTTTTTATCCGCCTTGTTTTGCCCGATTTCCGTCCGGCGCGAGGCCGAAGCAGAGAACCCTTTTTCGGCAAAACAGAGGATTCTTTTTTAAAAAACGCCGAGAACGGCGTTCGTCTTTTTCCGTTTACTTTCATCAAATGACCCGCCATGTTTTGCCCGATTTTCGTCCGGCGCGAGGCCGAAACAGAAAACTTTTTTCAGAAAAACAGGCGATTTCTTTTTTTCAAAGACACCGAAAACGGCGTCGTTCATTGATCTCCGTCAAATTGCGTTCCCGGCGCAGAAGCCGGTTGCAAAGGCGATTTGAAGATTATAGCCGCCGGTCTCGGCATCCACATCCAGCACCTCGCCGGCAAAATAGAGCCCCGGCAACAGCTTGGATTCCATCGTTTTCGGATTGACCTCCCGCACCGAAACGCCGCCTGCCGTCACCACGGCGCCCTCCATCCGATCCAGCGTCTTTGGCGTAACTCGGAAAGATTTTATCGCCGAGACCAGCGCCGCGCGCTGCTCTTTAGTGATCTGGTGCACCTTTAAGGTGCCCGGAATCTCGCTCTGCCCGACAACAAAGGGTACCGCCGTCGACGGCAGCAAGGCATCGAGAGCATTGATGAAATCCCGGTTTTGCCGCTCCGAAAAATCCCGCAAAATCCGGCGGTCCAGCTCCTCCGCGGAGAGGCCGGGCTTCCAGTCGATCTCCATTCGGTAATCTGAGCACGGGCCGCTCATATATGCGGAGGCCGTGAGCACGAGCGGGCCCGAGACGCCGTAACGGGTGAACAGCATTTCGCCGTTCTCCTCGTAAACCGGCTTCTTTTTATTTTCAAAAAACAGCCCAAGCTTCACATTTTTAAGCGAAAGTCCTTCGAGCGCGGAGAAATTCTCTTCCGTGAGCACGCCGACCAGCGAAGGGCGCAGTTCCGTGACCGTATGGCCGGCCTGTCTCGCCAGATCATAACCGTCTCCGGTGGAACCGGTGGCCGGATAGGTCATGCCGCCGGTTGCGATGAGCATGCTTTGGGCAGAATAGACCGCCCCGTCCTCCGTACGGATTCCGGCGAGCACGCCGTCCTCCATCCGCAGGGAGACGGCGCGTTCCTCGGCTCTGGTGATGTTTTTTTCGTGAATCAGCCGCTGCAGCGCGTCGGCAATATCCATTGCCTTATCCGAAACCGGAAAGACGCGCCGGCCGCGCTCCGTCTTGAGCGGAACGCCGAGACTCTCAAACAGCTCTATCGCCGCGGAGGGCGGAAACCGGCTGATCGCCCCGGTCAGAAAGCGCGCGTTGCTACGGACATGCCGCAGGAATTCCTCCGGCGGGCAGTCGTTTGTCAGATTGCAGCGGCCCTTGCCCGTGACAAGGATTTTCCTCGCGGGACGGGGATTCCGTTCCAGCAGAAGAATCTTTCGGCCGCGTTTTGCCGCGAAGCCGGCCGCAACGCATCCCGCAGCGCCGGCGCCGACGATGATCGCGTCGTATTCAGACATTCGGCGTGTCGCGGTCGTCCGTTTTCGCGTAGACGTTGTACTCCTCCCAGATGCTTTCGAGCTGGGCGAAGGTGGCGGAGATCTCGGCCTTGCGGCGGTTGCCGATGGCGACGATCAGCGCGTTGATCAGAGAGAGCGGCGCCACCAGCGAATCGGCAAAGGAGGCCATATCGCTGCGCGCCAGCATCAGATTATCCGCATAGGCGACGATCGGCGCGGTCGGGCTGTCGGTCAGCGCAATGACGGTGGCGCCCTTATCCTTGGCAAACTTGGCGGCCTTCACGGTGCGCTGCGAATACCGCGGGAAGGTAATGCCGATAAAGACGTCCCCCGGACCGATATTCATGATTTGCTCAAAGACCTCGCTTGTGCTGCTGGTCGCGACGTTGCGGACATTGTCGAAAATCTTATAAAAATAAAAGCTCAGGAAACTCGCCAGCGAGGCGGAACTGCGCACGCCGAGAATGTAGATATGCCTCGCGGCGACGACGGCATCCGCGACCTTGTTGAATTCCTCAACGGAGGTCTCCTCAAGCGTCCTTCTGATTTTTTCGATATCCATATTGAGCACCTTGGAGAGTACATCGGAGCTGCTCATGCGGTCGCTGGTGATCTCGATGCGCTGAACGGTGGTCAAGCGGTTGCGAATCATCTCCTGCAGCGCACGCTGAAGCTCCGGATAGCCGTCGTAGCCGAGCTCCGACGCAAACCGGACAACGGTGGATTCGCTGACGCCGACCGCCTCCCCAAGCCGAGCTGCGGTCATGAAAGCCGCTTTGTCATAGTGCTCCAGAATAAAGCTCCCGATGCGTTTCTGGCCTTTGGAAAATTCATGCATCCTCTCGGAAATGCGATGAAGCAGATCTTTTGCCATTTCAAATGCGCCTCCCATTTGTCTGTTCTGTGATTCATAATATCCCTTCCTCCTGCAAAAATCAAGGGGCGCGCTCGTATTTTTGGCTAAGATCCGGTATTTTTTGCATCAGCATGCAACAAATGCGTGATTTTCATTCATTCTTTCATTTTCCGGAAGCCGACGCTCCCTTTCCGGCGTCATTTTTTCGGGCGAAAGCCGGCCTGCAAAAACCTGCATGAAAAAAGGGCGGCCGATGCCGCCCGGGAAAGCGGCTCCGGTTCAGCCTTCTTCCATATAGGCCTCCGAAACCGCTTCTTTATACGCTTCCAGCCGATCGAGCAGGATGGAATCCACCGCTTCGGAGAACCCCTCCCGGTCTCCGGGATGTTCCTTCGCCGCAGCCGCGATCTCCGTGCGCAGTCCTTCCGTCACATCCCCGGCCTCGCCGATCAGCGTCGCCGTCGCCTTGAGAAAACTCCCCTCTCCCTGGAGATACGCCTTCGCGGAATCGCCGGTATATTCGGCGGCATCCCGGAACGCCTCCCGGACCTCGTCGGAAGGCCGATATCCGTAGATCGCCAGTTCCGCCTCAAGGGAATCCCATGCCGACTCCGCCTTTTGAGTCCATGCCTCCCCTTCTTCCGCAAGACCGAACGCATCGCATCCTGAAAACGTCAGCAAAAGGACAAGCACCATCGCCGCGGAAAGAATTCTTCTCATCAAGCAGGGCCTCCCTCCTGATTTTTGAAACGAAAGCCGTTTTTTTCCGACAAAAGTATACGCGCGTTTTCCTCGGAGGAAAAGCTCTTTTTATGAATAATCCGGAAATTCAGCTCGCGGCGTTCTCCTTTGCGAGGCTCACCTGACGCCCGGCGCTGTCGATCGAATACTCCTCCTGATAGATCAGATCCGAAACCTTGACAAATTGGTAGCCCTGATCGGAAAGCTCCTGAAGGATCAGCGCAAGGGCATCCGGCGTATTTTTCGCGCCGGAATGGAACAGCAGGATACTGCCCGGACCCACCGCCGAGAGCACGCTTTCGGCCATCTCCTCCGCGCTCGGATTCTGCCAGTCCCGGCTGTCGACGTCCCACTGAATCGTCTGATAGCCGAGCTTCGCCGCCACATCGATCAGCTGGTTGTCGTAGGAACCCGACGGCGCCCGGAAGAGCACCGGCTTGATCCCGCAGGCCTTTTCGATATGCTCCGACGAACGGCTCAGTTCCTCCCGGATCTGCCCTTCCCCGATGCCGACCATGTTCGGATGCGTATTGCTGTGGGAACCGATCTCATGCCCGGCCTCCGCAATCGCCCGTGTGGAATCCGGATATTTTTCCGCCCACTGGCCAAGAATGAAAAACGTCGCCTCCACATTATATTCGTCGAACAGTTCGAGCAGCTCCGAGATATCGGCGTCTCCCCATGCGCAGTTGACCGTGACGGCCACCTTTTTCTCGTCGGTCTCGACCGAATAGATCGGCAGATGCGGGCCGCCCTCCGCCACCGCTTTATAGACAAAGATCCCCA
>DAOSWK010000121.1:0-3931 GCA_035593545.1 Oscillospiraceae bacterium | reverse complement strand
ATTTCGGCGACTTTGCCACTCTGATTGAGGGCGCCGGAACCGCGAACGAACTTTTTGATCTTGATGACACCGAGGGCGGAACGCTGAGCTCCATCAAGGTTGAGTCCGAAAAGGGCCTGATCGATGTTACGGTCTATAAACTCGACGATTATGTGAAATCGCTCGAGTTCGATGAGGAAGATGAAGACGACGTCATCGGTATTAAGACCAAATCCAGCTGGCCGTTCAAGGACTTTGATCTGGAGGATCTGGTTCCTTACGATGAGGGCGATGATTGCTTCGATTGGCTCGCTTTCCATCCGATCGACGGCAAACTCCACCTCGACCTGTATTTTATCTATTTTGACTTCCCGACCTATGCCGGCACGAAAGTCAGCATGGATAACTACTTCACGATGAAGTTCCGTGAGAACACCACCGGCGCCGATTACGTCAAGACCGCCGAGAAGTACTGGTTCTGCGTCTATCCGTGGGCGGTCGACGAGGAGGATGTCGAAAACTACGCCGACGAGGACGAGGCGATGAAACTGGTCGACGGTAATCCGATGTTCCTGTACCAGGATGCATGGGAAGACGAAGATTTCGCCGATTTCTATGATGATGTGCCGCAGTTTGGTCACGTTTACTGGCTCTTCTGGTCGGTCGACCCCTTTATGAACAGCGGTTTTGATTGGGAAGATCAGTACAGCGAGGTTCCGTATGTGATCGAGAAAGATACTTGGAAAGAAATCATCGGCTCCACGCTGATGGTCGAGGCCGCGGAGGATCTGGTCATTGAAATCGGCAAGATCGTCAAGGGCCAGTCCGCCATCTGCTTCCTCTCCGACACCGATGTCGACGACGACATTCAGGCTCTCGACGAGGACGCCGATCTCTCCGCGCTGAATTTCCTTGACACCACCAACGTGCTGGATTCCGATTTCACCATCAGCTACACCTTCGGGATCGAGGACGCCGCCAAGACCGGCGATTACTTCCTCTATGAGCTGGTCGGCGACGAGCTCAAGCTCGTGAAGAAGGTTGCCGTCCATAAGGGCGACGACGAGGTCGACGTCGAGATCGAGCGCAAAGCGGGAGACACCCTCGGCCAGTATTACCTCTCCGACGTGGAGCTTGCCACCACGGCCGCTCCGATCGTGGATGAGGAGAACCCGAACACCGGCGCCGCCGAAGTTGCCGGCGTCGCGGTCGCGTTGGCCGTGATCTCTCTGGTTTCCGCCGCTGCGGTTGCTCTGAAGAAATAAGTTCGGATGAAAAGAACATCGGCTCCTTCGGACCGATGATGCTTTCTTAACCCTACGAAAATAAAACCGTCCGGGCCCTCTCCACCCGGACGGCTTTTTTACGAAGAAAATCTTTAAGATCACATCCGGCAAAGGAAGAGCGGCGTTTTTTTCACAAATATGCCGGATTCTTCAGAAATTCCCGCGATTCCGCTGTTTTTCCCTTGACATCGCCGGGTTCCTTTGATAAAATGAAAATCCACATAAATATAATACCCATAAATATATAAATTAAGGGAGGCGGAACCGGTGCTGATCGGAAGGGAAAGCAAGCTCGACTCGATGGAAAAGTACTGGAAAACGGGA
Organism: Oscillospiraceae bacterium; assembly: GCA_035593545.1. Taxonomy (GTDB): domain Bacteria; phylum Bacillota; class Clostridia; order Oscillospirales; family Ruminococcaceae; genus UMGS1668. The sequence continues at coordinate 2,342 of DAOSWK010000121.1, read as the reverse complement.
GAGTTTCATTTCATGGTCCTGTACGGCGGCCCTAAAACCGGGAAAACCGCCGTCTGTACTGCTTTTGCGAAAGAGAAGCCGGCCGTTTTTTTTTCCGCCCAAAGGCTGAACTCTTATATGAATCTCCGCTTGTTTGAACAGGCGGTTTCGGCGTATTCCTCGGTGGAGGAGCATTTTGACAACTGGAAAGAGGCCTTTTCCCGCGTCACGGATTTTGCGAAGAAGGGCCGCTTTCTGTTGGTGATCGACGATTTTGCCGATCTCGTGTTCAGCGACGGGGAGATTTTTCAAAGCTTTCGTGCCGCGATGAATCAGGAATGGAAAGGTACCGGCCTCTATGTGCTGGCCTCCTGCGGGCGCGTCTTTTTTACCGAGAGCGAGATCATCGCCGAGGACCCGGATGCCGGAGTGTTGGTGCGTCGGCCGGTGGTATCGAAGCTCGATTCTTTGGATTATTTTGATGCAGCGAAACTTCTGCCGAAGAGCTTTTCCCCGGCGGACAAGCTGCGTTTTTACGGCTGTCTGGGCGGAATTCCGGAATATCTCTCTTTGGTTCGGGAGGGACAGAGCTTTGAGGAAAATATCCGGCGGATCTTTCTGACGGAAGGCGCGCCGCTGCTGTATGAGCCGCCGCGCCTGTTTCTTGACGAGCTTCGCGAGCCGGAATTCTACCACTCGATCCTCGCGGCGATTGCGAACGGCGCCTGCCGCATCAACGAGATCGTCGCCGCGACCGGGGAGAGCAGCACGAAGGTCAACAAATATTTGCTGACGCTGCTTCAGATGCAGGCGGTGACGAGGGAGACCCCGTTTGGAGAGGAGAACAAGGTCAGCCGTAAGGGCGTCTATGCGATTTCCGAGGAATCGCTGGCATTCTGGTTCCGCTTCGTGATGCCGAACATGACGGCTATCCGGAGAGGGGAGACGATCGGCAGAGGAAATTTGCAGGAACAGGTCGACGAGTATCTGTCCGACCGTCCGTTCCGCAAGATCTGCGGACAGTATCTTCAGCGCAGCAACCGCCGCGGAACGCTGCCGTTTTTGGGCGCGTCGGTTGGCGGCTATTGGAGTTCCCTCAAGGAATATGCCGATTCCCGGATGATTGTCGCCAATCCCCGCAGCCGCCAGATCCTGTTCGGCCACTGTTGTGGAGAAAATATGCCGACGGATGCCTCTGCGCTCAAACGGCTCATCTCTGAGGACGACAGGCTCTTTTTGGATTTCTGGGAGCGCTTTGAGACGCTTTTTTCCATCCGGGAATATCCGCGCGAGCTTAAGAATCTGGAAAACACCAAGCTCCGTCTGGTGGACGCGGCCGGTTTCTTTAAATAATAAATGAGGATAAAAAAGGCCAACCGGAAGGGAGACTTTCGGCTGGCCTGTTTTGTAAATGAAAAATGTCGATTCATGAAACGTCTTTGTGCCGGAGACGTTTGCCGAACTCCCGGCGCCGGCATGGATTCTTTCGCCGCCGACGGAGAGACCGGATGCCGACGCATCCCAAAAACGAGTGTTTGGAGCTTTACTGGAAAGGGACTCATCCGACGACGGAATACGAGTAATCGGAATTTTCGGCTGGCGTGAACGCGGCCCCGTCGGTTGCGAGCACGCGGCCGTCCTCCGTAATGAGCACCGTTTCAAAACCACCGTGCTCACGCCAGTAGTCCAACGCCTTCTCTTCGCCCATCACGAACAGGGCGGTGGAGAGCGCATCCGCGAGCGCGCCGTTCTCCGAGATGATCGTCACGGAGAGCAAGCCGCTCTCCGCCGGGGCGCCGGTCTCCGGATCAAGAATATGGTGATAACGGATGCCGTCCTGTTCAAAATAACGCTTATAAGGGCCGGAGGTTATGACCGCCGCATTTTCAACCAGAAGGCTGCCTGCGATCTGCGTCTCGTCGGCGGGGTCCGCGATCCCGATGTTCCAGAGAGTTCCGTCCGGTTTTCTGCCGAGCACCTGTACGTTTCCGCCGAGGGAAAGCATGGCGGATTCCACGCCGTAAGAGGCGAGCAGATCCGAGATTTTCTGGCTGGTATATCCTTTGGCAATGGCGCCGAAATCGAGGCCGGCTCCCTCAGGGATTGTGACAGTGTTATTTTCATAGACGATTTTTTCCCAGCCCGCGGACTTCAGCAGCGCGGCAATTTCGGATGCCTCGGGTACCCGCTCTTCGCCGCCGGAGAAGCCCCATGCCTGCGAGAGCCGGAGCAGCGAGATGTCGAATGTGCCGTTGGTCGATTTACATAAAGGAAGCGCGATTTCCAGAAGTTCCGCGATGCTGCCTTCAACGGCGCCTCCTTCGGCTTCATTGAGCGCATACAGCGTACTCTCGGGGTCTGTT
>DAOSWK010000120.1:0-3934 GCA_035593545.1 Oscillospiraceae bacterium | reverse complement strand
GGCCGTTTGAACTCGGAATGAAGCATTTCTGCGAGCACGCCGGGCTGCGGTATTTTGGCATGTTTTCTTGCCGGGATATCGACGGGATCACGGATTTCCAGACGGAGGAGGCCGTCTCCGGCGCGAAACAATTTGCGCGGCGGCTTGTCGCTTTGCTGAAAGGCGAAACGGAAGATCCCTATTGCGTATAAAAGGTAAAATAAAAGACGGCCGCGGAGCGATTGGTTCCGCGGCCGTCTTTTTATGCTCGTTTTACGAACCTGAGGTGGATCCAATCGTAAAGACCCACTGGCTGCTGCCGGTGTAGTCCGCACAGTCCGAGGTGACCGCGATCGTCAGGCAATAGGTTCCCGCGTCGGTCGGGAGAAGATCGGTGATGCTGCCATCCGAGAGCAGAACCGTTTCGGAATAGTCCTCGGAGGGGACGTCCACGATGCTGAACTGGACGTATTTGCCGTCGATCTCCACCGTGTTGCCGTCCGCGTCGGTTGCGCCGTTATAGACGATACTGACCGTATCGCCGGAAAGGACCGTGTCGTCCTCATTCACATGGAAGGTGAGCGCCGTCTTTCCGGTGGCCTCGGCATAGTCGCCGACGCCGCTGAAACTATGAATAGAAGCGGTGATCGTGAAGTCCACGGAGGGCTCGCTCAGTTCCGCCGTATTTCCGCCGGATGCCTGCTGGCCGTCCTGAGGTCCCTGAGGCGTTTCGCCGTTTTCCGGCATCGAAGGCATCTCGCCGGAGACAGCGTTCTCTTCGCCGGGCTTCGTCCGGGAATTTCCGTCGGGGGTGCCCTCCGGCATTTCGGGCGTTTCGCCGTTCTGAGGCATCTGCGCATCGAAACCGCTGGAAGGTTCCTGAGGAGCGGAGCCGTCAAAGCCGCCTTCCGGCATCTGGCCGCCGGGCTGCATGCCGCCGGTTCCCGCAGCCCAAGAACTCAGGTTCCCGGTGTACTGCTGCTGGACGCCGTTTGCGTAAATATGGTAGACCGTATTCTCCGTAAGATCGGCCGAGCTGAACGTGAAGCTCTGGAAGGCCTTTTCCACCGCCGTCTCAAGCAGCACGCCGCCGTTCTCATCCTCGATGCGGATGGTGGTGCCGGCGCTCTGCGTGGCGGCAAAGCTCAGTTCCATATACGGCTGGGCGGAGTCCGTGCTGACCGCGTCGTTGCGGCTGCCGGAAGCGATCACGACGCCGCCGTTGATCAGAATGTTGCCGTCCGCGTCGATGCCGCCGTCTCCGGTCTGCGGATTCGCCATTGTGACGACGGTTCCGCCGTTGATGACAAGATCGCCGTTGGAATCGATGCCGTCGCCCTCGGAGCCCTGTCCGGCGTTGATCGTGAGGGAGCCTCCGTTGATCGTGCAGACGGACACACCGTCCTCGTTGGTGTTGATGCCGTCGTCCATGGAGGAGATGCTGATCGTGCCGCTGTTGATGGTCAGATGCATCTCGCTGTCGAGGCCCTCGTTGTCGGCATTGATCGTGAGAGAACCCTCGCCGTCGACGGACATCGTCATCTTGCTGTAAAAGGCGCCGTCGAATTTGTAGAGTTTATCCTCGGTGCCCTCTTTGTAGATCTTTGCGACATGGGAGCCGGTGACGGTATTTTCGCTTCCGTCGGCAAGAACCACCTGCGCGCCGGCCCCCGTGGTGCTCTCCGTCTCATATACATGATAGAAAATGACGGCGGGCGCAACCGGGCAGGTGATGTCCACGCCGTCGAGGATCAACTTGACGACCGCGCTCTCGTCCGTTTCGGCATTCTCTCCGAGATCCACGGCGATCTGGCCGTCGGAGAGCGTGCCTGTCACATGATAGCTGCCCGGCTGCGTGATCGTGAGCACGGTGGTTTCAGCAGCTTCTTCGGCGGTATGGCCGTCGGATTCGTCGCCCGCCCCGTACGTCTCGTCGTGGCCGGCCTCATAATAGATGACCGATGCGCCGACATAAACCGCGTCCTCCGCGTTTTCGGAAGCCGCCGCTCCGTCCACCGTGATGCCGTCGTCGCCGAGGACGATCTGAACCGCGTCGGCATAGGCATCCGTTTCACCGGAACTACTGCTTTCGGAGGATTCGGTTTCTTCTCCGGCGGAGCTGCATCCGGCAAACAGCGCCGCCGCCATGCAGAAAGTCAACAGAACAGAAAGAAATTTTTTCATAGACTGCCTCCTTTTTGAATTCGAGGGTACTATAGCATGGAATCATTTCAAGAATACGGAGGAATTGTTAAGATTTTTTGAGCGAAGCGGCAAAAATTCGGCGGCGGGAAAATTTTGTTTGACAGAAGCCGAATTCTGTTTAAGATATATATTATAATTTAAATGATTTTGAAGGTTTGAGGAAATGAAGACGGAAAGAATGTTTCCCCGCGCGATCGTAACAAAAAAGGCGGAATTCTCCGTTTCGGAGGGCCATCCGTGGATCTACGATACGGAAGTGCTGTCCGTAAGTGAGGGATTTGTGAACGGCGGACTGGTGGATGTGGTCACGGAAAAGGGCCGCTATCTCGGCACCGGTTTTCTCAGTACGGAGAGCAAAATCCGGATCCGCCTGATCTCCCAAAACGCAAACGACCGTTTCGACCGGGATTTCTTCCGGAGACGAATTCAGTACGCATGGGATTACCGGAAGACCGTCATGGGAACGGATACGGACTGCTGCCGGGTCATCTTCGGCGAGGCGGACCAGTTTCCGGGACTCACGGTGGACCGCTTCCATGATATTCTCGTCACGCAGACGCTTTCCGTCGGCATCGAAAAGCTCAAGCCCATGCTGTTCCCATTGATTTACGATGTTCTGACGGAGAACGGCGAGCAGATCTCCGGCCTTTATGAGCGCAACGATGTCGCTATCCGTCAGCTCGAGGGGCTGGAAGAAAACAAGGGCTGGTTCCCGCTAACCGGCGTCACGAATCCGGAAAAGACGACCACCTTCATCACGGAAAACGACGTCCGGTACCTCGTCGATTTTGAGAACGGCCAGAAAACCGGGTTTTTTCTCGATCAGAAATATAACCGTCTCGCCGTGTCGAAATTGGCAAAAGGCAGGCGGGTGCTGGACTGTTTCACCCATACCGGTTCCTTTGCCCTCAACGCGGCAAAGGGCGGAGCTTCTTATGTGAAGGCGGCCGATATCTCCGAGTCCGCGCTGGAGACGGCAAGACTCAACGCGGAACAAAACGGGTTCTCGGACCGGATCGATTTTGTCGCGGCGGACGTGTTTGATCTTCTGCCGTCGCTCGAAGACTCGGCGGAAAAATATGATTTCATCATTCTCGATCCGCCGGCCTTCACCAAATCCAGAAAGACCGTCGCCGGCGCCGAGCGGGGATATAAAGAGATCAATTACCGGGCGATGAAACTGTTGCCGAGAGGCGGCTACCTCGCAACCTGCTCCTGCTCCCACTTCATGCCGGATGAGCTCTTCGTAAAGATGCTTCACTCGGCCGCAAAGGACGCCGCCGTGAGTCTCCGCCAGATCGAGGCCCGCCAGCAGGCGCCGGATCATCCGATTCTGTGGAACGTGCCGGAGACGGACTACCTGAAATTTTACCTGTTCCAAGTCGTCTGAAACGCCGGACGAACCTGTCCCGATGTTTGGAGTCTCCGCCCGGAGACGGACTATCTGAAGTTTTACCTGTTTCAGGTCGTCTGAAGCGGCGGATAAACCTGTTTTTTTGCCGGATTAGGTATTTCCGGCGGAGGGATGCTCGGAAAGGGCGCGGAATTCGGAATTTTTATCTCTTTCGACTTATTTTTCTCGAAAGAAAGGAAGGCCCATGGGAACGAACAACATTATCAAGGAAAAGCTGGCCCAATATGCGCTGCTCACCGCGTCGTCGCTGCTGATCATTTTCGGCAACTACTTCTTTAAATATCCGAATAATTTTGTATTCGGCGGCGTGACCGGTGTCTCCATTCTTCTGAGCAG